>NZ_JACKQK010000008.1:0-224690 GCF_014892995.1 Pseudomonas sp. EggHat1
ACTGGCCAAGACCGACGCGTTGGATGCTCGGGTTCTCGCCGCATTCGGCATTGCCATCCGTCCCGCCATCCGCCCGTTACCCGATGAGCAGGCGCTCGAACTGGCGGATCTGGTTGGGCGTCGGCGACAACTGGTCGACATGATGGTCGCCGAAAAGCTGCGCTTGCAGCAGGCGGTGGGCAAGGCCCTGCGACGCGACATCAAGCTGCACATCCAGTGGCTGGAGAAGCGCCTCAGAGCCAACGATGCAGGGCTAAATGACGCCATTCAAAAGTCAGAGATCTGGCGGGCCAAGGATGACTTGCTGGCTGAAGTGAAAGGTATCGGGCCCGTTTGTCGAATCACGTTACTAGCTCTACTGCCAGAGGACAGCGGCTACTACCGAGGTACCCGGCGAGTCTGGGGTGGACGATCCGAAGTCAGGAAGGTGCTCTACATGGCTACGCTGTCGGCCATTCGCAGCCACAACGAGGTCGTGTACAGCTTCTACCGGCGACTTAAGGAGCAGGGGAAACCAGGCAAAGTAGCGGTCGTCGCCTGCATGCGGAAATTGCTTACCATCCTCAATGCGATGCTCCGTGATCAGGCTCATTTCAGGCCTCAAGTGGCTTGACGCTGAACACGGTTGCTCGCCCGTGAGGGGCGAAACCCATCAGGCCAGGCGGCGTGTGAATGGAGAGTGCCAAGTCATCGAAAGCCCACACGTAATTGCCAGTTCGGTGTCAAGCGTATTCTCCCCGCGAAAATGCGATGTACCAAAAAGAAACCCGCCATCAGGCGGGTTTCTTCGTTCCGGCTGGCTATCAGGCGCCGGTAGCCGAACGCGGAGCGACCGGCTGGTTGTCGTTGGAGATGGTCACCTCCACGCGACGGTTCTGCGCGCGACCGGAGTCGCTGGAGTTGTCCGCGACCGGATACTCCTTGCCATACCCCTGGGCGACGATGCGCGTCGGCGCCACGCCAGCGCGTACCAGGGCGCGGCGTACGGACTCGGCGCGGCGCTCGGACAGGCCCTGGTTGTAGCTGGCCGAGCCGACACTGTCGGTATAACCCTCGACGATCACCTGACGCTCCGGGTTTTCCTGGAGAAAGCGCGCCAGTTGGGTGACGTTGGGCAGTGCGCTGCTCTTGAGTTCGGCCTTGTTGAAGTCGAACAGGACGTCACCGAAGGTCACCAGCGTGCCGCGTTCGGTCTGCTTGGCGTTGAGGCTGTTCTGCAGCTTGCGGATCTGCGCATCGCGAGCATCGAGCAGGGCCTGGGCGCGCTGCGCCGAGGAATTCTTCAGCTCGGCTTCGGCATTGCGCAGCACGATAGTCTGCTTGGCCACCTCGACGCGCTTATTGGTCAGGTAGGCCAGTTGGTCGACCTTCTTCTCGTCTTCCTTTTCCATGTAGGCCTTGTCGGCCTTGTTCAGCCATTCCTGGGCTTCCTTGGTTTCCAGCGCTGCGACCTTGCTCGCCTGCGGATCACTCTGCAGGGAGGAGAAGTTGCTACGCGCCGACTCCAGGTTGGCATTGGGCTGGTGCGAGCAGGCGGCCAGGCCGACGCTCAGAGCCAGAAGGGCGGGGATCATCACGTGTTTACGCATGGCGTTCATCCTTTGATCTGTCAGCGAATGGGTGGGGTGCATGGCGCTCACTGAGCGTTACGCATGCCTTCCTCACGCAGTTCCTGAACACCCTGACGGGCGTCTTGCAGTGCCTGCTCGGCTTTGGCGGCCTGGGCCTTGCGCTCGGCGAGTCGGGCATCCCACTCGGCCTGCTCAGCCAGGCGACGGGCCTTCTCATACTCTTTTTCGTGCATGGCCAGCTCTGCCTCTTTGAGCTTGTCCTGCGCGGACTTCATTTCCACGGCGGCAAACTCGGTACCGCCGGCGCTGATCGCCGAGTTCACGGCAGACTGCGTCACGGCGTATTGCTCGCTGGGCGGGTTACCCGCACAGCCAGCCAGTACCAGGCTGCTACCCAGTGCCAGGGCAGCCAGTTTGATCCCGTGCAGGCGGCTGCGCGGGGCTTTCTCGGTATGGGTCTTCATGGCGGCTAACTCCATTTGAAACACTCCTATGAACGACGATATCCGTGGCAATTGGCCCATCGTGTAGCTCGTCTACCAAGGGTGTTGGCGACATTGGCATGCCACGATGGCCTGCACTTGGGACCCACACGTTTTTCGAATGGTTCAGAAAAAAAGACAGTTAGCTCATGATTTTCTGGATGACTGGTCAGTCAGGTAATACTGCTCTGGCAGTCCTTGAAGCGGGCGGTGAGATTCGTCGATAAACCTCAAGCCCTTGTGGATACTGGGTTTTGAGTTTTTGGCAGGTTGCTGGGGGGCATTACAAAGGCGCCCCTGAAACGTCCAGGGTCGCTGCCGCTGTTGCGTAAAACAACTCGGGCATTCGGCGTTCAGACTCTAAACAAGCGGTGTTGAACGATATATCGAACGAATGAGCGCCTTCCTAGCATCAGTGGCTCGTACCTTTGCCCGTTTCACTGAGCTCACGCAGGTATTTGCGCGACAGCGCCAGAAAGCGCGGTGTGGGCCCTATGTCCTCGTACAGCGGGTCACCTTGTTCGTCCAGTGCCACCACCTTGTTGCCGCGCACGTAGGGCAGGCTGGCCTCGAGTTCCTCGAGCGCTGCGCCGATCAGTTCGCCGAGCAGTTCCTCGCTGTGATGCTTGGGGTACATCTCGGTGAGCGCCGCCAGGCGAGCGGCTGACTCGACATCCAGATGAATGTGATAACGGGTCGGGGTCAGGTGCCCCTTGGCATTCTGTTCCCAGTGTTTTGCCAGTTCGCGAATTCTCATGTCGTCTCTCCTCACGGGTGGCGCGGCTGATGCCGGCTAGCGCATCCACTACGCCTGTCAGTAAGCCTAGTCCCAGCACGCGTGCCTGCCTGGGTACGCGTCGCACCCTTGTAAGAAGTTGGCGTGCTGTGCACTCTGTTGACACTGAACAGGATAAGGAGTGCGACATGGCGGAAATCGATGCGCGCCTGCGTGAAGAGGTGCACCTGCTCGGCGAGCTGCTCGGGCACACCATCAGCACTCAGCTAGGCGACGAGTTTCTCGACAAGATCGAACGCATACGCAAGTCGGCCAAAGCCGGTCGTCGTGGCTCTGCGGCGGGTGCCGAGCAGTTGACCAGCACTCTGGGCGATCTGGGTGACGACGAACTGTTACCAGTGGCACGGGCCTTCAATCAGTTTCTCAACCTGGCCAACATTGCCGAGCAGCAGCATCGCGTGCGTCGCCGCCGTGCGGGTGAGCCGGAGCCGTTCGAATTGCGCGTGCTCGACGAACTGCTCGAACGCCTGCTCGCCGCCGGGCAGGGCAGCGATGAGCTGGCGCGTCAGCTGGGTCGCCTGGACATCGAACTGGTACTGACAGCGCACCCCACCGAAGTGGCGCGGCGTACGCTGATCCAGAAATACGATGCCATCGCCGCGCAACTGACGGCACTGGATCACAGCGATCTGTTGCCAACAGAACGTGAACGTATTGCCCAGCGCCTGCAGCGGCTGATCGCCGAGGCCTGGCACACCGAAGAAATCCGTCGTAGCCGGCCCAGCCCGGTGGACGAAGCCAAGTGGGGCTTCGCCGTCATCGAACATTCGTTATGGCAGGCGGTGCCGCAGTTCCTGCGCCGCGCTGATCAGAGCCTGCAGGCCGCTACCGGCCTGCGTCTGCCGCTGGAGGCTGCGCCGATTCGTTTCGCCTCGTGGATGGGCGGCGACCGTGACGGCAACCCCAATGTCACGGCGCGCGTGACCCGTGAGGTGTTGTTGCTGGCGCGCTGGATGGCCGCCGATCTCTACCTGCGCGACGTCGACAATCTGGCTGCGGAGCTGTCCATGCAGCAGGCCAGTGACGAACTGCGCGCGCAGGTAGGCGACAGTGCCGAACCCTACCGCGCATTGCTCAAGCAGCTTCGTGAGCGTCTGCGCGAAACGCGCAGCTGGGCGCAGCAGGCGCTCACTGCCGAGGTGGCTCCCAGTGCTGCAGTGTTACGTGATAACCATGATCTGCTGGCGCCGCTGCAGCTCTGCTACCAGTCGCTGCATGCCTGCGGTATGGGCGTTATCGCCGATGGCCCGCTGCTCGATTGCCTGCGTCGAGCAGCCACTTTCGGCCTGTTCCTAGTCCGCCTCGATGTTCGCCAGGATTCCGCCAGGCACGCTGCGGCGATGTCGGAAATCACCGATTACCTGGGTCTCGGTCGCTACGCCGAATGGGACGAGGAGACGCGCCTGAGCTTCCTCCAGCGCGAGCTGGAAAACCGCCGGCCACTGCTGCCAAGCGACTATCGCCCTTCGGCCGATACTGCCGAAGTGCTGGCGACTTGCCGTGAGGTGGCCGCAGCTCCTGCCGCATCGCTGGGCTCCTACGTGATTTCCATGGCCGGTGCCGCCTCCGACGTGCTGGCCGTGCAACTGCTGCTGAAAGAGGCCGGGTTGCGCCGACCGATACGGGTGGTGCCACTTTTCGAAACCCTGACCGATCTGGATCATGCCGGGCCGGTGATCGACCGCCTGCTGGGGTTGCCCGGCTATCGCGCGCGCCTGCATGGCCCGCAGGAAGTGATGATCGGTTATTCCGATTCGGCCAAGGACGCCGGTACAACCGCCGCAGCCTGGGCGCAGTACCGTGCCCAGGAGGAATTGGTGCGTCTATGTCGCGAGCATCAGGTCGAACTGCTGCTGTTCCACGGTCGCGGTGGCACCGTTGGCCGTGGTGGTGGCCCTGCTCACGCGGCCATCCTGTCGCAACCGCCCGGCTCGGTGGCGGGGCGTTTCCGCACCACCGAGCAGGGGGAAATGATCCGCTTCAAGTTCGGTCTCCCGGATATCGCCGAGCAGAACCTCAATCTCTATCTCGCAGCAGTGCTGGAGGCCACGTTGCTGCCGCCACCGGCGCCGGAACCGAGCTGGCGGGCGATGATGGATTGCCTTGCCGATGTCGGGGTGAAGGCCTATCGCGGTGTGGTGCGTGAGCATCCACAGTTCGTCGAATATTTCCGCCAGGCCACGCCGGAGCAGGAGCTCGGGCGCTTGCCGCTGGGCAGTCGTCCGGCCAAGCGGCGCGAAGGCGGCGTTGAGAGCTTGCGGGCGATCCCGTGGATCTTCGCCTGGACACAGACGCGTCTGATGCTGCCGGCTTGGCTCGGCTGGGAGCAGGCATTGGGGCAAGCCCTGAAAGGCGGTGATGCTGAGCTACTGAAAAGCATGCGCGAGCAATGGCCGTTCTTCCGTACGCGCATCGACATGCTGGAGATGGTTCTGACCAAGGCAGACGCCAGTATTGCCGCCCTCTATGACGAGCGTCTGGTCGAACCGGCGCTGCAGGCGCTGGGGGCGCAGTTACGCGACCTATTGTCGCAGGCGTGTGCTGCCGTGCTGGAACTGACCGGTCAGTCGCGTTTGCTCGCGCACAACCCGGAAACCCTGGAATCGATCAGCGTGCGCAACACCTACCTAGACCCGCTGCACCTGTTGCAGGCCGAGCTGCTGGCGCGCTGCCGGCAACGTGAACAGGCGCCGGAGAGCCCTCTCGAACAGGCCTTGCTGGTCAGCGTTGCCGGTATTGCAGCGGGCTTGCGCAACACGGGGTGAAGGGCAGCGGGCACTGGTGGACAACTGCCTGACCTGCGCCGCGAAGCAGGTCCAGGCCGCCGGGAGGAGGGTTTTTATCCGACTTTTGGCGGCTTGTGCGCCTGGGGTGCGCTGTGTATCTTGAGCAGCCTTTTGGCCGCTACGGCTGCCGCACTACATTCAAGAGATTGGCCCCACGAGGCGAGTCCGACCGATTACTACATAACTCTTGAGGAGCACATCGATGCGCGTGATTCTGCTGGGGGCGCCCGGTGCCGGCAAAGGTACCCAGGCTCGCTACATCACCGAGAAATTCGGCATTCCGCAAATCTCCACTGGCGACATGCTGCGTGCTGCGGTCAAGGCCGGCACCGAGCTTGGTCTGAAGGCCAAGAGCGTGATGGACTCCGGTGGTCTGGTCTCCGACGACCTGATCATCAATCTGGTCAAGGAGCGTATCGCTCAGGCCGATTGTGCCAATGGCTTCCTGTTCGACGGCTTCCCGCGCACCATTCCGCAAGCCGAAGCGCTGCGTGATGCTGGCGTCGCTCTGGATCACGTGGTTGAAATCGCCGTGGAGGACGAGGAGATCGTCAAGCGTCTGTCCGGCCGCCGTGTTCACCCTGCTTCCGGCCGCGTCTACCATACCGAGTACAACCCGCCGAAGGTTGCCGGCAAGGACGACATCAGCGGTGAAGAGCTGGTTCAGCGCGAAGACGACAAGGAAGAAACCGTGCGTCATCGCCTGTCCGTCTACCACTCGCAGACCAAGCCGCTGGTGGACTTCTATCAGAAGCTCTCCGCTGCATCCGGTACCCCGAAATACAGCCATATTCCGGGTGTCGGCAGCGTTGAAGAGATCACCGCGAAGACCTTGGCGGCTCTGAACTGAGTTCAGATCGTCAGCTGTCATCATGACAAGGCCCCGCAAGGGGCCTTGCTCGTTTATGGAACCTGGATACGTTCTGGTCGTTCTCAAGCATGGCTGCGCAATGCGTGCCGACTAGTATCGAGGATGCAAGCCTCCGGCCTGCGTCGGGGCGTGTCGATAACCTATAAGGAAGAGGGCATTCAATGACCGAGAAACGCATCTGGCTGGGCCTTGCGGTATCGCTGCTGGCCACTGAGCCGGCATTTGCCGACACCGCGACGAATTGTTCCGTCGCCGAATTCACCATGGGCTTGCGCTTTCAGCAGCAGTCTGCGGAAATCCAGGCGCTGCAGTTGCAGGCCTATAACATCGCCACGGAGAAACTCGACAAGGCCGTGGCGGCGGCGAAAGATCCATCGAAGCTGGCCATCGTCAGCGACCTCGATGAAACCGTGATCGACAACAGCGCGCTGCTGGCGCGCGATCTGGCCAACTGTCACCAGTACGACGCCTGGGACACCTGGCTGCCGTGGGAGCGTGACGGCACACCCGTGCTGATCCCAGGTGCGAAGAAATTCCTCGAGCATGCCGACAAGCTCGGCGTGACCATTCGCTACATCTCCGATCGCGCCGACGAGCAGAAGAAATACACCCTGGCCACCCTGAACAAGCTGGGCCTGCCGCAGGTGTCGGAGAAGAGCGTGCTGCTGCTCGGGCCGCCCAAGGTCGAGCGCCGCGCCATCGTCAGCGCCGATCATCAGATCATCCTGCTGCTGGGTGACACGCTGCATGATTTCGACGCACGCTTCCGCAAGACACCGCTCGACGCACAGCGCAACACCGTTGCCGAAGAGTCGGACAAGTGGGGCGTCGAGTGGATCGTGTTCCCCAATGCCGGCTACGGCACCTGGTCCAAGGCGCCGCTCAAAGGCTGGGATGCCGAGCCGGTGGTCGAGCCCTGGTAAGGCGGCGCTGATCTCCGTCGGTCGCTCTGCGCAAGTCAGGCGCCGTCATGGCGCTGGAAAAAATGTTGTCGAGCCGGTCTAATGCCGGCTCTTTTTCTTCAGCTGTCCGAATGCAATGACCACTCTCCTGGCCCTCGATACCGCTACCGAAGCCTGCTCCGTCGCGCTGCTGCACGATGGTCGCGTGCTCAGCCACTACGAAGTCGCCCCGCGCATGCACGCGCAGCGCCTGTTGCCGATGATTCAGCAACTGCTGGGGGAGGCGGGTATCGCCGCATCGGCGCTGGATGGCATCGCCTTCGGCCGTGGCCCGGGTGCATTCACCGGTGTGCGCATCGCCATCGGCGTGGTGCAGGGGTTGGCCTTTGCCCTGGATCGACCGGTGCTGCCGGTCTCCAATCTCGCCGTGTTGGCTCAGCGTGCGCTGCGTGAGCAGGGCGCGACCCAGGTCGCAGCCGCCATCGATGCACGCATGGACGAAGTCTATTGGGGCTGCTACCGCGCCGAGGCTGGCGAGATGCGTCTGCTCGGTCAGGAGGCAGTGTTGCCGCCGGAGCAAGCCGAGGCGCCGCGTGGCAGCGAGGGCGAGTGGTTCGGCGCCGGCACCGGTTGGGGCACCTTCGCCGCGCGTATTGCCCTCACGCCAACGAGCATGGATGGCAGCATGCTGCCACATGCCGAAGACCTGCTGAGCCTGGCCCGCTTTGCCTGGGCGCGTGGCGAGGCGGTGCCCGCTGATCAGGCGCAGCCGGTGTACCTGCGTGACCAGGTCGCCACGCCGAAAGCGCCGCCGGTATGACAACTGGTCGGATGCCTGGCGTCAGAATCCCCTTGGCATTTGCCAAGGACGATGCCCGCCGCTACATTGCCAGCACTGTCCCTTGTTCAGCCGAGCCCACCGAGCAGTCCTAGATGCGGATCGACGGTTACCTACCTTCCTACTCGCCAGATCGCGGCCCCCGTTCGGGCACCGCGGTCACGCCCTATCGTGAGGCGCAGCGGGAGGTCGAGGCTCAGCGCGAACAGCCGGCTGCCCCGGCCAGCAGCCAGGGTCTGGAGCAGACGCCGCAGATTCGCCGTGTGCAGGCCAGCAGCAGTAACACCGATAGCCTGCCCATCCGTGCGCAGGACCTCGGTTATCAACAGCCTGCGCTGAGCAACCGTGCTGCTCAGGCGCTGGCCAGCTACAGCACCACCGCCGCTTACGCCAGTGAGTACGATGCGCAGGAAGTGCTCGGGCTCGATCTCTACGCGTAACCCCGTTTCACGCCCTCTCAGCCAGGTCCGCTAAACAGATCGATGAGCGCTGCGCTTCCCTATTACCTTGGTTGTCCGTCCTGGAGCGAAGCTGCCTGGCGAGCCACGCTGTATCCGCAGGATACCCGGCCAGCCGAGTTTCTCAGCCGCTACACCGAGGTGTTCAACGCGGTTGAAGGCAATACCACTTTCTACGCCAGGCCCAGCGAGCAAACGGTGGCGCGCTGGGTGCAGGCGATGCCGACGCACTTTCGCTTCTGCGCCAAGTTGCCGCGAGACATCAGTCATAGCGAGGATCTCTGCCAGCAACTGGATGGGGTCATGCAGTTTCGCCAGTTGCTGGCGCCGCTCGGCGAACGGGTAGCGCCATACTGGCTGCAGCTGCCGGCCAGCTTCGGACCGTCGCGGTTGGCGGAGCTGGCGGCGTTCATCGAGCATTGGGGTGACTGGTCTCTGGCGATAGAAGTGCGCCACCCGGAATTCTTCGCCAAGGGCGATGCCGAGCGCGTGCTCAATCGCCTGCTGCACGAGCGTGGTATCGAACGTATCTGTCTGGATTCGCGTGCGCTGTTCAGCTGCGATTCGCAGGAGCCCGCCGTGTTGCATGCGCAGGGGAAGAAGCCGCGCCTGCCGACTCGGCCCACTGCGTTCAGTCAGGGCCCGCAGTTGCGCTTCATCGGCCATCCCGAGTTACTGGCCAACGACCCCTTCATGTTGCCCTGGCTGGACAAGGTCGCCGGTTGGATCGAGCAGGGGCTGTCTCCCTACGTATTCGCGCACACCTCGGATAACCGCCTGGCGCCGGAACTGGCGCGGCGGTTTCATGAACAACTGATGTTGCGGCTGCCAGGTTTGCCCGAACTGCCGGTATTGCACACGGAACCGGAACTGGAGCAGCTCGGCTTGCTCTGATGGAGGATGAATATGCTGATACGGATAATCGGCCGCTTGCTGTTGCTCTCCCTGCTGCTGGGCGCAGCGCTACTGGTGGCGCTGTGGCGTGGATGGCTGGATGTAGCGCCGCGTTTCAACCCTTGGGCGCCGCTGGATGTGCGAGAGGCGCCGAATCTGCTGACCCCTTTCAAGCTCTGGCGTTTGAGCGAGGACCGCGAGTTGTGCGACCTGGCGCTGGCGACGTCCGGGCTGCGTTTCATCCGTCTGGCCGACAGCACGCCACACCCGGGCTGCCCGGTGGAGAACGCCGTGCGCATCCAGGGTGCCAGCGTTGGCCTGAGCAGTAGCTTCATGGCCACCTGTCCGCTGGCGGTGAGCTTCGCCCTGTTCGAGCGACATGGGCTGCAGCCGGTTGCGCAGGCGGTGTTCGGCCAGCCGGTGACCCGCGTCGAGCATGTCGGCAGCTTCGCCTGTCGCAGCATTGCCGGCAGTCAGCGGCCCAGCCAGCATTCCTATGCCAACGCGCTGGATATGGTCGGCTTCCGTCTGCGCGACGGCCAGCACATCAGCGTGCTGCGTGACTGGCCGGGGCAGGGCGACAAGGCGCGCTTTCTGCGTCTGGTGCAGGAAGCGGCCTGCGACAGTTTCAACCTGACGCTGGGGCCGGACTACAACACCGCCCACCGCGATCACTTTCACGTGGATATGGGTATGTGGCGGATGTGTCGCTGAGGCGCCCTACGGCAACGAAAAAGCTTCGCCATCCCTAGCGCTTGGCCAACAGCAGATCGGCCGCCTGCCCGCTGCGACCATCGGCGAACTCGAACCGGCCTAGCTGGGCGATCCGGTCGTAGGCGCCCAGGGCTATGCTGACGTCGCGGGCGCGCAGGTCGATGGCGCTGACGCCGGCTTCGCCGAGTGTCTGCAACTGCTGGCGGCCCTGGGCATCGAAACGCAGCAGGCGCAGCTGCTCGAATACCGCGTCGGCCGCATCGATACGGCCGTCGCCGTTGTCGTCGAAGCGCGCCAGTTCGGCGAAGCCATTAGCAGCGCCATGCTGATCGCCAAACAGTTCGCGGCCATCGTCGATACGCCCGTTGCCATTGCGATCCAGCGCCAGCAGCGCATCGTCATTGGTGGGTACGCTGATCGAGTCCATGCGTCCATCGGCGTCCAGGTCGAAGCTCACCGGGCGGCTCAGGCCGCTGGTGGAAAAACCATTGCCAGCCATATCCAGTACCAGCGGATCGACCTGCTGGGGCGCCTGGCCCACGCTGACATTCAGCTCCAGACCGCGTTGATCGATCACTGCCTGACTGACGGCGGCTGCACTGCTGGAGACGGCAGGTGGCTCGGTTGCCTGCTGCAGCTCGCGGGCAATTTCTCCAGGTTTCTGCTCTTCGTCTATCCCAAGGGTGCGGCGCAGAATCTGATAGTTGATGGATTCGTGCGCCACACTGTCGAGATCTTCATCGAGACGACGATGGCTGGCGGAGCTGCTGCTTGGGCGTGGTGCGGAGAGGGCGTCGAACATGTTCACTCTCGATGCGGCTGTCGGCGGCCGGGTCTGGCAGAATGCCGCTTCTTCGATATCGGCCGCGTGGTCGATGCTTTGAGTGATTTTTGAGCGAACGAGCCAATGACCGACGAGCGGCACAACGCCAGCATCCGTATCCAAGCCCTGCACCCCCAGTACGCTGAAGCAGCCGCCCGGTGGGCGTCGCGCCTGGGCTTGGCGCAAGAGGGGGAAACCGAGTTCGCTCTGCAGCTGGGAGACGACGGGCTGCAACTGGTGGAGCTGGGCGACAAGGCGCCTGGCCCGGTGCGGGTGGATTTCGTCGAGGGCGCAGCGGCGCATCGACGCCAGTTCGGTGGTGGCAGCGGGCAGATGATCGCCAAGGCGGTGGGCGTACAGTCGGGTATTCGTCCGCGTATTCTCGACGCGACGGCGGGGCTGGGGCGCGACTCGTTTGTGCTGGCCAGCCTGGGCTGCGAGATGACCCTGATCGAGCGTCAGCCGCTGGTGGCGGCGTTGCTGGAGGACGGTCTGCAGCGTGCGGCGCTGAACCTCGACGTGGCGCCCATCGTGGCGCGCATGCATCTGCTTGTCGGTAACGCCATCGAGCTGATGCGCCGCTGGCAGGGGGAGGCGCCGCAGGTGATCTACCTCGATCCGATGTTCCCGCATCGCGACAAGAGTGCGCTGGTTAAGAAGGAAATGCGCCTGTTCCGCCCGTTCGTCGGCGATGACCTGGATGCGCCGGCGTTGCTCGAGGCGGCGCTGGCGCTGGCCACTCATCGCGTGGTGGTCAAGCGCCCGCGCAAGGCCCCGGCGATCGAAGGTAGCAAGCCGGGCTACGTGCTGGAAGGCAAGTCCAGCCGTTATGACATTTACCCGAAGAAGAAGCTGGAAGCCGGCGCATAGGCGCCGCCGGTTCAGGGCCGGTAAGCGCGCAGAAACAGCTGCACCGCATCCTGCACATGGTGCTCGGCGGCTTCACCCTCCAGGGGGTCGCCACAACCGATCAGCAGGCGGAAATGCGCGCCGCCCTTGAGCAGGCTGAAGAAGTGATCGGCGGCCAGATGCGGATTATCCAGGCTCAGCAGGCCGCGCTCGGCAGCCTTGTGCAGTAGCACTTCCATCTCTTCCTGCACCCGCTTCGGGCCGGCTTCGTAGAACAGCTGCGACAGCTTCGAGCCCTGGCTGGCCAGGTTCACCATCATGCGGTGCATTTCTACCGATTCGCGACTGTTGACCAGCGCCAGGAAACCACGCGCGATTTCCAGGAGCTGGCTTTCCAGCGGCACGTTATCCGGCAGTTCGAACAGCAGTTCGGGAAGCTGCTCCTCGCACTTGGCCTTGATCGCCGCAGAGAACAGGGTCTCCTTGTCGGTGAAGTGGCTGTACACCGTGAGCTTGGAAACGCCTGCTTCAGCGGCGATGGCGTCCATGCTGCTGCCGTCGTAACCGTTGCGCAGGAACAGACTCTTGGCTGCCTCGAGGATGGCACGACGTTTGGCGGGATCCTTCGGGCGGCCGGGGCCGGAAGGTTGTAACAACTTGTCAGGCATTGGCGGATTTTAATACTGGACTGGCGAGTTTGCTATTTTTACTATACCCGCCAGTACAAATATTCCAAACCTTCTCCGAAAGGTCTTACACATGTCCCGCCACGTTCTCCCGCTTGTTGCGTCTTTGGGTCTCGTATTTATGCTGTCTGCCTGCGGTAACGGTGAGCAGGTGGAGCAACCGATCCGTCCTGCCATGGTGGTGCAGCCGCAGCCGGCTACCGCGCTGGTCGACAGCTATCCGGGCGAGGTGCGTGCACGCTACGAGCCTGAGCTGGCCTTCCGTATCGCCGGCAAGGTGAGCAAGCGCATGGTGGATGTCGGCGACCGGGTGAAGAAAGATCAGCCACTGGCCGAACTGGACCCCCAGGACGTGCGCCTGCAACTGGAAGCCATCCGCGCGCAGATGGCGGCAGCCGATGCCAACCTGCAGACCGTGCGCGCCGAGCGTGAGCGCTACAAGGCGTTGCTTGGGCGCAACCTGGTCAGCCGCTCGCAGTTCGACAACGTCGAGAACCAGTACCGTGCTGGCGCAGCGCGTCTGAAACAGGTCAAGGCCGAGTACGACGTGGCCCGCARTCAGACCGACTATGCCGTGCTGCGGGCCTCGCAGGACGGCGTGATCGCCCGCCGTGCGGTCGAGGTGGGGCAGGTGGTGGCGGCGGGGCAGACGGTGTTCACCCTGGCTGCCGATGGTGAGCGCGAGGTGTCGATCAGCCTGCCGGAGCAGGGCTTCGGTCGTTTCGAGATGGGTCAGGTGGTCGAGGTCGAACTGTGGTCGCAGCCTGATCAGCGTTTCCCTGGGCGCATCCGCGAGATGGCGCCGGCGGCCGATCCACAATCGCGCACCTTCGCCGCCCGTGTCGCGTTCACCGAAGGCAAGGTGCCGGCCGAACTGGGGCAGAGCGCGCGGGTATTCATCGCCAGTAATGGCGAGGTACCGCTGGCGGTGCCGCTGTCGGCACTCAGCGCCGAGCAGGGGCAAGCGTTCGTCTGGGTAGTCGATCCCAGGGAGCACATCGTGCAACGCCGTCCGGTCCGTGTCGGCGCCTATGGTGATGATCGTGTGCCGGTGCTGGAGGGGCTGGCCGCTTCCGATTGGGTGGTCGCCGCCGGGGTGCAGATTCTGCGCGAGGGCCAGCAGGTACGCCCGGTCGATCGGGATAATCGCAATGTCGAACTGGCAGCCAAGGAGTAAGCCTGCATGAGCTTCAACTTGTCTGCCTGGGCGCTGCGCCATCGCCAGATCGTCCTCTACATCATGCTGCTGTTCGCCGTGGTCGGTGCACTGTCCTACACCAAGCTGGGTCAGAGCGAAGACCCGCCGTTCACCTTCAAGGCCATGGTGATTCGCACCAACTGGCCGGGCGCCAGCGCTGAAGAGGTATCACGCCAGGTCACCGAGCGCATCGAGAAGAAGTTGATGGAGACCGGCGAGTATGACCGTATCACCAGCTTCTCCCGCCCGGGCGAATCGCAGGTCACCTTCATGGCACGCGATTCCATGCGCAGCGCCGAGATTCCCGAGCTGTGGTATCAGGTGCGCAAGAAGATCAGCGACATTCGCCACACTTTGCCGCCCGGTATTCAGGGGCCGTTCTTCAACGACGAGTTCGGCACCACCTTCGGCAATATCTATGCGCTGACTGGCAACGGTTTTGACTACGCGGTGCTCAAGGACTACGCCGACCGCCTGCAGCTGCAACTGCAGCGGGTCAAGGATGTGGGCAAGGTCGAGCTGGTGGGGCTACAGGACGAGAAGATCTGGATCGAACTGTCCAACACCAAGCTGGCGACCCTCGGCCTGCCGTTGTCGGCCGTACAGCAGGCGCTGGAGGCGCAGAATGCGGTCGCGGCTGCCGGTTTCTTCGAAACCGCCAGCGAGCGTATTCAACTGCGTGTGACCGGGCGCTTCGAGTCGGTGGAGGAAATTCGCGATTTTCCCATTCGCGTCGCCGATCGTACCTTCCGCATCGCCGACGTGGCCGAGGTCAAGCGCGGCTTCAACGATCCACCCGCGCCGCGCATGCGCTTCATGGGCGAGGACGCCATCGGCATTGCCGTGGCGATGAAGGACGGCGGCGATATCCTGGTGCTGGGCAAGGCGTTGGAGGGTGAGTTCGCCCGCCTGCAACAGACGCTGCCGTTGGGCATGGAGCTGCGCAAGGTGTCGGATCAACCGGCGGCGGTGAAAACCGGCGTGGGCGAGTTCGTCAAGGTGCTGGTGGAGGCGCTGGTGATCGTGCTCGCGGTCAGCTTCTTCTCCCTGGGCGTGCGCACTGGCCTGGTGGTGGCGCTGGTGATTCCGCTGGTGCTGGCGATGACGTTTGCCGCCATGTACTACTTGGGCATCGGCCTGCACAAGATTTCTCTCGGCGCGCTGGTGCTCGGCCTCGGGCTGCTGGTGGACGACGCGATCATCGCGGTGGAGATGATGGCGATCAAGATGGAGCAGGGCTACGACCGTTTCAAGGCCGCCAGCTTCGCCTGGACCAGCACGGCGTTTCCCATGCTCACCGGCACCTTGATCACCGCTGCGGGCTTTCTGCCCATCGCCACCGCGCAGTCCGGTACGGGCGAATACACCCGGTCGATCTTCCAGGTGGTGGCCATTTCGCTGATCGCCTCATGGATTGCGGCGGTCATGTTCGTGCCCTACCTGGGCGACAAGCTACTGCCCGATCTGGCCAAGCTGCACGCGGCAAAACACGGAGGCAGCGCAGGCGGTCATGACCCTTATTCGACTCCCTTCTACCGCCGTGTTCGCGCCACGGTGGAGTGGTGCGTGCGCCGTCGTGGCGTCGTGATCCTGCTGACCATTGCGCTGTTCGTCGCCTCGGTGCTGCTGTTCCGCTTTGTGCCGCAACAATTCTTCCCGGCTTCCGGGCGCCTGGAGCTGATGGTCGACATCAAGCTGGAGGAGGGCGCCTCGCTGAGCGCCACCGAGGCCGAAGTGCATCGCCTGGAGAAGCTGCTCAAGGAGCAGTCCGGCATCGACAACTACGTGGCCTATGTCGGCACCGGCTCGCCGCGTTTCTACCTGCCGCTGGATCAACAATTGCCGGCAGCGAGTTTCGCTCAGTTCGTGGTGCTGGCTTCGAGCATCGAGGAGCGTGAGCGCCTGCGCAGCTGGCTGATCCAGATCATGAACGATGAGTTTCCGTCCCTGCGCAGCCGCGTCAGCCGCCTGGAGAACGGGCCGCCCGTGGGCTACCCGATCCAGTTCCGCGTCAGCGGCGAGCATATCGACGAGGTGCGCGCCCTGGCCCGTCAGGTGGCGGACAAGGTGCGCGAAAACCCGCATGTGGTGAACGTGCACCTGGACTGGGAAGAACCGAGCAAGGTGGTGATCCTCAATATCGATCAGGATCGTGCCCGTGCCCTGGGGGTCAACACCGCCGAGCTGTCGCGCTTTTTGCAGGGCTCGCTTTCCGGTACCAGCGTCAGCCAGTACCGAGAGGGCAATGAGCTGATCGAGATTCTTCAGCGCGGTACGCCGCAGGAACGCAAGGCGCTAAGCCTGCTGCCGAGCCTGGCGGTGCCGACCGACAGCGGCCGCAGCGTGGCGCTGTCGCAGGTGGCAACGCTGGAATACGGCTTCGAGGAAGGCATCATCTGGCACCGCAATCGCCTGCCCAACGTCACCGTGCGTGCGGATGTGTATGGCAAGCAGCAGCCGGCCAGTCTGACCCAGCAGATACTGCCGACGCTCGAGCCGATCCGCGCCGAGCTGCCCGATGGTTATCTGCTGGAGGTGGGCGGTACGGTAGAAGACTCAACCCGTGGGCAGAAGTCGGTGAATGCAGGTGTGCCGCTGTTCATCGTGGTGGTGCTGACGCTTTTGATGCTGCAACTGAAGAGCTTCTCGCGCTCGGCGATGGTATTTCTCACCGCACCGCTGGGCCTGATCGGCGTCACCCTGTTCTTGTTGATCTTCCGCCAGCCGTTCGGCTTCGTCGCCATGCTCGGCACCATCGCCCTGGCCGGGATGATCATGCGTAACTCGGTGATTCTGGTCGATCAGATCGAACAGGACATCAGCAGCGGGCTGGATCGCTGGCACGCCGTCATCGAGGCCACGGTGCGGCGCTTCCGACCCATCGTGCTCACTGCACTGGCAGCGGTGCTGGCGATGATTCCCCTGTCGCGCAGCGTGTTCTTCGGGCCGATGGCGGTGGCCATCATGGGCGGTCTGGTGGTCGCGACGGCGCTGACCCTGCTGTTCCTGCCGGCACTGTATGCAGCGTGGTTCCGGGTCAGGGAGAGCGAGGCGCGTTGAGTCGTGGGAGGCGCTTCAGTGGCGACTTGCTATCGCGGCTTGCGCCCCTTCCACGAGATTCGGGATAGCCATAAAAAACGGGAGCCAGTGGCTCCCGTTTTTCGTCGAGCGGATCGGACTTATTCGTCCATCTGCGATTGCAGGTAGTTCTGCAGGCCGACGGCTTCGATCAGGCTGAGCTGGGTTTCCAGCCAGTCGATGTGATCCTCTTCGGAGCAGAGGATTTCTTCGAGCAGTTCGCGGCTGGCGTAGTCACCGATGCTTTCGCAGTAGGCGATGGCGGCCTTCAGGTCACCGTGTGCCTTGTGCTCGATCTTCAGGTCGCACTCGAGCATTTCCTTGGTGTTTTCGCCGATCAGGATCTTGCCCAGGTCCTGCAGGTTGGGAATACCTTCGAGGAAGAGAATGCGCTTGATCAGTTTGTCGGCATGCTTCATCTCGTCGATGGACTCGTGGTACTCGTGCTCGCCGAGTTTCTTCAGGCCCCAATCTTCGTACATGCGCGCATGCAGGAAGTACTGGTTGATGGCGACCAGTTCGTTACCAAGAATCTTGTTCAGGTGTTGAATGACCTTCTTGTCGCCTTTCATGACCGCTCCTGCTGCTTCAATGACCGTGATGATCTCGAATTTTCGGCCTGGTTTTCCCTTATGTCAAACTTAAGTAGTTGAAACATAAGTAAAAATAAAACTGAATAAGAATGTTTTTATTCCGCATCACGACGCCAAGTTATTGAATCAATGCAATAAAAAAGTTACTGAAAGTTCTGCGCTGACTGAAACGGATAAGTGACGTCGATATTTTATTTTTTCGTGCCCATAAAAAAGCCCCGCAAGGCGGGGCATGGGGCACGCAGAATTCAGGCGGCGTGAGCCGAATGCGGGTCGCGGCTGTTCAGGTAGTCCTGCAGGCGGGCCTGCTGCACCGGAGTCATGAACAGGCCCAGTTTGCTGCGCCGCCAGAGAATGTCGGCACTGCTGCGCGCCCATTCTTCACGACGCAGGTATTCCACTTCGCGGGTGTAGAGCCCGGCGCCGAGGTGTTCGCCGAGGTCGGTAAGGTTGTGTACGTCATCGAGCAGGCGCCAGCTGCGGCTGCCATAGCTGGTGGCCCAGCGTCTGGCCAGGCTGGTGGGTAACCAGCCATAGCGTTCGCAGAGCGCTTCGACCAGGGCGCTCTGGCTTTGCAGATCCTCGCCACCGGGGAGCGGCGCGCTGGCCGTCCAGCTCGGGCCCATGTTGGTGAAATGCGCGGCCAGTTCCTGCATGGCGGACTCGGCCAGCTTGCGATAAGTGGTCAGCTTGCCGCCGAACACCGAAAGCAGTGGCGCTTCGCCCGGCGCACCGGAGAGCGACAGGGTGTAGTCACGGGTAATGGCCGATGGCTCATCGGATTCGTCATCGCACAGCGGTCGCACGCCAGCGAAGCTGTGCAGCACATCGTCGCGGCTGAGCTGTTGCTTGAAGTGATCGTTGACCACCTTGAGCAGATAGTCGGTTTCCTCGGCGGTGATCGTCACCTGTGCGGGGTCGCCCTGATATTCGCGGTCAGTGGTGCCGATCAGGGTGAAGCGCTCCAGATACGGAATGGCGAAGACGATGCGGCGGTCTTCGTTCTGCAGGATGTAGGCCTGCTCACCGTCATACAGGCGCGGCACGACGATATGGCTGCCCTGGATCAGGCGAATGCCGTACGGCGATTGCTGCTTGAGGTCTTCACGGATGAAGCGCGCGACCCAGGGGCCAGCGGCGTTGACCAGGGCGCGGGCGCGAATGGACAGCAGGCTGCCGTCGCTGCGCTCCAGGTGGATATGCCATAGGCCCTTGCTGCGTCGGGCGCTGACGCAGCGCGTGCGCGGGTGAATGTGCGCGCCTTTTTCCCGTGCGGCCATGGCGTTGAGCACCACCAGGCGAGCATCGTCTACCCAGCAGTCGGAATACTCGAAACCGCGGCTGATTTCCGCTTTCAACGGGCTACCGGCGCCGAAGCGCAGGCCGCGCGAAGCCGGCAGGCGCTCGCGCTTGCCCAGGTGGTCATAGAGGAACAGGCCGGCGCGGATCATCCAGGCTGGGCGCAAGTGCGGACGGTGCGGCAGAACGAAGCGCATCGGTTTGACGATATGCGGCGCCTTGGCCAGCAGCACTTCACGCTCGGCCAGCGCCTCACGTACCAGGCGAAATTCGTGGTGCTCCAGATAGCGCAGACCGCCGTGGATCAGCTTGCTGCTGGCAGAGGAGGTGTGGCTGGCCAGGTCGTCCTTTTCGCAAAGGAACACGGACAAGCCGCGACCGGCTGCATCGGCGGCGATACCCACACCATTGATACCACCGCCAACGACGGCGAGGTCATAGACTTCCGCAACAGGGCTGGCGAACTGGTCATGGGGCATGTGGCACGCTCGGCTATTGGATTCGAATGTGTTGATGTTCACTTTCGAAAATATGCTAGACGAAGATGCGCAGTTTCGCTACCCCGGCGCGCTGGGTGGTCTTGCACAAAGGGGATCAGTCGTAGGGCGGGTGTAACCCGCCATCGGTATGCTGGCGGGTTTCACCCGCCCTGCGTGAATACCTGCCAACCTCGCTGATCAGACCAGATCGAGCTGAACCTTGTGGCTGTGCAGCAGACGGATGATGGCGGCAGAGGGCGCGCTATCGGTGAAGACTCGGTCGACCAGCGCGATGGAGCCCAGGCGCACCACCGCGTTGCGGCCGAACTTGCTGGAGTCGGCCGCAAGCAGAACCTGCCGCGCGTTGTCGATGATGGCCTGGGAAACCCGCACTTCCTGATAGTCGAAATCGAGCAGGCTGCCATCGTCGTCGATACCGCTGATGCCGACGATGGCGTAATCGACCTTGAACTGCTGGATGAAATCCACCGCGGCCTGGCCGACGATGCCGCCGTCGCTGCGCACCGTACCGCCGGCCACCAACACTTCGAAGTCGGCCTTGGCGCTGAGTTGAGCGGCGACGTGCAGGTTGTTGGTGATGACCTTCAGGCCCTTGTGGTTCTGCAGTTCGCGGGCGATGGCCTCGGTGGTCGTGCCGATGTTGATGAACAGCGAGGCGTGATCGGGTATCTGTGCCGCCACGGCTTCAGCGATGCGCTGTTTTTCCTCGCGCATCTGCCCGGCGCGCATGCCGTAGGCGGTGTTCTGAATGCTCGACGATTCGCACGCCGCGCCACCATGGGTGCGGCGCAACAGACCGTGCTCGGCCAACTGGTTGATATCGCGGCGAATGGTCTGTGGGGTAACGGCGAAGGCTTGAGCCAGTTCGTCGATGCTGACGTAGCCGCGCTCGCGGGCGAGGTTGAGGATGTCGTGCTGGCGGGGAGCGAGATTCATGAGCGCTTCCTGTGATGGTCACCCATTATAGGCTGTAGATACGGAGGATTTCGGCCTGTTAATGTAGGGTATCTTTCACAGCGTTTTCACATTCGAACATGACTCCAGCAATCGATCTGTTGAAGAAGGCCAAGGCCGAACACCGTGTGCATAGCTATCAGCATGACCCCAAGGCGCCGTCTTATGGGCTGGAAGCGGCGGAAAAGCTCGGTCTGGCGCCCGAATGCGTGTTCAAGACCCTGCTCGCGGCGACCGAGAAAGGCGAACTCCTGGTGGCGGTGGTGCCGGTGGTCGGCAGTCTCGATCTCAAGGCGCTGGCCGCAGCGGCTGGCGTGAAGAAGGCCGATATGGCCGACCCGAATGCCGCGCAGCGCGCCACGGGTTATCTGGTCGGCGGCATCAGCCCGCTGGGGCAGAAGAAACGCTTGCGCACCTTTATTGACGAATCGGCACGTCGGCATCCAACCATTCACGTCAGCGGCGGCCGGCGCGGGCTGGAACTGGAACTCTCGGCCGAGACCCTGGCGCAGCATACCCAAGGACAGTTTGCCGCTATCGGCAAAGCCTGAACCGCGCAGTATGCTGCCAGTGAATAAGCCACTCTGCGGTCAACAGCAGCGAACGTTACCGATAAAAACAAGGAATCTTGCATGACCCAATACCTGCTAGCCATCGACCAGGGCACCACCAGCTCCCGCGCCATCATCTTCAGTGCCCAGGGATTGCCGGTTGCGCGGGCCCAGCAGGAGTTCAAGCAGTATTTCCCGCAGGACGGCTGGGTCGAGCACGATGGGCAGGAAATCTGGCTGTCCACACTCAAGGTTTGCCGCGATGCGATTGCCAGCAGTGGTCTGCAGCCCGAGGCGATCGCGGCCATCGGCATCACCAACCAGCGCGAAACTACCCTGGTATGGGATGCCGTCAGCGGCACGCCGATCCATCCCGCCATCGTCTGGCAGGATCGCCGTACGGCGGACTACTGCGCCGGGCTCAAGGATCAAGGCCACGAGGCGATGGTCTCGGCCAAGACCGGCCTGCTGATCGACCCCTATTTCTCTGCCACCAAGCTGCGCTGGATCCTGGAGAGCGTACCCGGCGCCCGTGAGCGGGCCGAGCGCGGCGAGCTGCGTTTCGGCACCGTCGACAGCTTCCTGTTGTGGCGCCTGACCGATGGCAAGGTGCATCGCACCGACGCCAGCAATGCCTCGCGCACGCTGATGTTCAATATCCATACCCAACAGTGGGACGAGGAGCTGCTAAAGCTGTTCGAAATCCCCGCCAGCCTGCTGCCCGAAGTGCTCGATTGCGCCGCCGAGTTTGGTCACACCGACAGCGAACTGCTCGGCGCCAGCATCCCGGTGTTGGGTATGGCGGGCGACCAGCAGGCAGCCTTGATCGGCCAGGCCTGCTTCGAGCCGGGTATGGTCAAGAGCACCTACGGCACCGGCTGCTTCATGATCCAGAACACTGGCGATCAGCCGGTGAGCTCGAAGAATCGCCTGCTGACCACGGTCGGCTACCGCCTCGATGGCAAGGTCACCTATGCGGTGGAGGGCAGCATCTTCGTCGCTGGCGCGGCGGTGCAGTGGCTGCGTGACGGTATCAAGCTGATCAGCCATGCGCGTGAGAGCGAGGCGTTGGCCGAAGCGACCGGCGAAGCCTGCGGCGTCTATCTGGTACCGGCTTTCACCGGCCTGGGCGCGCCGTATTGGGACCCCAAAGCACGTGGTGCCATCTTCGGCCTGACCCGCGACACCGGGATCAAGGAGATCGTCACCGCCGGTCTGCAATCGGTGTGCTACCAGACCCGCGACCTGCTCGAAGCCATGCGCCAGGATGGTGCTGCGGCGCCCAGCGCGTTGCGTGTCGACGGTGGCATGGTGGAGAACAACTGGGTCATGCAGTTTCTCGCCGACATCCTCGGTGTCAGCGTCGAGCGCCCCGAGGTCACCGAGACTACGGCGCTCGGCGTCGCCTACCTGGCGGGGCTGAAGCTCGGCCTGTACCAGGACCTCAATGCCATCGCCAGCCACTGGCATCGGCAGCAGCGTTTCGAGCCGAGGATGAACGAGGCGCATCGCGAGCGCCTCTACGCCGGTTGGCTGGATGCGGTGAAACGGGTGCGCAGCGAAGCGTGAAGCGGCTCGCTCTGTGGCGACGCAGCGGCGCTTGTGTGCTGCTGTCGCTGCTGCTCGGCAGTGGGTTGGCGCGGGCCGAGAAACTGGTGATCGCCGGTGATCTGTGGTGCCCGATCAACTGTGCCGCCGATGCCGAGCAACGCGGCATTTTCGTCGAGCTGGCCGAGCAGATCTTTGCCGAGTCCGGCATCGAGGTAGAGTACCGCGTCATCAACTGGGCGCGTGCGGTGCACGACACCCGGCGCGGCAAGCTGGGGGCGTTGATCGGCGCCGGGGTGCAGGATGCGCCAGACTTCATCTTCACGCCCACGGCTCCCGGTGTGTCGCGCATGTGCTTCTACGCTCTGCGCGGCGGAACCTGGCGTTACCAGGGACTGAAGTCGTTGCAGGCCGTGCGTCTTGGCGCGATCAACGGCTACAGCTATGGCGCCGAACTCGATCTGTATCTGCGCGAGCACCATGGCCTGGCTCAGGTGCAACTGATGACTGGCGACCGCGCGCTGCAGAGCAATCTGCGCAAGCTGCGTCACGATCGCATCGATGTGTTGGTAGAAAATGCCTGGGTGATGCAGGCGCTGCTCAGTGAAAACTATCTGCACGGCGATATCGTCGAAGTGGGTTGCCGCCAGCCAGATATACCCATTTACCTGGCATTCGCCCCAGGGCTGGCTGATAGCGCGCGTTATGCACGGCTGTTCGAGCAGGGGCTGCTGCGCTTTCGCGAGGACGGGCGCATGGACGAACTGTTACAGCGTTACGGCCTCCGTTGAGCCTTACTGTTCGGGGAAAATACAGATCGTCTGTACGTGGTTCGGCTTCGATTAACTGGGCATGCTCTGATTTCACAACTACGGCCAGGAACGCCCCATGTCCCTCGAATTTCACCAGATCGACGCCTTCACCGATCAGCCCTTCGCCGGTAACCCTGCCATCGTCTATCGCCTTGACCGCTGGCTCGATGAGGCGCTGATGCAGCGCATCGCCGCCGAGCACAATCTGGCGGAGACGGCATTCGTGGTGAAGGAGGGCAGTGCCTGGCATATCCGCTGGTTTACCCCGGTCAGCGAGGTACCGCTTTGCGGACATGCCACCCTGGCTGCGGCCAAGGTGCTGTTCGACATCTATCGGGAACCGGCCGAGGTGCTGGATTTCAACTGCTTGTCCGGAGCGCTGCAGGTCACCCGGCAGGGCGAGCGTCTGCAGCTGGATTTCCCGGTGCGGCGCGTGGAATCGGTGGCGCAGCCTCTACATGAGCAGGCCGAACGTGCGCTGGAGCGCCAGGTCGAGCAGGTGCTGGCACTGCGCAACGGCGATGGCAGCGTGCAGGAGCTGATGGTGGTGCTGGGCTCCGAGGCCGAGCTTCGCGAGCTGAAGCCCAATCTGCCGGCGCTGGCCACCCTGCCTGGGCTTGGTGTGTTGGTGACTGCCGGCGGGCAAAAGCACGACTTCGTCTCGCGCTACTTCGCGCCGAGCATTGGTATCAATGAAGACCCGGTGACCGGCTCTACCCACTGCATGCTGGTGCCGTACTGGGCCGAGCGTCTGGGACGTACCACGTTGAGTGCCTTCCAGTGTTCGGCGCGCGGTGGTGAGCTGCTCTGTCGTCTGGACGGTGAGCGGGTGAAGATTGCCGGCCACGCGCGGCATATCGCTTCTGGCCAGCTGATGCTCTGATTCAGTTGCTGTTGACCCGGCGCACGCCACCTGATTCGCTCAGTTGCAGTTGCGCGGCTACGCTGCCGAGTGCCGGGAAGGCCACCAGATGATCGGCGGCGACGCGGATGCCCACTTCGTCGCCTGGCTGATGATCGGCATGGCTGGGGAAGATCGATTCCAGCTGGCTGCCGGTGGGCAGCTGCAGGCGATAGAGCGTGGCGGCGCCGAGGAAGGTCTTGCCGACGATGCGCGCCTTCAGTTCGCTGTGCTCGTCCGGGACAATGTCGTCCGGGCGCAGCAATACGTCCACCGCACTACCCTGAGCCCAGGTATAGGCACGGTTGCCGCGGATCATGCCGAGTTCGGTCTGCACCGTTTCCGGGCCGAGCAACTGGCCGCGAATGAAGTAACCCTGCCCGATGAAGCTGGCGACGAAAGGCGTCAGCGGCTCGTGATAGAGGTTGAACGGTGTGTCCCACTGCTCCAGACGACCCGCGTTGAACACGCCGACGTGATCGCTGACTGCGAAGGCTTCTTCCTGATCGTGAGTGACCAGGATGGCGCTGGTGCCACGTGCCTTGAGAATTTCTCGTACTTCATGGCTCAGGCGCCTGCGCAGTTCGCCATCGAGATTGGAGAAGGGCTCATCGAGCAGCAGCAATTTCGGTTCCGGCGCCAGAGCGCGCGCCAGGGCGACCCGCTGCTGCTGACCACCGGACAGCTCGTGCGGGTAACGCTTGGCCAGGTTGCCGAGTTTGACCAGTTCCAGCAGGTCTTGAGTGGCGCGCTCGGCGTTGGGCTGCTTGCGGATACCGAAGGCGACGTTCTCCGCCACGCTCAGGTGGGGGAACAGGGCGTAATCCTGAAACACCATGCCGATATGGCGTTTCTCCGGCGCCAGGGTAAAACCGGCGCGGGAAATCACTTCACCTGCCAGTTCGATTTCGCCTTCCAGGATCGGCTCGAAACCGGCGATGGCGCGCAGTGTGGTGGTCTTGCCGCAACCCGATGGACCGAGCAGGCAACCGATATCGCCAGCGTTGAGGTGCAGGTCGAGATCCTGCACCACCTTGTGCGCGTGGTAGCCGCAATTCAGTCCGCGTAGCTGCAGCAGGGGCTGGCTCATGCGTGGTGGTACGCCGGCTCGACCAGCATCTCCAGCAGCGCCTTCTGGGCGTGCAGGCGGTTCTCGGCTTGATCCCATGCCACTGAGCGCGGGTCGTCGAGCAGGTCGAAGCTGATTTCTTCGCCACGGTGTGCCGGCAGGCAGTGCATGAACAGCACGTCTTCGGTGGCGGCGTCGAGCAGCTCGCGGGTGACCTGGTAGGGGCGGAACAACGCCATGCGCTGCTCTGCTTCGTCTTCCTGACCCATGGAGGCCCACACGTCGGTGCTGACCAGATGGGCGCCGGCCACCGCTTGGCGCGGGTCGCGCACGACCTGCACACGCTCGCCGGCCAAGGCGAGGAAGCGCGCGTCCGGTTCGTAGCCAGCAGGGCAGGCGACCTTCAGCTGGAAGTCGAACTGCATCGCCGCTTCGATATAGGAGTTGCACATGTTGTTGCCATCGCCGATCCAGGCCACCGTCTTGCCGGCGATGCTGCCGCGGTGTTCGAGGAAGGTCTGCATGTCGGCCAGCAACTGGCAGGGGTGCAGATCGTCGGACAGGCCGTTGATGACTGGCACCCTCGACTTGGCGGCGAACTCGGTAAGGTTACTGTGGGCGAAGGTGCGGATCATCACCGCGTCGAGCATGCTCGACATGACGATGGCAGCATCGCCGATCGGCTCGCCACGACCCAGTTGGGTGTCGCGCG
Organism: Pseudomonas sp. EggHat1; assembly: GCF_014892995.1. Classification (NCBI taxonomy): domain Bacteria; kingdom Pseudomonadati; phylum Pseudomonadota; class Gammaproteobacteria; order Pseudomonadales; family Pseudomonadaceae; genus Pseudomonas; species Pseudomonas sp. EggHat1. Next base: position 25,886 of record NZ_JACKQK010000008.1, read on the forward strand.
GCGAGAGGAAGATGGCCTGGCCGCCGAGCTGGATCATGCCGGCTTCGAAGGACAGGCGGGTGCGAGTCGAGGCCTTCTCGAAGATCATGCCCAGTACGCGATTCTTCAGCGGCTCGAAGAGTACGCCACGGTTGCGCAGATTCTTCAGCTCGATGCCTCGGCGGATCAGTCCCACCAGTTCGTCCGGTGTGTAATCCATCATCGAGAGAAAGTGTCTGACGCTCATCGTTAACTACCTTTATCACTACAGTTCGCAAGCCCGCAGCCGGGGATAAAACCGACAAAAACAGCAGAGCTTGCGGCAGGAGGCCGCAGGGTGCGACGAAACAGGGGAAGGCGCGATCTTATAAGGAAATGACGAGAAGGCGCAAATTGCCGCCCGCAGGCTTGCTTGATCCTGTTTTGTAAGCCTTTTCCCAATTCGGCGTAAGAGATGTCATAAAACTGAAATAATAGATTGCGCCGCTCTAGAACGGGCCTCTACGATGCCGCCGCCTTCAACAAGGCAATGCATTGCCCCCGCAATGGGGAAATCCATGGAATATCTGTGCAAAGGAGTTTTGCATGAAACACGTAGCCTATGCTGCTACCTTGTCCGCCCTGGTCCTGCTGACTGGCTGTGCCAGCCAGAACGTCAGCCAGCCGACCGCACCACTGAATGGTGCCGTTAAAACCAACCTGAAAGCCGACGTGAAAGTAGGCGAATCCATCTCTGGCCAATCTTCGGTGAACATCCTGTTCGGTGTGTTCAAGCTGGGTGGTGATACTCAGTTCGCCGACGGCGTGACTTACGGTGGTGGTGAAGGTGGTTTCGCGCTGGGTCTCGACCCGGTTGCTTCTGCCAAGTCCGCAGCTGCTTACAAGGCTGTCAAGGCTTCGGGCGCCGACCTGATCGTCGCCCCGCGTTACGAAGTGAACGTTCAGGATTACTTCGTATACAAAACCGTTAACGTCAGCGTTACCGGCAAGAAAGGCACCGTTACCTCCATCCGTTGATCGGATCGGTAATTGCCTGAATCGGCAGGCTTGATGCCTGCCGATTCATGAGACGAACGCTGCTGGCGTCGCTCCCGCGCTCGGCCCATAGTTCAAGACCCGCGACCTGACCGGTCGTCTCGGATCAGAACAAGAGGCCAGGCCATGACCAAGTCCCTCCATTACCGTGCGTGTCATTTGTGCGAAGCCATCTGTGGACTCGCCATCGAAACCGAAACCCAGGCAGACGGCGCAACGCAGATTCGCTCGATCAAGGGCGATGCCCAGGACAGTTTCAGCCGCGGCCATATCTGCCCCAAGGCTGTGGCGCTGCAGGATATCCAGAATGACCCGGATCGCATTCGCCAGCCCATGCGCCGCGTTGGTGAGCAGTGGCAGGCCATCGGCTGGGACGAAGCTTTTGCTCTGGTGGCAGAGCGCCTGAGCACGATCCAGGCGGCACATGGGCAGAACGCTGTGGCGGTCTATCAGGGCAATCCCAGTGTGCACAACTACGGGCTGATGACCCACAGCAACTACTTTCTCGGCCTGCTGAAAACCCGCAATCGGTTTTCCGCCACGTCGGTTGACCAGTTGCCGCACCACCTGACCAGCCACCTGATGTATGGCCACGGCCTGCTGATTCCGATTCCCGATATCGATCACACCGATTTCATGCTGATCCTGGGCGGCAACCCGCTGGCATCCAACGGCAGCATCATGACTGTGCCGGATGTGGAGAAGCGCCTGAAGGCTATCCAGGCACGTGGCGGCAAGTTGGTGGTGGTCGACCCACGGCGCAGCGAGACCGCGGCCATCGCCGATCAGCATCTGTTCGTGCGTCCCGGCAGCGATGCGGCGCTGCTGCTGGCTCTGCTCAACACCCTGTTCGAGGAAGGCCTGACGCGTGACAGCCATCTGCCGGTGGAGGGGCTGGAGCAGGTACGCGAGGCGATAGCCGGCTTCGATGCCGAAACCATGAGCGCGCGCTGTGGGGTGCCGGCCGAAACCATTCGGCAACTGGCGCGGGATTTCGCCGCAGCGGACAAGGCGGTGTGCTACGGCCGCATGGGGGTTTCCACGCAGGCGTTCGGTACGCTGTGTCAGTGGCTGGTGCAGGTGATCAACCTGGTGACCGGCAATCTCGATCGCAGTGGCGGCGTGCTCTGTACGACGCCGGCGGTGGACCTGGTGGCGAGCTCCTCCGGCGGGCATTTCAAGCGCTGGCAGAGCCGGGTTTCCGGCCTGCCGGAATACGGCGGCGAGTTGCCGGTCTCGGCGTTGGCCGAAGAGATGCTCAGCCCCGGCGATGGGCAGGTCCGCGCCCTGGTCACGGTGGCCGGCAACCCGGTGCTGTCCACGCCCAATGGGCGTCAGCTGGAACAGGCGCTGGACGGCCTGGAGTTCATGCTTTCGGTGGATTTCTACATCAACGAGACCACCCGTTATGCCGACCTGATCCTGCCGCCCACCGCGCCGCTGGAGCACGATCACTACGACACCACCTTCAATGTGTTCGCGGTGCGTAACGTCACCCGTTTCAACGAGGCGATCCTGGCCAAGCCGGAGGGCGCACTGCACGACTGGGAAATCTTCGTCGGTCTGGCCAAGGCCTTCGCCGCGCGCAATGGCCTCGAGCTGAAACCGACCATGGCGCCTGAGCAGATGATCGACATGGGCCTGCGTTTCGGCCCCTACGGTGATGGTAGCGAGCGCAAACTCAGCCTGGCTGCCTTGCGCGAGCATCCGCACGGCGTCGACCTGGGGCCGCTGCAGCCGAATCTTGCTGTGCGCCTGAAAACGCCGAGCAAGGCGGTGCAGGCCGCGCCTGAACTGCTGCTGGCCGATCTGGCGCGCTTTTCCGAGCAACAGCAGCCGGCTGCCCATGAGTTGATGCTGATCGGCCGTCGTCACGTGCGCAGCAACAACTCCTGGATGCACAACTATCACCGTCTGGTGAAGGGCAAGCCGCGTCATCAGTTGTTGATGAACCCGGCGGATCTGGCCAGCCGTGGCTTGGCCGATGGCCAGCGCGTAAGGGTGCGCTCGCGGGTCGGTAGCATCGAGGTGGAAGTGGCAGCCAGCGATGAGGTGATGGCTGGTGTGGTCAGTCTGCCTCACGGCTGGGGCCATGCCCGCCCGGGCGTGCAGATGGATATCGCCCGCGCGCAGCCGGGTGCCAGCGCCAATGACCTGACCGACGAGCGCCAGCTCGATGTGCTGTCCGGCAATGCGGTGCTCAATGGTGTGCCGGTGGAGGTGGTAGCCGCGTAGCCCGGATGCAATCCGGGGCACTCTCTAATCGAATCCCCGGATTGCATCCGGGCTACGGGTCGGTGGCAAGGCCGAGCATTATGCTCGGCTTTTCGCTACAATCGCGCCACCGTGGCGACCGTCGGGTCGCGAAGTCTATGCTGAGGTGCCCCCATGGATATCATCGAAACCATCAAAGAGCAGATCGCCAACAACACCGTTCTGCTGTACATGAAAGGCTCGCCCAACGCGCCGCAGTGTGGCTTCTCTGCCCGTGCTGCCCAGGTGGTGATGGGCTGCGGCGAGAAGTTCGCCTACGTCGACATCCTGCAGAACCCGGAAATCCGCGCCAACCTGCCGAAGTACGCCAACTGGCCGACCTTCCCGCAGCTGTGGGTCGGCGGTGAGCTGGTCGGCGGTAGCGACATCCTCTCCGAGATGTACGAGAAGGGCGAGCTGCAGACCCTGATCAAGGATGCCGTGAGCAAAGCTGGCGCCTGATTACTGTTCGCGCAAAAAAGAACCCGCCTAGGCGGGTTCTTTCGTTTCTACAGGGCGCTGCGCGCTCCCGGTGCTCGAGCATGGCTGCTACTTCTGCAGCCACTGGCCGTTGAGCTGGATGAATTGCCCCTTGGGCGTACGCTCGATGGCCTTCTTGCCGGCGATGGCTTCCACGTCGTTGAGGCTGATGCCATTGTCCTGCGCCACCTTCTGATACTCGGCGCGCCGTGCCTGGTTTATCAGACGGGCGATTTCGTCGGCCTGGCCGCCGGGTTTGACCACGCCCAGGTAGCCGTTGGGTTGCTCGCCCAACTGGCCGCTGGCCTTGGCATCGCCGAGGGCGCTCATGGCCTGGTTGAGGTTCAGTGCGTAGGCCGGCAGGCTGAGGGTCAGCGCCAGCAGCAGGGTCGAAATGTATCGAATCATCGTCTCTCTCCGTAGAACCAGTTCATACCGACATGGCGGTCTCAGAACAGACCACTGTCTTCGTTGAATACATTGTCCAGAGCCTTGTCCACCTTGATGTAGATTTCGTGCTCGACCTTGACGTTCAGGTTGATGTTGATCGGTTCGTTCGGCATCGCCAGTTGTACCGTCGGGGTACAGGCCTGGCATAGCAGCCCCAGGCTCAGGACTGCGAGGAGGCGGTACGTGCGCATGGCGCTACTCCTTTGGTTCTTGGGGGACACGCTGGCGCATCCATTGCTGAATCCGTTGCTGGATGATGCCGCTTACCTTGTCGGTCAACTGCAGGCTGGCCAGCAAGGCCGGAATGTCTTCTTCCAGATTGATGTTGAAGTGGATGGGCCGGCCTTTCTCGATGGTCGGGTTCTGTCCGTGCAGGCGCATGCCCAGCAGCAGTTTGCCGGACGGATCATAGTCGACGCTACTGCTTAGCTGATCGTAGTGAAAGTCTTCCAGCGCGTCAGTGACCAGCTTCATGCCGGGGTTGGCCTGACCCATGGCGCGAATGCGTGGTGAATGAAAACTCAGTCGCCCACCCGGTGACCGGGCTTCGATCAGGCCCTTTTCGATGCTGATGGCTCCATCCAGGCGCAGTGGCAGGGTCCCGTCGATCAGCCCGCTACCGGCCAGCCCTTCGGCCGGATAGGCGCGAAACAGTTCCTGCAGATCCAGGCCACTGAGCTGCAGGGGCAGCAACTGGCTGGGTTGCTCCAGCGCCCAGGTCGCGGGCGCCAGGCTCAGGCTACCGCCCAGAATGCCCAGTTCGGCGCGCTGGTGGGTCAGGCTGCCCGCCAGCGGCTGTTGCAGGCTGGCCTGGTAGCTGGCCTGCAGCTGCAAAGGGCCGAGCTCGATGCCGGGGTCGAGCTGCCTGGCACTCAACCGAGGCAGGTCGAGGCGAAGTCGGTCACCGCTCAGCTGCAGCCGCAGCTCGGCATCGAGACCGCTCAACGTGGTGCGGTCATAGATGCCGGCCAAGCCCTTGCCTGTCAGGCTGGCCTTGAGTTGCAAGGGCTTGCCGCTGGGTAGTTGCAGGTCGGCCTCGGCCTGAACGCGGCCGTTGTCCAGCGCCAGCAGCGGCGGCCAGTCGGCCAGGGTTTGTGCCAGTGGATTGCCGGCGCGCAGGAACAACTCGTCCAGAGTGGCGTTGACGTTCAGCGCATTGGCCGTGTTGGTCAGGCGCAGCGCCATGTTCAGGCCCGAATCGGCCAGTAATGCACCGTCGAGGGTCTGGCTGCCGTTGTCGGCCTGCACGCGTCCCTGCCATTGCCAGCCTTGTGCCTGCAATTGGGGGTGGTGCAGGCGTTGGATGCGCAGGCCCAGCGGGCCGGACAGAGTGGGTGCGCTTGGGGAGCCGTTCAAGGTGATGCCGGCCAGCGTCGCCTGGGTTTGTTGCAGGTCCAGCTCGGCGCTGCGCAGGCGCTGGACGTCGAGACGGGACCTGTCGGCCAGGGTGAGCTGCAATTGCTGCGCCGTGACGCGACCCTGAAGGCCAAGGTTCAGGTGCAGGTCATCGAGACGGCTGTCATCCAGGTCCAGGCGTTTGCTGCGAGCCTCGAGCTGCAGGTGTCGGACTTCGAGTGCCCAGTCGGGGGATTGGTGCAGGGCAAGCTCGGCATCCGCCTGCAGTTCCAGCGGGCCTTGGCCGCTGACCTTCAACTGCAGGGCCAGCGCCTCATCGACATCGCTGTCCAGTGGTGTGAGGTGCAACTGCAATTGCCGCGGCCGCAGCCCGTTCGGCAGTGACGCCAGCCAGGGCGCGTCCTGCGTGTCGAGCTGCAGTTGGCCGTTCAAGCGACGGGCCTGCCATCTGCCCAAGGTGTTGCGTAGATCGAGCGCCAGTTCACCGCTGACCAGGCCGACACCGGGAAGCGGCCAGGGGTGCGGTATGTGCGTGTCGACCCGCAGCCATCCGGAGGTGGCCAGCAGTTTGCTGAGCGTAGCGGTGCTCTGCGGCACCTGCAGTTGCCACTGAGCGTTCATGCCGGCCTGGCGGGGCGTTGCCGGTAGAGCGGCAGCGTCGAGCAGCGTCCACTCGCCCAGCCACTCGGCGAGCCAGGCCATGTCCTGCAGCGCGGTAATCTCAAGCTCGCCGCTCCATTGCAGGGCGTCGGCCTGAGCCTGCAAGTCGCTATGCAGAGCGATCTGCGGCTGATCGTCGAGGTGCAGGTTCATCTGCAGCTGTCGCTGGCTGTTCAGTTCGCTGCCCAGCCCCCGCAGTTGGGCTTGCAACTGCGCCCTGTGTGCTCCGCGCAGCAGCAGCGTCTGCAACTGCAAGGTATCGTCCAGAAAACGCAGATCGATGTCGCCCTGCAGTGCACAGCGGCCGCTGCTGCAGGGCAGTTGCGCATGGGCGTTGCGCAGTTCGATGTGCCGTGGAAGCCATGGCAGGGCATTGCTCAGGGTTTGCAGGAGGCTGGTCAGATCGCTGTCGCTCGGGCTCTCGGACTCTCCCAGGATGGGTTGCCATGACAGGCGCAAATCCTGGGCAACCAGGCGGTAGCGAGGTGCTTCACGGGCCAGCCAGTAGAGTCGCAACTGACCGCTTTGCACCTGCAGCTCGCCGTCACGGCGCTGCACCAAGCTTGCACCCTGGAGCTGCAGGCCGCGCCAGGACAGCCCCAGTCGCTGCCAGTCCAGCTCGATGTGCTGTTCCTCGAGCAGGTGCTGCACGCGGTAGCCGACATAGCAGGCCAGTAGCGACAGCAGCGCCAGTATCGCTACGCAGGTGCTCAGCCAGAAACGCCGGCGACTCATGAGTGTTCCTTGCTTGGTGCGGTCCACTGGACGGTACCCCATGCTCGAGTGAGTGCCAAGCGGCTTTCCGTGCTATTGTGTGTTAACAGCTTTAGATATTTATTTTGTCGTAAACGAGCGAAGGAGGATGTGATGAGTGCCGTGACTCGCTCTCAGCCCGATGCCGATGCGGTACTGGCCAAAGCCCTGCTCAATACCCGTGAGCATTTGGGACTGACGCAGCAGGAGCTGGCCGATATCGTCGGCGTCCATCGCAGTGCCGTCAGCCGCTGGAGCGAGCAGGGCGGTTTGCGTCCGCAGAGCAAGACCGGCGAGTTGGCGCTGTTGCTGATTCGCGCCTATCGCGCGCTGTTTGCCCTGTTTGGCGGCAATCAGCAGGACATGCGCCATTTCCTGCGCACCGAGAATCACCACCTGGCTGGCGTGCCGCTGCAGCAGATGAGTCAGGTGCAGGGGCTGGTGCGCGTCGTCGAGTATCTGGACGCCATTCGCGGCAAGGTCTGAGAGCCTGCTCAAAGCCTGCTGCGCGTCGGCCCTGCTGCGTTAAAAATAGGCTCGGAATGCTCATGTACAAAAGTACACTCCGCTTCCTCGCCTATTTTTGCCTTGCACGGCTCTAGCTCGCGATTCTTTGAGCAGGCTCTACGCTTTAAGGAGGGATCACCATGGATATCTGGCAACTATGCGACGGCGAACGGCAGGTTCGACCGTTACGCGGCAAGCTGCTGCGCATGGTGGAGAGCCAGGCGCAGGTCGCGACACTGCAACTGGTGGATAACCTGGCCGAACAGGCCCTGCTAGAGGAACTGCTCGAGAGCAGCAAACCGCCGCTGCCAGAGGCTGCAGAGCCGCTGCACTATCTGCTCAAGACGCCGTTTCGTTATCCACCGCTACGTTGGGGCTCGCGTTTCGGCAACGTGCACGAACCCAGCCTGTTCTACGCGGCCATGCGTCTGGAAACGGCGATGGCCGAGGCTGCTTACTACCGCTTCGTGCTGTGGAGCGGCATGGTCACCGCGCCGCCCAGTGGCCGTATTCTCTCCGAGCACTCCACGTTCGAGGCGCGTTACCGCGTCGAGCGCGGTATCCAGTTGCAACAGCCACCTTTCGATCGACATGGCGCACTGTTGGCCCACCCCAGCGATTACCGCGTATCTCAGCGCCTGGGGGCGGTAATGCGTGCGGTCGGTATCGAGGCGTTCGAGTACCGTTCGGCGCGCTGTCCTGACGCTGGCAGCAATGTCGCGCTGTACGTGCCGGCTGCGTTCGCGGAAAAGCGCCCGCGCAACCTCACGGCCTGGTTGTGCGAAACCACGGGCGAGTATGTGGCGTTCAAGCATGCGCAGACGCCGGATCAGCCGCGCTTGTTTCACCGGGAGCAATTCCTGGTGCAGGGGCAATTGCCGCGCCCCGCGTAATGTCTGCATTGGCGCGGCAGATGCCCCGAAACAGAGCGCTGCGCGGATCTGTCGCAGGGAGTTGTGCACAATGCTGAAGCAGGCTGTCATATCACTGTCAGAAACGCCGCTAAACGCTTGATTTTTCGTGGTTGATTTTTAAGTCAATGAAAAATATGAATTTTTTTCGTTGGTGAAAAAATCGACAGTTTGACTGAGAGCCCCACAGCATCAGGCCTGTGACTTCTTTCGCCCAAGTTGTGCACGGAGTTATCCACAGCTTCTGTGGATTGTGAGGGAGCTCTTTTCTGCCGCCGAAATCGTTCCGCCAGGCAAGACTTTACCTTCGGGAAAAAAGGAGTAGAGTGGCGCGCCCCGGCAGTCACCCCCCTTTATTTATGTCTCGCGTTTTGCCTTCTTCATCCTCTGCAAGTCGTTCCGGTTCTTCGCATTTGCCCATGCGCGTTGCGCTATGGCTGCTCGATAGCTCGCGTCTGGGACAAACGCCGAGCGTCAAACGCATCGCCGGTAACCTGCTCAAGCAGCCTGCCCGCAAAGGCTGCGTGCAGGCGCAAAGCCGGTTGGGTCAACTGCTCTGTCGCGACTGCGGTAATACCCGTGATCGCCGCATCGGTTATGAACTGCTGCGCCAGGCTGCTCGCGCGGGCGACCGTAGTGCTCAGCTTGAGCTGGAGCGTCTGTCGCGCTGATTGCGTGCTGGCTTCGTGTAAAACGTCGGCTGGTTATACTGCATGGCGATCAAACATGGAGCGTCTATGCCAATCGATCCCCTGTCTCTTGCCGTCGGCGCCGTCGTTGCGCTGGTTCCGTTAATAGCTGGCCTTTGGTCCTTGCAGCGCAGGCTGGCTCGCGAGCAAGGCGAGCAGGCGCTGCTGCAGGAACGACTGGAGCATGTGCAACTGGGCCAGGCCGGTTTGCTGGCTCAGCTCGATGCCTGTCGCACTGAGTTGGCCGAAGTCAGCGAGATCAAGGTGGAACAGCAGACCGAGCTGGCCGGTTTGCGTCGTGAGAATGAGTGGCTGCAACAGGAGCGGCAGATTGCGCGTGAGGCCGCGCAGTCCTGGAACCAGCAGCGCGAACGCAACGAAGCCGAATTGCGCCGGCTCACTGCCGAGTGTGCGGCGTTGGCTGCCGAGTTGCAGGAGAACCGCGACAATCAGCAACAGCGCCTCGATGATTTGCAGGGCGCGCGCAACGAGCTGCGTGCCCAGTTCTCCGAGCTGGCGACGAAGATCTTCGATGAGCGCGAGCAGCGTTTCGCCGAGACCAGTCAGCAGCGCCTCGGCCAGTTGCTCGACCCACTCAAGGAACGTATCCAGGCGTTCGAGAAGCGCGTCGACGAGAGTTACCAGCAAGAGGCGCGCGAGCGATTTTCCCTGAGCAAGGAGCTGGAGCGTCTGCAGCAGCTCAATCAGCGCCTGGGCGACGAGGCGACCAATCTGACCCGTGCACTCAAGGGCCAGAAGACCCAGGGCAACTGGGGTGAGTTGGTGCTGGAGCGGGTATTGGAACATGCCGGTCTGGAGAAGGGGCGTGAGTACCACACTCAGGTCAGCCTCAAGGGCGCTGGTGGCGAGCGCTTTCAGCCTGACGTGCTGATCCGCCTGCCGGGCGACAGACAGGTGATCGTTGATGCCAAGGTCAGTCTCAGCGCCTATCAGCAGTATGTCGCGGCTGCGGACGAGCCGATTCGCCAGCAGGCGCTGAAGCAACATCTGATCTCGCTACGCAGTCACCTCAAGGGCCTGTCCGGCAAGGATTATCAGCGTCTGGAGGGTTTGCACAGCCTGGATTTCGTCCTGCTCTTCGTGCCCATCGAGGCGGCCTTCGCCGCAGCATTGCAGGCCGAGCCGGACCTGTTCCAGGAGGCCTTTGAACAGCAGGTGGTGATCGTCAGCCCGACCACCTTGCTGGCTACCCTGCGGGTGATCGACAGCCTCTGGCGCCAGGAGCGCCAGGGCCAGAACGCGCGCGAAATTGCCGAACGTGCTGGTCAGCTATACGACAAGTTCGTTGCCTTTGTCGCCGATCTGGACGAGATGGGCAGTCGACTGCAGCAATTGGACAAGGCTTACGCCAGTGCCCGCAACAAGCTGGTAGACGGTCGCGGCAACCTCATTGGTCGTGTGGAAAACCTCAAGCTGCTGGGCGCCCGCGCGAGCAAGAGCCTGCCGGGCGAGTTGCTCGAACGCTCCGCCGATCTGCCTGCGCTGGACGAACTGGACGAGTGAGCTGCAGCTATAGGCGATTGTGGCGAGTAGGGGGCGCGCGCACCGTCGTCAACTGCCCTAACCGCGCAACACCAGATGACGGCTGAGCAGCGCGCGCAGGGCCGCAGGTTTGACCGGCTTGGGCAGGTAGTCGAGGCCGGCGGCATGCACCTCGGCGATCAGCTCCGGGCGACCGTCAGCGCTGATCACCACGCCCGGCACCGGTTCGCCCAGGCGCGTGCGTAGCCAGGCCATCAGTTCGGTACCGGTTTCGCCCTCGTCGAGGTGGTAGTCGACCAGCGCCAACTGCGGATGCACATCTTCGCTGAGCAGGTGTTCGCACTCCAGACGATTGCGCGCCGTCCACACCTGGCAGCCCCAGCGTGACAGCAGGCTGTGCATGCCGGTGAGGATGCTGTCTTCGTTGTCGATGCAGATCACCTGGGTGCCCTGCAGAGGGTGGCCATCCACCGCCGGTACGGCTGGGCCTTGCGGCTTCGGCGCCGGTTTTCTCGCCAGCGGCACGCTGACGCTGAATACGCTGCCTTTACCTGGCCAGGAACGCACTTCCAGGCGATGAGCGAGCACCCGGCAGAGACCGTCGGCAATTGCCAGCCCCAGGCCCAGGCCTTTCTCGGCGCGAGTCTGGTGACTGTCCAGGCGCTTGAACTCTTCGAATATCACCTTGCGCTTGTCTTCGGGGATACCCATGCCGCGGTCCCAGACCTCCAGGCGCAATTGCCCGCCTTCACGGCGTACGCCCAGCACCACGCGGCCCTTGGCGTAGCGGAAGGCGTTGGTCAGGAAGTTCTGCAGTACCCGGCGCAGCAGTTTGATGTCGCTGTCGATCCACTGCCGGCTGCCGTGCACGCGCAGGTCGATACCCTGTTCGGCAGCCAGCACGCCGAACTCGGCGGCGAGGGTATCGAACAGGCTGGAGAGGGCGAAGGCATGACGATCTGGGGTGATTCGCCCGTTCTCCAGGCGCGAGATATCCAGCAGGTCGGTGATCAGGTCCTCGGCCGAACGCAACGAGCTGTCCAGATGTCGGACCAGCTCCTGGGCTTCGTTGGGCAGTGCGTCATCCTGGTGGGCCAGCGCCGCTGAGAACAACCGGGCTGCATTGAGTGGTTGCATCAGGTCATGACTGACCGCAGCGAGGAAGCGCGTTTTCGACTGGTTGGCGGCTTCGGCGTGGGCCTTGGCTTCGGTCAGTGCCTGGTTCAGTTTCGACAGCTCAAAGGTGCGTTCGGCGACCCTTCGTTCGAGGCTTTCGTTGGCCTCCTTGAGGGCGCGCTCGGCTTCGCGGAACTCGGTGATATCGGTGAAGCTCATGACGAAACCGCCACCCGGCATGGGGTTGCCGATCAGTTCGATCACCCGGCCGTTGGGGAAGACCCGCTCATAGCTGTGCGCAGTGCCCTGGCGCATCCAGTACAGGCGTTTGGCGACGTTCTCTTCGAGGTCGCCGCCACCGAGCATGCCGCGCTCGGCATTGAAACGGATGATCTCGGCAATCGGCCGACCGACATAGATCAAGCCTTCGGGATACTCGAACAACTCCAGGTAGCGGTGGTTCCAGGCCACAAGACGCAGGTTCTGGTCGACCACGCTGATGCCCTGGGTAATGTTCTCGATCGCACCCTGCAGCAGGGCGCGGTTGAACTGCAGCACCTCGCTGGCTTCGTCGACGATGCGCACCACATCCTCGACCTGCATCTCGCGGCCTTCGATGGCAGCCTTGACCACCGCTCGGGTCGAGGAGGCGCCCAGGACACCGGCGAGCAGACGCTCGGTGTGGGCGATCCATTCGCTGTTGGCCGGCTGGTTGGGGTCGAAGTCCTTGCCTTTGCCCTGGCGCAGGGCGAAGCGGGTAAAGCTCTGCTGTGCACGCTCTTCGCCGACGAAGCGGCTGGACAGCATCAGCAGGTCGGCCACCTGCACCGCCAGCAGGCTGCGGCTGCTGGGTTTGGTGCCCAGGTCATGGCCGATGAAGCGCCCGGCCTGCCAATGCTCGGAAACGCGCGTGCGCGAGAACCAGGAAACCCAGGCGAACAGCAGCATATTGCCAGCCAGCGACAGCACTACGCCGCGTGTCAGCGGGTCGACATGCAGGCCGATGGGGGCGTAGAGCAGGGTGGTCAGGCCGGGGAAGCTTTCCAGTGACCAGCCCATACCACGCGTTGCCAGCGGCAACACCAGGGTATAGAACCAGAGCATGGCGCCAAAGATCAGGCCGGCGAACACGCCGCGGCGGTTGGCCTGTTTCCACACCAGCGCGCCGAACATGGCGGGGGCCAGTTGGCCGATGGCAGCGAACGAGACCTGACCGATTGTGGCCAGGCTGGCGCCCTCACCGAGCAGGCGATAGCAGACGTAGGCCAGCAGCAGGATCAGCACGATGCTGACCCGGCGTGCGGTAAGCATCCAGTGGCGGAAGGCTTCGAATGGCCGTTCGGTGCTTTGCCGGCGCAGCAGCCAGGGCAGCAGCATGTCGTTGGAGATCATGGTCGACAGCGCCACCGAGGCGACGATCACCATGCCGGTGGCGGCCGAGGCGCCGCCGATGAAGGCCAGTACCGCCAGACCTGGATGGGCCTCGGCCAGCGGCAGGCTGATGACGAAGGAGTCCGGCGTCACGCCGGCCGGCAGCAGCATCTGGCCGGCGAGGGCGATGGGCACGACGAACAAAACGGCCAGCACCAGGTAAGCAGGGAATACCCAGCGCGCCAGGCGCAGGTCCTTGGGCTCGATGTTCTCCACCACGGTGACATGGAACTGCCGCGGCAGGCAGACGATGGCGATCATCGCCATGCCAGTCTGCACCAACATCGCCGGCCAGTTCACGGCCTCGTTCCAGAACTCGTCCAGCTCGGCGGTGTTGTGCGCCTGCTCGAGCAGGTCATTGAAACCGTTGTACAGGCCGAAGGTGACGAAGGCGCCCACGGCGAGGAAGGCCAGCAGCTTGACCAGCGATTCGAAGGCGATCGCCAGCACCATGCCGCGATGGTGCTCGGTGACGTCGAGGTTGCGTGTGCCGAACAGAATGGTGAACAGCGCCAGTGCCAGCGACACGATCAGTGCCGTGTCCTGTGCGCTGGTGCCGGTGTCCTGAGCATGCTCGCCGATCAGCAGGTTGACCCCTAGTACGATGCCCTTGAGCTGCAGTGCGATATAAGGCAGTACGCCGACCAGGCAGATCAGCGCCACGACGATGGCCAGCGACTGCGACTTGCCGTAGCGCGCAGCGATGAAGTCGGCGATGGAGGTGATGTTCTCCTGCTTGCTGATCATCACCATCTTCTGCAGCACCCAGGGCATGGTCAGCAGCAGGATGATCGGGCCGAGGTAGATCGGCAGGAACGACCACAGCTGCTCGGCGGCCTGGCCGACGGCGCCGAAGAAGGTCCAGCTGGTGCAGTAAACGGCCAGCGACAGCGAGTACACCCAGGCACGGATCTTCGGCGGCATGGGGGTGCTGCGGCGGTCGCCATAGAAGGCGATGGCGAAAAGAATGGCCATGTAGATCAGGGCAACCGCGGCGATCAAACCGGGGGACAGCGACATGCAGACTCCGAAACGCGCAGTGAAACGAAATGAGCCTGGCCGCCGAGGCGAGGCCGATGCTGATCAGTGTTGCACAAAGCCGGGCGCTGTCGGCTGCGACCAAGGTCGCAGCCAGGCAGGCATGCTTTGCGACGGGACTCGATTGTGTCGAAGCCTGGGGCCTGATAGCGTGCCCCGTTTGCGATTCTGCCCAAGGAAGGACCCCGAGGAAGCCCTATGTTCAAGCCGCAGTTGGTGACTTTGCAACGTGGTGCTCTGCGCCTGGAACCGCTTTCCGACGCCGATATCCCCGCGCTGGTGGCGCTGGCCGAAGCCAATCGGGAGGAACTGCTGTACATGAGCGGTACCCAGCGACTGGATTGGTACCGTAGCGCCCTGGCCGATATGCGCGAGCAGCGGGCACTGCCGTTCGTCATTCGCCTGGGTGACGAGTTGGTGGGCACCACCCGCTTCGCCGACTTCATGAATAGCCTGCCTGCCTGCGAGATCGGCTGGACCTGGCTCGACCGACACCAGCATGGCCGCGGATTGAACACCAGCATCAAGTATTTGATGCTCAGGCACGCTTTCGAAAACTGGGGCATGGTCCGCGTGCAACTGAAAACTGCCGCCAGCAACCTGCGTTCGCAACGCGCCATCGAGAAGCTGGGTGCCGTTCGTGAAGGATTGCTGCGCAACCATCGCCGTCTGGCCGATGGCCGTCTCGATGACACCGTGCTGTACAGCATCACCGATATGGAATGGCCGGCGCTGCGTGAGGCCATGGAGGCGGGCTTCAGCGCCTGACTCTCATGCACAGTCGCGAGCAGACCCGCTTCTGGCAAGCCTCAGCATTGAGCGGCGTCGAGCTGTTACAGGCGCGCTACCTTGAACAACGCTTCGCCCCTCACGTGCATGAAGGTTTCGTGTTCACCGTGATCGAACATGGTGCCCAGCGTTTTCATCATCGCGGCTGTGATCATCTGGCACCTCAGGGCAGCATGGTGCTGATCAACCCTGACGAAGTGCACACCGGTTCCAAGGCGCACGAAGACGGTTGGCGCTATCGCGGTTTCTATCCTGATAACGCCCAGGTACTGGGGGCGCTGCAGGAGCTGGGCCTGGCCAAGGCCGGCATGCCGTCGTTTTCCTTCAGCGTGCTGCATGATCCGCGTTTGCACGCGGCCTTTCTGCAGCTCCATCAGCTGCTCGAGGGCGGTGCCGAGGCGCTGCAGCAGCAACTGGCCTGGCGTGAGGCGATCCTGCTGCTGTTTCAGCATCATGCACAGCTTGCCGAACCGCCTGCCCCTGGGCGCGAGCCTTGGGCAGTGGCTTGCGCCAAGCAGATGCTCGCCGAGCGTCTGATCGAGCCGCCCTCACTGGAAGAGCTGGCGGCTGCGGTCAATCTTTCGCCTTTCCATTTCGCTCGAGTGTTCCGCCGCGCGACCGGCTTGCCACCGCATGCCTGGCTCAAGCAGCGGCGCCTCGAGCAGGCGCGGGCGATGCTCAAGGGCGGTTGTGCGGCGGTCAGCGTGGCAATGCAGTTGGGCTTCGCCGATCAGAGCCACTTGTCGCGACAGTTCAAGCAGGTTTATGGCGTGAGCCCAGGCGAGTACCGCAGCGCGGTGGCACGGGGTTCGTAGGGTGCGCCGTGCGCACCAGCAGCCCGAACCTTTCTCCGGTGCGCACGGCGCACCCTACCGAACGGTAACAGCCGCCATAAAAAAACCGGCGCTCCTTATCGGGGCGCCGGCTTTTTCAGCCCGCTACGGCGATCAGAATTCGTGATCGGCGGTGTCCGGGTTCAGGTCGCTGATGCCCAGCTTGCCCGCAGCCTGCTCGATGGCGCCGGTCTGCTTGACCAGGGCAGCGATGGCGTCACGTACCAGTTGCTGGCCTTCGGTGTTGCCTTGCGCGATCAACTGGTCGAAGTGCACGTTGTTCTTCTCGGCGCTGTCGACCAGCGCCTGCAGCTTGGCTTCGGTTTCCTGCAGGTCGGCCTTGAGGGTGGCGTCGGCCTGGGCGTCAGCCTTGGCCACCAGCTCGGACAGGCTTGGGCCAGTCAGGATGCTGCCGTCGACCTTCTTGTACTCGCCCAGGTAGACGTTACGAATGCCTTTGCCGTTGTAGAAGTGCGAGTTGTGGGTGTTGTCGCTGAAGCAGTCGTGTTCGTCTTCGGTGGAGTTGGCTTCCAGCGCGACCTTCATGCGCTCGCCCGCCAGTTCGCCGAGCGACAGGCTGCCCATGCCGAACAGCATCTTGCGCAGACCGTTGTCGGCCGACTCGGCGACCAGTTCGCTGCGGTAGTTGCCTTCCACACCGTCTTTCCACTGCTCGACCATGTCGTTCAGGTCGCTCACCAGCAGGTCGGTAGTTGCCTTGAGGAAGGCGCGGCGGCGCTCGTTGTGGCCACCGGTAGCGCCTTCACCCACTACATAGTCGGTGTAGGGGCGCTCGCCGGCGCCTGGCTCGGTGCCGTTGAGGTCCTGGCCCCAGAGCAGGAATTCGATGGCGTGGTAGCCGGTGGCGACGTTGGCTTCGGAGCCGCCCAGCTCGTTCAGGCTGGCCAGCAGCTCGCCAGTGATTTCGCTGACGTCAACCTTGTCTTCGCCAACCTGGATCTCGGTGTTGGCGATGATATTGGCTTGCGCGCCCGGGTTGCCCAGGGCGTGCTGGTAGTCCTCGGCCACGTAGTCGATCAGGCCTTCGTCCAGCGGCCAGGCGTTGAGCTGACCTTCCCACTCGTCGACCACCGGGTTACCGAAACGGAACACTTCGGTCTGCATGTACGGCACGCGTGCGGCCAGCCAGGCTTCGCGCGCAGCGTTCAGGGTCGCTTCGCTGGGATCGGCAAGCAGTGCATCGACGGCAGTCTGCAGGGCCTTGCCGGTGCTGGCGGCGTCGCTGAACACGGCCAGGGCCAGATCGGCATAATGGTTGACCACGGCCTTCGCCGCTGCTTCGTCGACCTTCGCCGCAGTGGCTGGCGCCGTGCTCTCGGTGGTGGCAGCAGGTGCAGCTGCCTGGGTCGCGGGGGCTTTGTCTTCGCCACAGCCAGCGAGGGAAATGGCGATGGCCAGCAGGCTGGCGGAGGCCAGAGGCATACGAATCATGGCGGGGTCCTTTGCATGTACGAAATGTGGACGGTACTCAGAGGTACCTGAAAAACTGCAACATAATGCAAATGTTTCGCATTATGTGTAAAGGCCATTATTCGTCGCTGTGCGGGATATCGCTGCCGAGCCACCTCGTTGCCGTTAGAATGCCAGCACCCGATTCGCAGTTCTGCCTGGAGAAAACTGCATGAGCCTGACCGCCGTGATCATCATCGTTGTTCTCGTCCTGCTCGGCGCCTACGCGGTGTCGCTGTACAACGGACTGGTACGCCTCAAGCATGGCGTGAGCAAGGCCTGGTCGAACATCGACGTGCTGCTCAAGCAACGGCATGACGAATTGCCCAAACTGGTGGAAACCTGCAAGCAGTACATGCAGTACGAAGGCTCGACGCTGGAGCGGGTGATTGCAGCGCGTAGCGCCGTTGCCAGTGCTCGCGAACAACATGATGTCGGCGCCCTGGGCAAGGCCGAAAGTGGTCTGCGCGCGGGCCTCGGTCAGCTCTTTGCCCTGGCCGAGAACTACCCGGAGCTGAAGGCCAACGACAGTTTCCAGCACCTGCAGCAGCGTATCAGCGGCCTGGAAAACGGCATCGCCGACCGCCGCGAGCTGTACAACGAGGCGGTCAACCTCAACAACGTGCGCATCGAGCAGTTCCCCGATGTCCTCATTGCGCGCATGTTCAACTTCCAGGCTGCCGAGCTGCTGGTGTTCAGCGAGGCGGAGAAAGCCGATGTGGACATGAAATCACTGTTCAACTGAGAACCTGCCGATGATGCAGGTCGACCCCTTCGGCTTCTTCTTCACGCTGACCTTCACCCTTGGCGCCTGCCTGGGCGGAGCCTGGTGGTGCCTGCGGGGTTGGTCGCAGGCGCGTCATCTGCTCGACACGCCCACCTCGAAGATACGCTCGGCGGCGCAGGGCTACGTCGAACTCTATGGTGTGCTCGAAGCCTTGCCGGACACGCAGTTGCGTGGGCCGCTGACCGGCAAACCCTGCCTGTGGTGGCGCTTTCGTATCGAGGAGTATCGCTCCAGCGGCAAGAAGCGCAGTTGGCGGGTGATCGAGAGTGGCGCCAGTGACGCCTGGTTGCGCCTGGTCGATGGTACCGGCGAATGCCTGATCGACCCGCGTGGCGCCGAGATTCGTGCGGCGGTGCGTGAAGTCTGGGAGGGCAACCTGCGGCATCCGCTGGGCCCGGCCAAGACCGGATTGTTCGGCTTTCTCACCAGCGGCCAGCGCTATCGCTACAGCGAAGAACGCTTTCATGTCGGTCAGCCGCTGTATGCCATCGGTGATTTTCGCACCCGCGGCGCTGCGCAGCAGGGTTTCGACAGGCATGCCGCTCAGGGCGAAGTGATCCGCGAATGGAAGGGCGATTACGTCGGCCTGTTGCGGCGTTTCGACAGTGACGGCAACGGCGAGCTCGACGAGCAGGAGTGGAATCGCGTGCGTCTGGCGGCGCAACTGGAGGCCGAAGACCGGCACCGGCAAAAGGCGTCCGAGCCGGCGCGGCACCAGATGGCCAAGCCCGATGAGCGCCAGCCGTTCATTCTCTCCAACAGCGGAGAGGACGAGCTGGCCCGCAGCTTCTACTGGCGAGCCGCTGGTGGCGCTGTACTGTGCGTGGTCGGCGCACTGGCCACGGCCTGGCTGCTGGGTGTGCAGCACTGGTGAGCTGTTTTGCCGGGCGCGAACGAAAACGCCGCGATTGATCGCGGCGTTTTCGTTGGTGGTCGTGTCAGAGCGTTGCGGCTGAGCTCAGGCGTCGCGACTGCTTGAGGAACAGCGTCAACTCGCGCGCTGGCAGCGGTTTGCTGTAGAGATAGCCCTGACCCTCATGGCAGCCCTGGGCGATGATGTAGGCCTCCTGCTCGGCGGTTTCCACACCTTCGGCGATGACTTGCATGCCCAGGCTCTTGCCCAGCTGGATGATGGCGCGAACGATGGTGGCGTCGTCTTCGTCTTCGAGCAGATCCTGCACGAAGCTCTTGTCGATCTTGATCTTGTCCAGCGGCAGGCTTTTCAGATAGCTCAGCGAGGAATAGCCGGTACCGAAGTCGTCGATGGCGATCAGCGCGCCGGAGCGGCGCAGGCTGAGCAGATGCTGGGCCGCGGTGCTGATGTCTTCCATCAGGCCGGTCTCGGTGACTTCCAGCTCCAGGCTTTTGGGCGGCAGGCGGTAGACCTGCATCAGGTTGTTGACCACGCGTGGCAGCTCGGCGTGGTGTAACTGCACGGTGGACAGGTTGATGGCCATGCGCAGATCGCTGAAGCCCTGGTCATGCCATTCGCGCAGCTGGCGGCAGGTCTGGTCGAGAATCCATTCACCGATGGGGATGATGGTGCCGTTCTGCTCGGCCAGCGGAATGAACAGGTCCGGCGCGACGAAGCCATGCTGTGGGTGCTGCCAGCGCAGCAGCGCTTCGACGCCGACTACGCGATGGTCGCGGTAGTCGATCTGGGGCTGGTAGACCAGGTGCAACTGGTTCTGCGCCAGGGCATCACGCAGATCCTTTYCCAGCTCACGACGGCGACGCATCTCGCTGTCGACGCTGGCGATGTAGAACTGGTAGCGATTGCGCGAACGACTCTTGGCCAGGGTCATGGTCTGTTCGGCTTTCTGCAGCAGCTTCTCGGTGCTGTCGCCATCTTCCGGGAACAGGGTGATGCCGATGGTGGCGCGCAGGCGCACCTCGTGCTGATCGAGCATGAAGGGCAGCTCCAGATCGTCGAGTACGCTCTGCGCCAGTTCGGCTGCTTCGTAGGGTTGTTCGATGTCGGCTTGAACCAGAGCGAACTGGTCACCGCCCAGGCGGGGCAGCGCCCCGAGACGACCGCTGTGGCTGCGCAGGCGGTCGGACAGTGCGAGTAGCAACTGGTCGCCGCTCTGGTAACTGAATTGTTCGTTGATGCCCTTGAAGTCATCCAGGCCGACGCAGAGCACGGCGACGCGACGCTGCAGGCGGCCGGCATCTTCGAGAATCTGATCGAGCTGCTGTTGCAGCTGCTGGCGATTGGGCAGGCCGGTGAGGAAGTCATACTGAGCCATGCGCAGCAGGCTGTTCTCGGCTTCACGGCGCAGGTGGGKGTTGCGCTCGATGGAGGCCAGCAACTGGTTGGCGGTGTTGATCCACAAACCCAGCTCGTTCTTCTCGTTGCCCTTGAGCATGGGCAGCTTGTGTTCGCTGGGGCGGTCGGGATTGATGTTGGTGAGGTGCTCGATGATCTTCGACAGTGGTTTGGTCAGCAGCCAGTGATAGACCAGATAGAGCACCAGGCCCATGGCCAAGGCGCGCAGCACCCCTGAGATGAAGATGATTACCGAGTTGGTGACGAAGCTTTCGCCGTAAGGCGCCGTATCGAGGGTGATGTTGAGGTCACCGTAATACTCGCTGTAAGGGCCACGGCCGACCAGTTTGGTGGCGAACAGCTGTTCCTGACCGAGGATCGGGTCTGTCAGCCAGCGAGTCGGCATCTGCGCCAGATCGCGAGTCCGTTCGGCCAGCATGGGTTCGTTGGGGTGGCCAATGGAGGCGTGACGCACCGATTCGTGCTGGAACAACCCCTCGATCACTTGCATGCCCATCTCGCGGTCCAGGCTGTATACCGCCTGGGTCGAAGGATCGCGGAACATGCCGAGGATGCGATGGGCATCGTTGGCCACCGCCTGACGTGTCTTGTAGGCGTCGAAGACAATCTGCGCACAACTCAATACCACCCCTACTACGAGTGCTGACAACAGCACCACGCGGAGCAACTTGAGTGACAAGCTGTTCTTCAATTCCAGCTTCAAAGGCAATTCCTTATGTCGATGCTTACAGCGTCAGTCAGACGAGAGTATTGGCAATCTAGGCCTGGCCGTCAAAGGGCCATCATGCCTGGTGGCACTATTTATCCCACAAGGAACGCTCCTGGTGCGAATCGCCGCCTGGAGGCCGACTCACTGCTCTGTGTCGGTGCGATTGCGCCGTACTTGAACACCTTTTGTCATATTGACCGTCCGTTGTTGTTACGTCCTGTGACGCGCCAACTGCCGCCTGCTTCGCCGCTGGCACAAGAGTTGCGAAGGCCGGGCATCGACCAGGAGGGGACTCGTGATGAAAACGCTCATGCTGTTGCTCGTCGCTGTCAGCTTTGCCCCACAGGCCCATGCCGCCAGCGAAGAGGCCGCCAATACAGCCTGGCTGGTGTTGGCCAGCGTGCTGGTGTTCTTCATGCAGGCGGGTTTCGCCTTGCTGGAGAGCGGCATGTCACGGGCCAAGAACGCCGTCAACGTGATGATGAAGAACTACATGGACTGCTGCGTGGGCGGCATCGTGTTCTGGTTGTTCGGCTTCGGCCTGATGTTCGGTGCCAATGTCACGGGCTGGTTCGGCATGAGTCACTTCGCGCTGAATGACGGCGAGCCCTGGGACTACACCTTCCTGTTGTTTCAGATGATGTTCGCCGCCACCGCTGCGACCATCGCCAGTGGTGCCATGGCCGAACGCACGCGCTATGGCGCCTATCTGATTGGCGCGGTACTGATCAGCGGTGTGATCTATCCGATATTCGGCAGTTGGGTGTGGGGCGGTCTTTACGGCGGTCAGGGTTGGTTGGCCAAGCTGGGCTTTATCGATTTCGCCGGCTCGACCGTGGTGCACAGCATCGGTGCCTGGTGCGCGCTGGCAGGGATTCTGGTGCTGGGCCCGCGTCTCGGGCGTTTCGCTCCTGATGGCAAGGCACGCTTGATCCCGGGGCACAATCTTGGCCTGGTGGCATTGGGCGGCTTCATCCTCTGGGTGGGTTGGTTCGGTTTCAACGCCGGCAGCAACCTGGAAGTCAGCAGCAGTCTTGGGTTGATCGCCTTGAATACGCATCTGGCTGCGGTCGCTGGTGCGCTCGGCGCTCTGCTGGCACAACGCAGCACGGCCAGCCCGGTATTACTGACCACGACGGTGAATGGCTCGATTGGCGGGCTGGTCGGCATCACAGCCGGTTGCGCCAGCATGGCGCCGGGTTTCGCTCTGCTCAGTGGTCTTGTCGCCGGTTTCGTCGTGGTCTATGGCATGCGTCTGCTCGATCGCCTGCAGCTCGACGATGTCGTCGGTGCGATACCGGTCCACGGGTTCGCCGGTATCTGGGGCACCTTGGCTGCAGGCCTGTTCTATCAGGGCGACCTGTTCAACTGGGAGCGTGTCGCGGTGCAGGCATTGGGTGCTGCGGCAGCTTTTCTCTGGGCCTTTCCGGTTGCCCTGGTGTTCTACTTCCTGCTGGCCAAGACCATGGGGCTGCGGGTTTCGACCCAGCATGAGCAGCGCGGGCTGGATTTTGCCGAGCATGCCGAGGTCGGTTATCCGGAGTTCAACCTGACGCAGACCTTCGACAGCGAGCAATGGTCGAGGAGGGGCTGAGGATGAGATTGAGCCTGCGTCGTCGCGCGATCTACACCGGCCTGGCTGGACACTTTTCGGATGAAGAGGTCTGGCCGTTGCTGGCGCTGTGGGAGAACAAATACGCCGAGCAACCGCCGTTCGCCCTCAATGAATTTCTTGCCGAGGTGGTGCTGCGTACCGAGCGCAAGCTCGAACGCGCACGTCTTTACCGAGAGTTGGTTGGCGCCCTGACGGGACCGCCCTCGCAGCTGCTGCCTGACCCAGAGGAGCAACTGGCTGCCTGGCGCCAGGGACGCAACGAGGCCGTGCGGCAGGTGGCGACCCCGGATAGTGCCGCGCAAACCACTTTCCTGGCCCTGAACCAGGTCTTGCTGGAGCAACTCGATAGCGCGCAGCAGGCAGCACTGAGGCGCTTCGCCGCCGGCAACCTGTCCGGTATGGGGGTGAGCTCCGAGCTGTCGACGCGTTTACGTATCTGGTTGGAGCAGGGCGGGGGCGACGGTATCGCCAACCTGGGACTGGAGCAACTGCGTAAGCTGCTGAACCTGCTCTATATCGGGCTCTGCGAGTTTCTCGGGCCGGTCCGCGCTGACCGCGTACTGAGTCAGGCGGTCAATCGTGTGGAGCAGCAGGGGGTGGAGTTCTCACCACGTCGACTGCTCTAGATAGCCAGTGTCAGAAACGAAAAACCCGGCCATCAAGGCCGGGTTTTCGCATTACGGGGCTGAGATTCAGGCCGCGTAGTTCTGGGCGACGAAGTCCCAGTTCACCAGGTTCCAGAACGCCTCGACATACTTCGGACGCAGGTTGCGGTAGTCGATGTAGTAGGCGTGTTCCCAGACGTCGCAGGTCAGCAGCGGCGTGTCGCCGGAAGTCAGCGGGCAGCCGGCGCCGATGGTGCTGGCCAGGGCCAGGGAGCCGTCAGCTTTCTTTACCAGCCAGCCCCAGCCGGAACCGAAGGTACCGATGGAAACCTTGCTGAACTCTTCCTTGAACTTGTCGAAGGAACCGAAGGCAGCGTTGATGGCGTCAGCCAGAGCGCCAGTCGGCTGGCCACCACCGTTCGGCGACAGGCAGTTCCAGTAGAAGGTGTGGTTCCACACCTGAGCGGCGTTGTTGAAGATGCCGCCCGAGGAAGTCTTGACGATTTCTTCCAGGCTCTTGCCTTCGAACTCGGTGCCCGGCACCAGGTTGTTCAGGTTCACGACGTAGGTGTTGTGGTGCTTGTCGTGGTGGAATTCGAGGGTCTCGGCGGAAATGTGCGGCTCGAGGGCATTCTTTTCGTAAGGCAGCGGCGGCAATTCAAAAGCCATGGTCTATCTCCTACTCAGGTCGTGTGCGGTATGCGCAAGGCCGATCACGGGCGGCCTACAGGCGGCGTCGAGTTTGTACTCTTTGCGCCGCAGACTCGGGATCATAGCACCCGACCACGGCCATAACCACGCAACATCTGTGTGGGAAAGCCGGTGCCAGGGCCTTTGCAGCATTGAGTTCGACAGCCTCAGGCGCCAGCAGTTGCCTCTTTCGGCGCGGTCGCGCCGAAACGCCAACAGGCTTTAAAGTGCGCCGGCTTTCTTCCAGGCCAGATAACTGCTTACCAGCTCCGGGCCCAGTTCGCCCGGGCGGGCGTCGAGCACCGGTACTTCATGGGCAGCCAGACGTTCGTGCAGGTCGGCGCGGGCATTGAGGTAGTCCAGCGTGCCGCAGTAGGCCAGGGCCTGATCGAATTGCTCCACGGGCGTTTGACGCAGACGATCCAGTGCTTCCTCGCGCAGGCTGGCGATCAGCACGCGATGCTGGCGCGACAGGCGACGCACGGCGGCGAGCAGGTCCTGATCGTCTTCGTCACGCAGGTTGGTCACCAGCACCACCAGCGAGCGACGCCGCTGGCGCGCCAGCAGCAGATCGGCGGCGGCGCTGAAGTCGGCCGGTTGCTGGCTGGTGTCTAGGTCGTAAACGGCGTTGAGCAGCACGTTCAACTGCGCAGGCCCCTTGACCGGCGCCAGGTAACGCGACTGGTTGCCGGCGAAGGTCGCAAGGCCGACGGCATCGCCCTGGCGCAGGGCTACGTAGCTGAGCAGCAGGCAGGCGTTGAGGGCGTGATCGAAGTGCGACAGCTCGTCGTCCTGGCTGCGCATACGGCGGCCGCAGTCGAGCAAGAAGACGATCTGCTGGTCGCGTTCGTCCTGGTACTCGCGGGCGATGGGTGTGCGCTTGCGCGCAGTGGCCTTCCAGTCGATCTGGCGCAGGGTGTCGCCATCACGAAATTCGCGCAGCTGATGAAACTCCAGGCCCAGGCCGCGACGCGGGCGCTGACGCACGCCCAGCTGGCTCAGCCAGTCGTCTACCGCCTTGAGCTGCGCGCCGTAGAGACGCGCGAAATCGGGGTAGACGCGACTTTCACCTTCCAGCGGCAGCAGGCGTTTGGCCTGCCACAGGCGCAGCGGGCTGGGCAGTTTCAGCTCGCACAGGGCGAAGTGGAAGTGCCCACGGATCAGCGGCTTCAGACGATAGCTGACCCGCGTCTGCTGGCCAGGCTGCAGGGTGATGCGTTGCGGCAGGAAGTCGAAGGCCATGCCTTCTGGCACATGGTCGAAGACCTCGATTTCCAGGGGCTGGGCGAAATCGTGATGGGCGATCAGCTGTACCTCGCTCCAGCGCCCGAGCGGCAGGTTGCCCGGCAGTACGCGTTCCAGGCGCGGCGAGCGCTGGCGCCGCAGCCACAGGGCATCGACAGTGGCGATCAGCAGCAACGCCAGCAACAGTCCCCAGGCCACTGGCATCAGGCTGTCTGCCAGGCGCATGCCGAGCAGGGGCAGGGCGCCGAGCAGCACGGCAGCGGCGAACAGGCCGCCGAGCAGCCCGAGGAGCAGGCGCGAAGGTTTCATAGACGCGGTGCCGGCACCTGATCGAGCAACTGTTGCAGCACCTGATCCACCGACAGGCCTTCGATATCCAGTTCCGGCGCCAGGCGTACGCGATGGCGCAGCACGGCCAGGGCGCAGCTCTTGATGTCATCCGGCAGGACGAAATCACCGCCGCGCAGCAGCGCGCGAGCACGGGCGCCACGCACCAGGGCGATCGACGCACGTGGTCCGGCGCCCATGGCCAGCCCTGGCCAACTGCGCGTGGCGCGGGCCAGGCGTACGGCGTAATCGAGCACCTGCTCATCCAGTGGCAGATCGCTGGCGATCTTCTGCAAGGCCAGTACGTCCTTGGCCTGCAGCAGGGTACGCAGCGGGCTGACTTCGAGCATGTCGGCCTTGGCCGAACGGGTCACCTGGCGCACCATGTTCAGCTCTTCATCCTGCTGCGGATAATCCATGCGCAGCTTGAGCATGAAGCGGTCCAGCTCGGCTTCCGGCAGCGGGTAGGTGCCTTCCTGCTCGATCGGATTCATGGTTGCCAGCACCATGAACGGCAGCTGCACCGGCAGTGCACGGCCTTCCAGGGTCACCTGGCGCTCCTGCATCACTTCCAGCAGAGCGGCCTGGGTCTTGGCCGGTGCGCGGTTGATTTCATCGGCCAGCAGCAGGTTGGTGAACACCGGGCCCTTGCGCAGTTTGAACTGCTCGCTCTGCATGTCGTACACGGCATGGCCAGTGACATCGCTGGGCATCAGATCCGGGGTGAACTGGATGCGCGCGAACTCACCACCGAAGCAACGCGCCAGGGCGCGCACCAGCAGGGTCTTGCCCAGCCCCGGTACACCTTCGACCAACACGTGGCCACCGGCGATCAGTGCGGTGAGCACGTCGTCGATCACCGCGCTCTGGCCGATCACCGCCTTGCGCAACTCGGCGCGCAGGGCCTGGGCCAACTGGCTGGCACGCTGGCGCTGCTGCGCTTGCGGGTTGCTCGGCGCGGCGGCCGGGATTTCCTGCACCGGCAGGTTGTCGTTCTCGGGGGTCTCGCTCATAGGGCATTCCTGAGGGTTTGCAGGTGGGCGACCTGGCGGGTGAAGTCACTGGCGGATAGGCGCTGCGGCGGCAATGGGCGCATGGCCTGGCTGATGTCCTTGGCGGGCAGGCGGGTCAGGCGACCAAGAACCTGCCACTGCTCGGCGACGGCGAGCTTCTCGAAACCGGGATGACGGCGGCGGGCGCGGCGATTGATGTCCTGCTGCAGGCCTTTGAGCAGGCTGTGCTGGCCGCTGCGGCGGAGCAGGAAGTCGGCGCTGCCACGCAGGTGTTCCTCGAGCTGGCGCCGTGCTCGGCTGGCCGGTGCCTGCAGCGGGCCATGACGCATGCCGACGTGCCACAGGGTGGCGATGATCAGCAGCGCCAGCACCAGCAGTGCCAGTGGGAAGTGGCGCAGCAGCAGGCGGGCCAGGCCGTCGCTGTCGGCATGGTAGAGCAGGGTCACCGCGCTGTCCTGGCCCAGGTACCAGAGCAGCCAGGCGTGGTCGTAGTCGTCGATGTTGCGGTTTTGCCAGATCCACGGATCGCTCAGTACGGTGATCAGTCCGTCGCCGTGGTAAAGCTGCAGCAGGTGCGTGGCAGCGTCGCTGTTGGCCCAGGCGTGCGCGCGGTTCTGCGCATCGTACAGGTGGAAGTCGGTGTCGAAGGCGATGTAGGCCGGGGCCTGCTCGTTCTCCAGGTAGAGCTTGGTGAGTTGCGGGTAGGCCTCGCTCGCTTCGCTGTCTGGCTCGGGCTCACTGGCTTCTTCGTCGTCCAGCTCGTCAGTCATGTATTGCTGGACACCGAGCAGATCGAGCAGCAGGTCGCCGCTCTTGCCCTCCTCTTCGTCCCACAGGCGTTCGGCGATGAACAGCAGATGGCCGCCACTCGCCGTCCACTGCAGCACGCGCTCGACTTGGCGCGGCGTCATGTTGCTGCGGTCAGCCAGCAACATCAGGGTCTGACCTTCGCTGGGCAGGCCATCGAGCACATCCAGGCCTTCGGCGCGGCGTGCGGCGATGCCTTGTTTGTGCAGGAAGTGCTCGGCAGCCAGGTAAGAGCTGCTGGCAACCTCGGGGGCAGGGCCGTGCTCGATCACCTCTTCATAGGGTTCGAGTTTGCCCATCAGGTAGCTGGCGAGCAGTCCCAATACCAGCAACAGGGCCATGGCCAGGATGAAACCGGCGCGCCGACTCATGCTGCACGCTCCTGGCCGAACAGGCTGCGCCAGCCCTGACACAGGCCCTGACGCAGCGATTCGGCGGGAAGGCGATGCCCATAGGCCAGGGCCTGCCAATGCAGGGTGAGCTGGCGACTGTAGTCTTCCAGGTTCTCTTGCTCGAGGCCGGCGACCAGGTGCAGCACCTCGCCTTCGGTGTGCGACTGCTTCAGGGGCAGGCGGTGTTCATGCAGCAGGCGACTGAGCAGTGCGCGGTAGAGCAAACCGAGGGCTGCGCGCGGTTGGTCGGCCCAGAGTCGCTCGGCTTCGCTGGCGACATCGTCGGGCAGCGTCTCTGGCGCGAGTTCGAGACCGAACAGCTGTTGCGGCGCGACCTGTCGGCGTCGTGTCGGCAGGCCGATGCGGTCGCCAAAGGCCTGCAGCCACTCGCGGTAGCGCCACAGAACGAAGACCAGCAGCGCGGCCAGCGCTGCCCAAAGCAGCACTTCGAAAACTTGCGCGACGACATCCAGGCTCTTCCACCATTCGCCGAGTTTGAGCAGGTTCTTGAGCATGTCCAGGAAGGCTTCGACGTCTTCCGGCTTGGGCTCCTCTGCGGGCTTTTCTTCTCCCAGGCGCCAGCGCGTGACGGTTTCGCGGTGCTGGAAGGGCGGCTCGTCGAGCAGCGCTTCGATGCTTGCATGGGCGGCTTGGCTGGTCAGCGGCTGCTGGAGCAGGCGTGGTGCGTCCGGGCCTTGCGGGTCGGCCTGCTCAACTTCTTCGCTGACGATTGGCGGCGTGTCGGCCCATGCGTTGCTTGGCTGCTGCGTCAACAGCACGGCGCAACCGAGCAATAAGGCATAGGCGCTGCCGGTCAGGCGCTGGCGCAGGCGGCGGAAGGTCAGCTCGATATCCCAAGCTTCCAGGGCCGTGCGGCGGTTGAGATAGAGGGTGAAGCCGCAGGCGACATAGACCGGCTCCCAGATGATCAGCAGCAGCACATAAAGCAGATTGGACAGGTGCTCCAGCCACATCCACTGGCCACTGCTGGCGGCGATCAGGCTTTCCCAGGTCCAGTCCAGCTCCACCTGTTGTGGCAGCATCAGATAGAACAGGGCGACCAGGCCCATCCACAGGGCAACCTCCAGATGCATGCCCACCAGCGTCAGCCAGGTGGCAGCGGCGCTGTCGCGCTGACCGAGGACCACCAGGCGCTGACTGCGTGCCTGACCGGCCAGACCCTCAAGTTGCAGCACGGGCAGATCGAAGCTGCGCGTCGGGCTCAGGCGGCGCCAGGTCAGGCTGGCCAACAATTGCGGCCATAGCAGTTTCGGCAGGGCGCGCAGGGCCTGTTTCAGCGAGGGTGTGTTGCCGAACAGCGCTTGCGAAAGGATGTACAGCGGCAGGCGTTCATAGGCCGGTTTGAGCCACCAGAAGACGAAGATGGCCCAGCCCGGATACTGCCAGAGCAAGGCGCAGAGCAAGGCGAACAGCGGCAGTGTGACCAGCGCCCAACTGGCCATCAGCAGGCCGGCGTGACGACGGGCGAGCAGCACGCCGAGATCGATGGCTTCCCAGGCGCTGCGCGGGCGGATGGCAACGCTGGCTTCAGTCAGGCGCATGCTGCCTCCGACCGGCCAGTAGCAGATAACCCAGCACCAGCGCCCAGAGCCCGGCACCGACGACGTACTTGATGTTCGGGCTGGCGAAGGTGGTAGAGGACCAGAAGGCCTCGATGAAGGCGGCCAGCAGCAGGAACAGGATCACCCCGGCCACCAGCTGTATCGCCTTGCCTGCGGCCAGGCGCAAGGCCTCGCCACGGGGCAGGCGGCCGGGGGCGAGCAGTGCCCAGCCGAGCTTGAAGCCAGCCGCGCCAGCCAGGGCAATGGCGGTCAGCTCGAAGGCACCATGGCCGATGACGAAGGACCAGAAGGGCTCGCCATAACCGATGCGCGTCAGGTGGCCCGCCACGGCGCCGATCATCAGGCCGTTGAACAGCAGGAAGAACAGGCTGCCGAGGCCGAGCAGCAGGCCACTGGCGAAGGTCTGAAAGGCGATGCCGATGTTGTTCATGATGTAGAAGCCGAACATCACCCAGTCGTCGCCCGAACCGCGTTCACTGAAACGGCCGAGACGGCGCGCGTCGGGATCGTACATGCCTTCCATTTCGCTGACCTGGTCGGGGCTGACCAGGCTGAAAATCAGCTCGGGATAGAGATAGGTCAGCAGTCCCATCACTGCCAGACTGCCGAAGAACAGCAGGCTGGCCACGCATACGCTGCGCCACTCGCTGCGCACCAGGCGCGGGAAACCGCCGAACAGAAAGCGGACCATCTGCGCGCCAAGGTGGCTGCGATGGCGGTAGAACTGCTGATGGCCACGCATGGCCAACTGTTGAAGCTGGTCGATCAGGTGGCTGCTGTAGCCGCGTGCCTGAGCCAGGGCCAGATGCTGGCAAAGCTGTCGGTAGCTGGCGGCGAAGCCTTGATAGGTCTGCGTTTTGGACTTGCCGCGCTCAAGAGCTTCGAGCTGGCTGTTGAAGGCATCCCAGTCCGGCTGATGGCGACTTTCGAACAGGCTCTGTTTCACGGTGCGCTCCCCAGCAGGCCGCGCGCGATGCCGTTGAGGCGCGGTTCGGCCTGTTCGGCAGGCACTTGTAGCGGATCGGCCAGCAGCGCCGCCAGCTCGGCTCGGCGTGCTGCGGAGAGCTGGCCGCCACGTTCGGCAAAGCCGAGGATGGCGCGTTGCTCGTCAAGGCTGAGCGGGAAGGGTGCTGGCAGAGGTTCGGCGTCGGCGAGCAGCGGTTTGCTCAACGGCGCATCGCGATAGACCACCAGGGTGCCGGCGGCGATATCGCCAAGACGTTTGAATGCCGGGTGGTTCAGGCAGCTGATGATGCCCAGGGTGTAGCCAAATGGCAGGATATCGACGAAACGCAGCAGGTTGCGCGTCAGTGAAGCGGCCCAGCCGATTGGCGTGCCGTCATCGTGAACCACGCGCAGGCCGAGCATCTGCTTACCGGGAGAGCGGCCCTGGTTGAACACCTCGAACAGCACCATGTACCACCAGGTCACGAGAAACAGCAGGATCGTACCCAGGCCCATGCCGAACTGACCGAGCAGGCCGAGAACGATGAACATCACCATCAGGATCAGGCCACGAATGGCCAGGTCGATGGCGAATGCCAGGGCGCGCGGCACCAGCCCGGCCGGTCGCAAATGCAGATCGATACCTTCCGGCGTTTCGACCTGGTAGCGAGTATCCAGGGGGAGCTGGTTGAGCGGAAGGCTTGCGCGTGAGCGTGAGTGCATCGGCGGACTGCATCAAGGAAAGCCCGATGCTAGCGAGCAGCGGGCCACGAACGCAACCGGGCCATTGATCTGGCCCGGGTCACGTCGATTTATTGGGCGGCAGGCAGCACGCCAAAGATAGTGCGATACAGCACGCCCATGGCCACGACCATCAGCGGAATGCTCCACACCAGACCGATACCCAGCGGGATGGCACTGACCATGACGATCAAACCGAGCAGCAGGAACAGGCCGAAGACCTTGAACCAGTGCTGGGTGATGGCCTTGCGCGAGGCTTCCAGTGCCTGCCACGGCGACAGGCCACGCTCGACCACCAGCGGAATGGCCAGCAGGTAGGCAACGGCCAGGTAGATGCCCGGGATCAGCAGCAGGATCATGCCGAGATAGATCAGCAGCATCATCACCACGGCAGTGATGATCAGCGGTACGGTGCGCCCGAAGTGGCTGAAAATCTCGTTGAAGCTCAGTGGCTGGTCGGCGGCGCGACGAATACCGACCATGTTGATGCCGGCCATGAAGGGGTAGGCCAGGGCCGAGGCCAGCAGCGAGATGAGGATTTCACCGACGATCATCAGCAGCATGTTTTCGCTCAGGGCGCCGAAGATGCCGACGACGCCGCCGAGGATGAAGGTGGCGGCCAGCAGCACCACGTAGAACACCAGGAAACCACCGATGATGATGCCTTTGGTGCCCTTGACCTTGCTCCAGGATTCGCTCAGCAGCTCGCCGATGCTGAAGTCATAGCCGCGAGCCAGCGCTTCTTCGATGCTCGGGGTCTGGTTAGGCGAGGTCTGTTGCAGGTCGCTGGTGGGAGCGGCATAGGGATTGGGGGTGATCGCGTCACTCATGGTTGCATCCTTGTAGGTAGAGTGTGGGGGCTGCCAATGCTAGTGGTTACGGCAGCTGCCCGACAAGTGCGGCGTGTCTGGCGGCGCAGCGGCTGTGCACTGGTTCATGCTTTGGCCGGGAGCGGCGAGCCTGGAAGTGGATGATAGACTGCCGACAACCTTACGTCCGGTACGGAGCCACCAAATGACTTCCAGCATCTTCTGGTACGACTACGAGACCACCGGTATCAATCCGCGGTGTGATCGTCCGCTGCAGGTGGCGGGTATCCGTACCGATGAGGCGCTGAACGAGGTTGGCGAGGCGCTGAACATCTACTGCCGCCCCAGCGATGACATTCTGCCGCACCCGGCTGCTTGTCTGGTGACCGGTATCGACCCTCAGCGCCTGCAGCAGTCAGGGCTCGACGAAGGCGAGTTCATGACCCGTGTGCATGCCGCGCTCTCTGCGCCCGGCACCTGTGGCGCCGGCTACAACAGCTTGCGCTTCGATGACGAGGTGACGCGCTACAGCCTCTACCGTAACTTCTTCGATCCCTACGCGCGTGAGTGGCAGGGGGGCAACAGCCGCTGGGACCTGATCGATCTGGTGCGCACCGCTTATGCGCTGCGTCCCGAGGGCATCGAGTGGCCCGAGGAAGGGGAGCGGGTGTCGCTCAAACTGGAGCGCCTGACCCAGGCCAATGGCATCGACCATGGCCAGGCTCACGATGCGCTGTCCGACGTGCGCGCCACTATCGGCCTGGCACGGCTGCTGCGCGACCGACAGCCGAAGCTTTACGACTTTCTCTACCAACTGCGTAGCAAACAACGGGTGCTGGATCAGATTCGCCTGCTGCAGCCGCTGTTGCACATTTCCGGACGCTTCTCTGCGGCACGTCATTATCTGGCGCCCGTGCTGCCGCTGGCCTGGCATCCGCGCAATCGCAATGCGCTGATCGTCTGTGATCTGCAGGCTGATCCGTCGCCCTTGTTGAATCTGGACGCCGATACGCTGCGCAGTCGTCTCTACACGCGCCGCGAGGACCTTGCCGAGGGCGAGTTGCCGGTGCCGCTGAAGCTGCTGCATATCAATCGCTGTCCGGTGGTGGCACCGCTTGCGGTGCTGCGCGAGGCGGATCGGCAACGCCTGCAACTGGACTGGTCGATCTGTGAGCGCAATGTTGAAGTGCTGAAAAATGAACAGCCGCATTGGCAGGACAAATTAGCGGCCATTTACCGTGAAGAAGCCTTCGCAGGCAGTAACGACCCCGAACAACAGCTTTACGATGGGTTTATCGGTGATCGTGACCGTCGTTTGTGTGAACAGGTGCGTGGCGCTCAACCTGAAGCATTGGCCGACGGCAAAAAATGGCCATTCGATGATGCACGACTGCCAGAGTTATTGTTTCGTTATCGGGCGCGCAATTTCCCTTCAAGTCTGTCAGCCGCTGAATCTCTGCGCTGGGAAGAGTTCTGCCGGCAGCGTTTGAGCGATCCGGAGTTCGGTGCGCCCAATACCCTGACGCAATTTCACGCGGCATTGGAGCAGTTGCGCACGGACTGCAGCCCCAGCCAATTGCAACTTCTGCAGCAGTGGCAGGCGTATGCACAGGCGCTGCAGGCGCGTTTTGCCGTGAATTCCGCTGGCGTTTGAAGCGGACAAGAGGCTGCCAGGGCAATAGACGATGGTCTCGTCAGTACTGTGTAAGCAAAATGTAGGGGCGGAAGTTTTTCGTTCGTTCAGCGTAATTGCGGGTGCAGGCAATTGCCTAAAACGGTTAAGCCTGAAAAATATCGACAATAAAAAACGCCAGCAAGGCTGGCGTTTTGGGTGTCGCTCAGGAATTAGCCCAGCAGAGTGGCCCAGCCTTCGACGACGTCGGCGCCCCACTTGGCTTTCCACTCTTTCAGAGTCTTGTGGTTGCCGCCTTTGGTTTCGATCACTTCGCCGCTGTGCGGGTTCTTGTACTGCTTGACCTTGCGCGCACGCTTGGCAGCAACAGGCTTGCTGGCACGTACGCCTTTGCCGGTTTTGGCTTCAGGATCGAGCAGGGCGATGATGTCGCGCAGCGACTTCTGATATTCGCCCATCAGGGTGCGCAGCTTGCCTTCGAATTCCAGCTCTTTCTTCAGCTTGTCGTCTTGCGACATGTTCTTCAGACGCTCTTGGAGCTCTTTGATGCTTTCTTCGATGTTGCGGTATTCGTTGATCAGCGACATGGGCATTACCTTGGCGTGAATAAGACTGTGGTAGTCAACAGTGGCCTAATAATAGTCATGCACTTTTAGCAAGTAAACAGCAGGCCACAAAATAACTGAAGTGTACTGCAACCCTATGTGTCGCTCAGGCTTGAATTAAACCGGCTACTGCAACTAGGCCCTGAAGTTTTCGGTGCGCTCAAATAGGGCACTTTCCGGGTGCCCGGTCGCGTGCTTTTGCAGGTGCGTGGCTGCTGCAGTTTTGCCGGAAAATCGTTAGAATGGCCGACTTTTTGCGCCGCCAGTGGGGTTTAGTTATGCGCACGTTCAGATTGGTCATCTCCTGCCCTGACCGCGTCGGCATCGTTGCCAAAGTCAGTAATTTCCTCGCTACCTATAACGGCTGGATTACCGAAGCCAGTCACCACTCCGATACACAGAGTGGCTGGTTCTTCATGCGTCACGAAATCCGTGCCGACTCGCTGCCGTTCGATCTGGATGGTTTCAAGCAGGCGTTCTCGCCCATTGCCCGCGAGTTCTCCATGGAGTGGCGTATCACCGATTCGGCGCAGAAGAAGCGCGTGGTGCTGATGGCCAGTCGCGAGTCGCACTGCCTGGCTGATCTGTTGCACCGTTGGCACAGCAATGAACTCGATTGCGAGATTCCCTGCGTAATCGCCAACCATGACGATCTGCGCAGCATGGTCGAGTGGCACGGCATTCCTTACTTCCATGTTCCGGTCGATCCCAAGGACAAGGCGCCGGCCTTCGCCGAGGTGGAGCGGCTGGTCAAGGAACATCGGGCCGATGTCATCGTCCTGGCGCGCTACATGCAGATTTTGCCACCGGCGTTGTGCGCCGAATTTGCCCAGCGCGTGATCAACATCCATCACAGCTTCCTGCCGTCGTTCGTCGGCGCCAAACCCTACCACCAGGCTTCGTTGCGCGGCGTGAAGCTGATCGGTGCCACTTCGCATTACGTCACCGAGGAGCTGGATGCCGGGCCGATCATCGAGCAGGACGTGGTACGCGTGACCCATCGCGACGATACCGAGGAAATGGTGCGTCTGGGCAAGGATGTGGAGAAGATGGTGCTGGCGCGTGGGCTACGCTATCACTTGGAAGACCGAGTGCTGGTACACGACAACAAGACAGTGGTATTCGACTGATCCTGCTGCGTGGGCCGGCTCGATGTACGTCAGAGGAGAACGCCCATGCTCAAGTCCATCAAGGTGCGCGACTACATGACTCGCCATCTGGTGACCTTCAGGTCGGATACCGATCTGTTCACCGCCATCAATCGATTGCTGGAACATCGGATTTCCGGTGCGCCAGTGGTCGATTCCCAGGGCCATCTGATTGGTTTGCTGTCGGAGGGTGACTGCTTGCGTGGCATTCTCTCCGGTGCCTACTACGAAGCTGTTGGTGGCACCGTCAGCACCTACATGACCACCGACGTCGAGACGGTGAGCCCGGAGGCCGACATCATCGAGTTGTCCGAGCGCTTTCTGCGGGGGCGGCGGCGGCGATTGCCGGTGATCGAGCACGGTCGTCTGGTGGGGCAGATCAGTCGTTGCGACGTGCTGCGCGCCGTCAAGGAGTTCGCCCAGCACGAGCAGGGCTCTCTGGAGGCCAGTTGATGGAGGCTCGAACGGCATGACCGATCCACTGGAAAAAGCCACCTCAAAGGCGCCGCCGACTCTGGGCGAAGGCTGTGTACGGCGATACGACCCCGATGCCCTGAGCGAAGACGACGGGACCGACTTTGCCGATGCCGCCGAATTGTGGCGTCAACTGCAGGAGCAGGCCGAAGACAAACCTGAGCATGAGCGATAATCGAGAAGGGCGCTGCGGCGCCCTTCGTGTTACTGGCTGTTTCAGATTCGGAAGCTGTCGACCATCTGCTTGAGGCGCGCGGCCTGCTGCTCCAGATCGCCGCAGGCGCGCAGGGTGGCTTGCAGGTTTTCCACGCCCTCCTGGTTGAGGGTGTTGATCTCGATGATGTCCATGTTCAGTGACTCGATCACCGAGGTCTGCTCCTCGGTGGCGGTGGCAACCGACTGGTTCATCCCATCGATCTCGCCGATGCGGGCGGTCACTGTGCCCAGTCGTTCGCCGGCCTGGTTGGCGATGTCCACGCTTTCTTCGCTATAGCGCTGGCTCTCGGTCATGGTAGTGACGGATTCTCGCGATCCGACCTGCAGTTCCTCGATCATTTTCTCGATTTCCTGCGCTGACTCCTGGGTACGGTGTGCCAGGTTGCGCACCTCGTCGGCAACCACGGCAAAACCGCGCCCGGCCTCGCCGGCACGAGCCGCCTCGATGGCGGCGTTGAGCGCCAGCAGGTTGGTCTGCTGGGAGATGCTCTTGATCACTTCGAGGATCTGGCCAATGTCCACCGTTTTGCTGTTGAGCATCTCGATCTTGGCGCAGGCATCGCTGATCTTGTTCGACAGCTCGCTCATGGAGCTGATCGCTTGCTGCACCACCTTGCCGCCGTCTTCTGCCTGATGGCGGGCATCCGATGCCTGGCTCGAGGCATCGGCGGCATTGCGGGCGATTTCCTGCGCAGCCGCGCCGAGCTGATTGATGGCAGCTGCCACGCTGTTGGTGCGGCTGGCCTGTTCGTCGGAGTTGACCATCGAGGAGTTGGAAGCATTGACCACCAGCTTGGCGACTTCGTTGACCTGAACGGTTGCCGATGACACTTCACGGATGGAGCTGTGGATGCGTTCGACGAACTGATTGAAGGAGCGCGCCAGGGCGCCGAATTCGTCATTGGACTGGATCGCCAGGCGCTTGGTCAGGTCGCCTTCGCCTTGGGCGATGTCTTGCATGGCCTTGCCCATGGCTGTCAGCGGCTGCATCAGTACACGGATCAGCAGGCCGAGCAGGGCAATGATCAGCACCACGGCAATCACCGTGGCGATGATCGCCGAGGCGCGAAACTCGGTGAGCATGGAATAGGCCTTGGCCTTGTCGATCGACAGGCCGATGTGCCAGTTGACCGAGGGCAGGCCCTGGACTGGTGCGAAGGTCAGAATGCGGGTGTTGCCATCGAGCTGCGCCTCGCTGAATTCGCTGCTGATGCGTGGCGTGTTCTGCGGGTAGATGTCCTTGAGGTTCTTCATCACCAGGCTCTTGTCCGGGTGCACCAGAACCTTGCCATCGGCGCTGACCAGGAAGGCATAGCCGATGCCGTCGAAGTCCAGTGCATTGATGATGTTGACCAGGATCTGCAGGCTCAGGTCGCCACCGACCACACCAGCTGGCCTGGCCGGGGTGGCGATGGTGATGATCAGTTCACCGGTAGCGGCATCGACGTAAGGCTCGGTAAGGGTGGTACCGCCGGCAGCCAGGGCGTCCTTGTACCAGGGGCGAGTGCGTGGGTCGTAGTCGGCAGGCATCTGCTCGTCCGGGCGCATGGTGAAACCGCCGCTTTCGGTGCCCAGATAGGTAAAGGCGAAGGAAGAGGTCAGCGCTTTCTGCTCCAGCAGTTTGACCACACGATCCGGCTCGCTGTCGTTGCTGATCGACTGCGCTGCGCTTTCCACCAGCAGGATGCGTCCGGACAACCAGTTCTGGATGTTGCTGGCGGTCACGTTACCCATTTCATGCAGATAGCTTTCCAGGTCCTCGCGGATGGCGTTGCGCTGCAGGTAATCGTTGTAGAGGGTGAACAGCGAGAAGGCGGCAATCACTACCAGGGAGGCCGCGAGCAGAATCTTGTGGCTGAACTGCAGGTTTTTGCTCATGTTGTCTTGCGT
This sequence comes from Pseudomonas sp. EggHat1, assembly GCF_014892995.1. NCBI lineage: Bacteria > Pseudomonadati > Pseudomonadota > Gammaproteobacteria > Pseudomonadales > Pseudomonadaceae > Pseudomonas > Pseudomonas sp. EggHat1. Next base: position 63,663 of record NZ_JACKQK010000008.1, read on the forward strand.
CCGGATGGCTCTGGAACCAGTCTTGTATTCCGCGGCTGCGCTTTCAAGAGCGTTTTCGCGGGCTGTTGCGGCAGAGGGAATAACTGTTTGTTCTGCTGTTTGTATCGGTATAACTGCAGTAAAGCTTTAACCCAGGGGATGGCAAGATGCCTTTGAATTCACAGTTCGTATTGGGTGCTGGCAGTGATGGTCAGGCGGTTGGTCAGCCTTTGCGCCTGGCCAACCGTCACGGTCTTATCGCTGGCGCTACTGGCACCGGCAAGACGGTGACCCTGCAACGGTTGATCGAGACGTTCAGCGACGCCGGGGTGGCAGTGTTCGCCGCTGATGTAAAAGGTGATCTGTGTGGCCTGGGCGCTGCCGGTGCGCCGCAAGGCAAGGTCGCCGAGCGCATCGCCAGCATGCCCTGGCTGAATCATCAGCCGCAGGCCTATCCGGTGACGCTGTGGGACGTACACGGTCAGAGCGGCCACCCACTGCGTACCACTCTCAGCGAGATGGGGCCGCTGCTGCTTGGCGCACTGCTCGAGCTGACTGACAGCCAGCAGGCTGCGCTTTACGCGGCGTTCAAGGTGGCTGACCGCGAAGGTTTGTTGCTGCTCGACCTGAAAGACCTGAAGGCGCTGCTCGGCTACCTCAAGGACAATCCGCACGTGCTGGGGGAGGACAGTGCATTGTTCACCAGCTCCTCGGCACAGGCGTTGTTACGTCGCCTGGCAGGGCTGGAGCAGCAGGGGGCCGAGGCCCTGTTCGGCGAGCCGGCGTTGCAGCTCGAAGACCTTCTACACCCTGATCGCGATGGTCGCGGGCGCGTGCACTTGCTCGATGCCTCCCGCCTGGTTCATGAGGCGCCCAAGGTGTATGCAACCTTCCTGCTGTGGCTGTTGGCCGAACTGTTCGAACAACTGCCGGAGCGCGGTGACGCCGACAAACCGGTACTGGCGCTGTTCTTCGACGAGGCGCACCTGCTCTTTCAGGGTACGCCCAAGGCGCTGCAGGAGCGCCTGGAGCAGGTGGTGCGGCTGATTCGCTCCAAGGGCGTCGGGGTGTATTTCGTCACCCAGTCGCCGAGCGATCTGCCGGACGATGTCCTGGCTCAGCTCGGCCTGCGTATTCAGCATGGCTTGCGCGCGTTCACGGCCAAGGAGCAGAAGGCCCTGCGCGCAGTGGCCGATGGTTTTCGCCCGAACCCGGCATTCAGCGCGCTCAGCGTGCTCACCGAACTGGGGATTGGTGAAGCATTGGTTGGCACGCTGGAGGAAAAAGGCACACCGGCCATGGTTCAGCGCGTGGCCATCGCGCCACCGCAGTCGCGTATCGGCCCGCTGAATGAGGCCGAGCGTGCGGCATTGGTGCGTCAGTCGCCGCTGGCTGGGCGCTACGACAAGCCTGTCGATCGCGAGTCGGCCTATGAGCTGCTCACCGCGCGTGCCGAGCAGGCTCGCAATGTCGAGCCAGTCGAGCCAGTCGAGCCGGCAGAGAAGCGGAAGGCGGAGCCGGGGCTGGGCGATATGGCCAGTGATCTGATTGGCAGCGCGATGAAGACCGCGCTGCGCCAGGCCGCCAACCAGATTGGTCGGCAACTGGTGCGGGGGCTCATGGGCTCGCTGACGGGTAGCAGGAAGCGTTAGGTAAGTGCTGGAAAAGCCGTCATTCCCGCGGAGGCGGCTCAAGAGCAATTGGACTCCCGCCTTCGCGGGAGTGACGGTAGAAAGCCTGTTCCAGAACTTCCCCGGCTACGGGGAGCCTGGGGCAGCGTGTCACTAGCCGGCGGTTTCGTCGGCTGCGTCCTGCTTGTCCTGGCGTTCTTTCTCGATTTTCTCGATTTCTTTCTCGAAGGCCTGGTCGAGCAGGCTGGGCTTCTTGCGCCAGGGTTTGCGGTCGGGGTCCGGCTGGGCGGCGTAGGTGATGACTTCTCCGCCGTATACATCCTTGTAACGCTGCGCCTGGCGCTCGAGTTCGGCGCGCAGTTCGTCTTTCGTCACTGTTTTTACCTGTAGGTTGTGATCGACCCACACAACAGCCGAAACACCAGGTTTCACTGTTGCGCTGAGGGATCAATCTAAAGTGCTTTGCCTTGGTTGGCCGGGAGAACAGTTTGCAAAGTTTCACGCTTTGCATCTTTCTCCTTTCTCTTCAGTTACTTATCTATCTGTAACTTTTTTTCGAGAAAAGTTGCATTGGGCAACTGGCGGGTATTATCGCCAATACCCTTTGAATGTCCAGTGATCAGTCTGCAAGCGTCTGGTAATGCAGGCTGAAACTCATCTGAACACTTTGCTCCGCTGCCAGTAATCTTAGCCCTGGTTGCCCCGGCAAATGGTGGGCGTTGACCGGGTGAGTGACGGGCTCGAAACAGAAGAAGTTCTGCGCTTGCGGGCAAAACAACAGAAACATATCGCTGCCCTGCGCCTCGCAGACGAGCTGATAACCTGCGTCTGGTTGAATGATACGAGCGCGCCCTGGCCATTGGGTAAACGCATTATCGACAAGTTGCTGCGGCAACAAGCCGGGCTCGTCGAAGTTCCAGGTCTGCGGTAACTCAATCCACTGGCTGGACAGTTTGTCCTCGCTGCACAACCAGACGCCGCCTGCTTGCGCCTGCACGCGCGTGTGTGCAGTGCGCGGCAGATAAGGATGCAGGCCGAGTCCATACCAGGTGGGCTGCTCGCCGAGATGTGTGGCGTGTAACGTCAGGCGCAGACGGCCGTCAGTGAGTTGTACGTGGAGAGTGGCGCGATAGGGAAAAGGTGTTTGGCTACGCAGTTCCAGGACGGCGCTGTCGGACGTCGCATTGACTATCTGCCAGGGTTGTTGCCAGGCACTGCCATGTATCGGCAGAGGTTCGTGTTCGGTATTGGCATCAAGCGCTTGCCAGCCGTCAGGGGTAGCGAAACCGCCGCCGCCAATACGGTTGGACCAGGGCAGCAACGGGTAGCAGGCCAATCGTCTGGGATTGGCGGCAGCCAGCGCCTGTTGGTCGCTATGGCGAAGCAGCGGCTGGCCGTCGCTCAGGCGCACCCAGTTGACCAGGCTTGCGCCCAGTTCCGGGGCAAGGGTCAACTGGGTCAGGCTATCGCTCAGGGTCAGCAGAGTCGTTGGCATTTGACGCTCCGGGGGCTGTAATTGTCGGGAATTCATAGTGTCATCGTACAACTGCTAGGCTATCATTGCTGCAAAGCCTCAAGTCCTAAATCGAGAATTCGTCCGCCATGGAAACGCAAAACGCTCAACCTCGTGCTCGTCGCAAGCACCGCAGCCTGGCCCAGGAGTTGGTAGCCGATCTGTCGCAGCGCATTCGCGATGGGCTGATCAAGCGCGGTGAGAAGCTTCCGACGGAGTCGGCGATCATGGAAGAGCAGGGCGTCAGCCGTACCGTGGTGCGCGAGGCCTTGTCGCGCTTGCAGGCAGCGGGGCTGGTCGAGACCCGTCACGGCATCGGCACTTTCGTGCTGGATACGCCCAGTGCCAGTGGTTTTCGCATCGATCCGGCAACCATCGTCACCTTGCGCGACGTGCTGGCCATTCTTGAACTGCGTATCAGTCTTGAGGTGGAGTCTGCCGGGATGGCAGCTCAGCGCCGTAATGACGTACAGCTGAAGGCTATCCGCGAGGCACTGGATGCCATCAACGAGAGCGCGATGCATGCCAGCGATGCGGTGTCCTCTGATTTCCAATTCCATCTGCGCATTGCCGAGGCTACCGGCAACCGCTACTTCACCGATATTCTCAGTCACCTGGGTACCAGCATCATCCCGCGCACTCGGGTCAATTCCGCCAGCCTGGCGCGTGACGACCAGACCCACTACATGGCGCGTCTGGAGCGCGAGCACGAGCAGATCTTCGAAGCCATCGCGCGCCAGGATGCCGAGGCGGCGCGGGCAGCGATGCGTCTGCACCTGACCAACAGCCGCGAGCGCCTGCGTCAGGCGCACGAAGCGGCCGAGGCGGAAGCGCTGCACGGCTGAAACTCCCCGCAGACACTCGGCGGCCCTGGGCCGCCGAGTGTCTTTTGGCAGTGAGAAAAAATCAGCGCACATGGCGCGCTCTAGCGCCGATAGGCCAGGGCGACGATACCGCCGACCACGATCAAACCGCCGATCACCTGCAGGGCTCCCAATACCTGCCCCAGAATCAGCCAGCCCAGGATCATGCCGGCCACCGGCTCCATGTTCATCACCGGTGCATTGCGCGCGATGTTCAGACGCGGCATGCAGATGAACAGGGTTGAAAAAGCTGCACCATAGAGCAGGACCAGGCAGGCCAGTGCGATCCAGCCGGTGCTGGCATTGGGCAGGCTCAAACCGCCAGGAATAAGGCCGCTGCTGCCCAGCAGGGCCGAGGCGCTGAACACCACGGCCAGGGTCAGCATGCTGCGTACCGAGCCAGCGATTTTCGACAGGCGATTTTCGGTGATCCACAACGCCACGGCGAAAACGGCGGCAGCCGTCAGGCTGAACAGGATGCCTGCCATCCACTCGCCGTCCGGCGCATCGCTGCTGGCCAGGCGGCCAGGAACGTCGAGCACCAACACCAGGCCGAAGAGGATCACGCCCATGATGGCCAGCGCCTGTCGGGTTGGCGCTGCACCGCCGAGCGCCCAGGTGAGCAGTGCCAGCAGGATTGGCGAGAGGTTGACTACCAGCAGCGCCAGGGCCACGGGAATGCGCGCCACGGCCGAGTAGATGCAGAAGCTTTGAATGGCGATCAGCAGGCCCAGCAAGATCTGCCAGCTCCAGGTGGCGCGACCCAGTTTCAGCGATTCACGTCGCCACAGTACCAGAGCGGCCAGCGCGACCAGGGTCACGCCGGCACGCGCGAGCATGGCCAGCAGCAGCCCGGTGTCGTGGTCGAAGGCGATCCGCGCAGCGATGTGGTTACCCGCGAACGAGCAAGCCAGTGTTGCGAGGATCAGGACGGCGATGTGACGCGCAAATGGGGTGGAACCTTGCATGACGAAATCCTGTTGTCATAGCCTGAAAATCAGGCCCTAAAGCAAAACGCCGCCCGATTGGGCGGCGTTGTCGTTCAATGCCCGGTTGCTGTCAGAGCACGACGCTCGGCAGCCACAGCGAAATGGCAGGGATGTAGGTAACGGCCATCAGCACGGCGAACAGCGCGATGTAGAACGGCAGCAGTGCCTTCACGGTGTTTTCGATGGTGACCTTGCCGATTGCGGCGCCGACGAAGAGTACCGCACCTACCGGTGGCGTGATCAGTCCAATACCGAGGTTGACCAGCATGATCATGCCGAAGTGCACCGGGTCGACGCCGAAGGACGTCACCACTGGCAGCAGAATCGGCGTGAGGATCAGGATCAGTGGCGCCATGTCCATCAGCGTGCCCAGCACCAGCAGCATGAAGTTGACGCACATCAGGATCACGTAGCGGTTGTCCGAGAAGGTCAGGAACGCCGTGGTGATCTTCGACGGAATCTGCATCAGGGTCATGATGTAGCCGAAGCTGGCGGCGAAGGCGATGAGGATCATCACGATCGACAGCGTGCGCACGGTGCGGTGCAGCATCTTCGGCAGTTCACGCCACTTGTAGTCGCGGTAGATGAACATGGTCACGAAGAACGCCCAGACCACCGCGACAGCCGCCGATTCGGTGGCGGTGAACACGCCACTGAGGATGCCGCCGAGGATGATGAACATGGTCATCAGGCCCCACAGTGCTTCCACGCAGATCTTCAGTGCCTGGCGCAGCGGAATCACTTCGCCCTTGGGGTAGTTGCGCTTCTTGGCGAACCACAGGCACAGCGCGGCCATGGTGAAGCTGAGCAGCAGGCCCGGGCCGATGCCAGCGACGAACAGAGCCGCGATGGACACCGTGCCGCCAGCGGCCAGCGAGTAGATCACCGAGTTGTGGCTGGGCGGGGTGAGCAGTGCCTGCACCGAGCCGGAAACGGTCACGGCGGTGGAAAACTCGCGCGGATAGCCTTTCTTTTCCATTTCCGGGATCAGCACCGAACCGACAGAGGCGGTATCGGCCAGGGAGGAGCCGGATATGGCGCCGAAGAAGGTCGAAGCGGTGATGTTGACCAGCGACAGGCCGCCACGGACGAAGCCGACCAGCACCCCGGCGAACGCCACAAGGCGCCGGGCCATGCCGCCTTCGGCCATGATTGCGCCGGCCAGGACGAAGAACGGAATGGCCAGCAGGGAGAATTTGTTCACGCCACCGGCGATCTGGATCATCACGGCATGCAGGGGGATATCGATCCACCAGGCGCCGATCAGTGCGGAAACGCCAAGCGAATAAGCAACGGGGACGCGTAGCAGGATAAGGACAATGAAACTGCCCAAAAGAATGGCGGCATCCATTTACGCGGCCTCCTTGGAATCTTCAGTGTGTTCGAAGTCGACGGCACGGCGCTTGTGTTGATCGCCGTAGAGCAGTTGTTCGATGACGAACAGGAGGGTGATGAAACCGCCCACCGGGATTGGCATGTAGCTGATGCCGACGCGTACCGAGGGCAGGGTGCTGAGGTACTGGTTCCAGGTCGCTACGCAGAGTTTGTAACCCCAAATCAGCATGAACAGCGCGATGCCGCCCATGACCAGACGTACGAACAGCGTGATCAGCGGTACCAGTGTTTGTGGCAGGCGATCGGTCAGTGAGGTCACAGCCATGTGGGCCCCCGCACGGTAGCCAGCAGCGGCACCGACGAAGGTGAACAGCACCATCAATAGCACTGAAATAGGCTCGGGCCAGCCCAGTCCTTGACCCAGCGCGTAACGGCTGAATACGCCCCAGGGGATGATCAAAGCCATGATCACGATCGCCAGGCCGGCGGTCGCGATACAGGCACGGTAGATGGCGTCGTTGACGCCCAGAACCAGGTTTTTCATGAGGCTTCACCGGTTGCGCGGCGCAGGCGAGGTGCCGGCGCCGCGCGCTTGCGCGTGGATTACTGAACGGCTTCGATACGCTGAATCAGGTCAACGAACTGCGCGCCGTACTTCTCACGAACCGGGGCGGTAGCATCGTAGAAGGGCTTGGTATCGACTTCGATGAATTCGACGCCCTCAGCCTTGAGTTTCTCTACGCTGCTGGCGCTCTTCTCGTCCCACAGCTGGCGCTCTTCCAGTTGCGCTTCCTTGGCCAGTTTCTTGACCAGTTCCTGCTGTTCCGGCGTCAGCTTGTTCCAGGTGGTCTTGGACATCAGCAGCGGCTCGGGCAGGATCAGGTGGTGGGTCTGGGTGTAGTACTTGGCGGAGCGGAAATGGTTGTGCTCGAGCAGGGTAGGCGGATTGTTCTCGGCGCCGTCGATCACGCCGCTCTGCAGAGCGCTGAAGATTTCACCGGTGTCCATGGCGATGCCGTTTGCACCCATGGCGTTGAGGGTGTCGATGAACAGCGGGTTGCCCATTACGCGGATCTTCATGCCTTTCAGGTCTTCGATGCTGCGTATCGGCTTCTTGGTGTAGAGGCTGCGGCTGCCGCCGTCCATCCATGCCAGACCGACCATGTTGAAGTCGGAGTTGGTGATGGCGTCGAGGATTTCCTGGCCGATCTCACCGTCGATGATCTTGCGCATGTGGTCGACGTCGCGGAACACGAACGGCATGTTGAAGACGTTGGTGGCCGGAACTACCGAACCGACCGAACCGAGGCTGACGCGGGTCAGCTGGACGGCACCGATCTGGGTCTGCTCGATGACTTCCTTCTCGGAGCCGAGAACGCCGCCGGCGAACATGCGGGATTTGATCTCGCCGTTGGTGGCAGCTTCCAGCTTCTTGCCGAGGTTTTCCATGGCGACTACGGTCGGGTAGCCAGCAGGGTGGATTTCGGCAATCTTCAGGGTCGTCTCGGCCTGTACGAAGGAGGACAGACCGAGCGCTAGCGGAAGTGTGGCGAGAAGCAACTTGCGTTTGAGGTTCATGCGGAAAACTCCGTCTTGTTGTTGTTGGTTTACAGCAGCTTGAGTCCGGTGCCGCGAGCGGCCCGGGGTGAATCGGATCAGGGTTGGAAGGCAGGCTCCTCGATGCCGCGTACACCGGCCTGCAGGGCGAATACACCACCTGCCAGTGGCTGGTCGGAGAGATCGCCGCCGGGGCGGATCGAGGTCACGTACAGGGTGTCCAGATTGGCGCCACCGAAGGCGCACATGGCGGGCTTCTTCACCGGCACGGCGAGCGAGCGATCCAGGCGGCCGTCGGGGGTGAAACGGTGGACCAGGCCTTCGTCGTTGCCGCAGATCCAGTAGCAGCCGTCGACATCCATCGCCGCGCCATCGGGGCGGCCCGGGTGCTGTGTCATGTCGATGAACAGGCGGCGGTTGTGCGGCGTGCCGCTGTCGATGTCGTAGTCGAAGGCCCAGACGCTCTGCACGCTGGGATGCGAATCAGACAGGTACATGATGCGGCCGTCGGGGCTGAAGGCCAGGCCATTGGGCACGATGAAGTCGTCGAGCACCTGTTGCAACTGACCGTCGTAGCGATACAGCGCGCCGACGCGGGCACCGGCGGCCATATCCAGCAGCATGGTGCCGGCCCAGAAGCGACCCTGGCGGTCGCAGCGACCGTCGTTGAAGCGCATCTGCGGGCGGGCATGTTCGACCTGTGCCAGGCGCTCTGCCTGTACGCTGCCATCGTCTTGCGGACGCAGATGGAAGATGCCGCTCTGCATGCCGGCGATCCAGCCGCCGGCAGGATGCATGGCGATGCAGGCGAGCATCTCGTCGGCCTGCCAGCTCTGCGTCTTGCCGTCGGCCGCGGACCAGCGATGCAGGCGGGCGGCAGGGATGTCGACCCAGTAAAGAGCCTGTTCGGCAGCGTTCCACACCGGGCTTTCACCCGTGGCGTTGCGCGCATCGACAATCAGTTCGGCTGTCATGGCTGTGGCGCTCTACGTGTTGTTATGGCTTGGGGCGGTCGAGGGGTGCTGTTCAGTCGTCGCCGAACGGGCCGGCGGCAACGAAGGCTCCACCCTGGTAGATGCGCGCCGGGTCGTCAGCGGCCGGCATGGGCTGCGCTTGCACCTTGTCGCGGAAGACTTCCGAGCTGTCCTTGGGCGTGAAGCCCAGGTGCGCGGCCTTGCTGTTGTCCCACCACACATCGCGGTTATCCGACATGCCGTAAACCACGGTGTGGCCGACGTTCTCGGTATACAGGCAACGTTCGAGCAGGTGGGTAAGGTCGTCGTAGCTCAGCCAGGTGCTCATCATGCGGCGGTTGGCGGGTTCGGGGAACGAGGAGCCGATGCGGATGCTGACGGTTTCGATGCCGTAGCGATCGAAGTAGAAGCTGGCCATGTCCTCACCGTAGGACTTGGACAGGCCGTAGTAGCCATCCGGGCGACGCAGGCAGTTGGCGTCGAGGTGTTCGTCCTGCTTGTAGAAACCGATGACGTGGTTGGAACTGGCGAATACAACGCGTTTCACGCCATGGCGGCGCGCCGCTTCGTAGACATGGAATACGCCACAGATGTTGGCGCCGAGAATTTCTTCGAAGGGGCGCTCGACCGAGACGCCACCGAAGTGCAGGATGGCGTCGACGCCTTCGATCAGTTGATGCACGGCGGCTTTGTCTGCCAGATCACAGCGCACCACTTCTTCGTGGGGGCCGGCAGCCGGTGCCATCTCGCCGATGTCGGACAGACGCAGGATAGTGGCGTAGGGGCGCAGACGTTCGCGCAGTACCTTGCCCAGCCCGCCGGCAGCGCCGGTCAGCAGCAGGCGATTGAAGGGGCGCAGTTCGCTGGAGATCGTGGTCATGGCGGGGCCTGGACTCTTGTTGCTTGTTGTTATTGGTTTGTCATACGTTGTCGTATGACTTGGACCGATTATCAGCACCATCCCAGGTAATGTCAACGCGACAGTGGGGGGAAATTGAGGTCTTCAGTCTGCGTTTCACTGAGCAGCTCCAACCTGTAAAACACTCATGATTAGTAAGGGAAACTGCAGCTCGGTAGGCTCTAATACGGTGTTCTCTTGTGTTCGTACAGTGTATTTGAACATCGCGCGAGTGGTCTCAGGCAGGTGCAGGCCCGGCATTCTCGGAGCTTATATGACTAAAGTTGTATGACAACGTATCTCGGCTGAAATGAAGTACCTCTATGATGCGAGGCGCTCGAATGACTGGAGGCGTGACATGGGCAGGAAACCTGCTGGCATCCGCAGCAGTGCGGTCCCGACACTGATCGATGTCGCCAGGGTGGCGGGGGTGTCGCCGATCACCGTATCGCGGGCACTGGGCCGCCCCGAAGTGGTTACCGATACCACCCGCAAGCGCGTATTGGAGGCGGTACGGGCGACCGGTTATGTGCCGAATCTCGCGGCAGGCTCTCTGGCGTCCAGTCGCAGCCGGCTGGTGGCAATCTTCCTGCCGACCATTGCCAACTCGATTTTCGCTGACACCGTGCAGGCGCTGACTGACCGCCTCGCGGCTGCCGGTTACCAGACCTTGCTGGGTCTTACCGGCTACAGCCCCGAGCAGGAGGAAGCCTTGCTCGAGGCCGTGTTGGGTCGTCGACCGGACGGTATCGTGCTGACTGGCACCGAGCACACCTTGGCGAGCCGTGAGCGCCTGGCGCGAGTCGGTATCCCGCTGGTCGAGGCTTGGGATCTGTGTGAGCACCCGGTGGACATGCTGGTCGGCTTTTCGCACGAGGCCGTGGGCCAGGCGGTGGCGCGCTATCTGATCGGCAAGGGCTACCGCCGGGTCTCGGCGGTGGGCATCGATGACCCGCGTGGTATGCGTCGTTATCGCAGTCTGGTCGGCGCGCTGCAGGGGCACGCTGCAGCGCCGGTGGCGGCTCAGATCCTGCCTGCGCCGGCGACCTTGGCGGTTGGCCGCGAAGGCCTGGCGCGCCTGCTGCAGGAGGGTGCCGCTGGCGAGGTGGTGGTCTGCAGCTCCGACACCGTGGCACAAGGCGTGATGGCCGAGGCGCTCAGCCGTGGCCTGCGCATCCCTGAAGATCTTGCGGTGATGGGTTTCGGCGACCTGTCCAGTGCGGCGCACACTTACCCGCCGCTTTCCACCGTGCGGGTGGACGGACCGCGTATCGGCTGCGCTATCGCCGATGCCCTGCTGGCGCGCTTCGCCGAACCGGCGGCGGCACGCCAGCCACTGCGCCTGGACGTCGGGTTCGAACTGATCGAGCGCGGCAGCGCCTGAGCCCGTCAGGCCAGGCGCAAGTGGTTGTCCCACAAGCCGGCAGGTAGCTGCAGGGCGTTGGTGACGATGCGCTCACCGCGGCAGTCGTACAGCCGGCAGCGTCCCTGGCCCGAAGTGACCACGAAACCGTCGGCAACCGCGCCGACGCCTGCGCAGTCCGGCAATGGCACATCCAGACGCACCTGGGCGCTGTCCAGGTCCCAGATGAAGAAGCGGTTGCCGCGCGGTGCGGTCATCGCCAGCAGGCGCAATTCATCGTGGATCGCCACGCTGGCGGTGTACTGGTTCATGGCCACGCGTTGCGTCTCGCCCAGGGCGAAAGGCTGGAACGGTTGGCCGGGGCGCTTGATTGCCAGCAGCGGCACCTGATCATGCAGGTCGCCCATGTACTGCTGGCCGCTGACCACCGTGCCGTCACGGGCCACGGCCAGGTGGCGGATGCTGTTGCGCTGGTCGGCCAGATACTCCTGGCTGACCAGGCTGCCGTCGCGCCTGATCAGCACCAGGCTGGCCTGCATGGCGTCGAGATTCATGTCCACGCGGCTTTCCGCTTCAGTGCGAATGCCGCCATTGGCCACCACCAGGGTTTCGCCATCGGGCATCCACAGCAGCTGGTGCGGGCCGACGCCGTGGCTACTGTGCTCACCGTCACGCAGCAGATGCTCACCTTGCAGGCGATAAACGCCAATGACGCCCCGGCCTGGCTCAGTGGTGTCGTTCTCGGTGGCGTACAGCCACTCACCGCCCTTGTGGAACACCGCATGGCCGTTGAAGTGGCGGCTGGCCGGCGAGCTGAGCGTCTGCAGCAGGCGACCATCGCGCGTGTCGATCAGGTAGCTTTCGGTACTCGGGCGGCGGCCGACGAACAGCGCCATAGGCAAGCTCGGGTGCGGCACCACATCGTGGCAGCGCTCGTTCACCTGTGTGGCGAAGGCGCGTTCGCCGTCGAGGCGATAGCCGACCGCATAGTGTTTGCCGTCACCGTCGTCACGGGCCGACAAAAGCAGCGGCTGTCCCGATGGGCCGAACAGCGTCCAGCCACCGAAGGCGCCTGCCGCCGCCAGGCTGGCAGCGGCGGCGCTGAGGCCGAGAAAGGCTCTGCGTTGCATGCTCAGTCCCCGTCGTGGGCGTTGAAGCCGATCTGCACGTTGAGCGCCCTGGCCAGTTCGCCTTCCTGCAGGCGGTGCAGGCGATTGAGGCTGTCGTACAGCTCGTTCAGGGCAGTGCGACCGGCTTCATCGGCGAGCAGCTCACCCAGGGGGCTGTCGAGTGCTGCCAGGCGTTGGCGGGTGTCCTGGTAAGCGGCGTCGATACGTTTTGCCAGGTCAGCCTGGTCGTCGCCCAGCAGTGACTGAATACCGTCACGGTTGCTGCCGTGCCACAGCAATTCGGCGTTGGCCAGTGCGGCGCCCTGGTTGGCCAGGCTGCCGGCACTGCGCCAGGCTTCGGCCTGGTAAGGCTGGGCGATGCCCTTGCTCTGCCGACCCATCGGGGCGCCGAGTTTCTTCTTCAGGCCATCCAGGGCGCTGACCTGAACGCGCAGCAGTTCGGCGATCGCTTCGTTGGAGTCGGCGTAGCGCTCGTTGGGGAATGTCTTCAGCTGTTCGGCCATGCCAGGCTTGGCCTGCCATTCGCCGACGATCTGCGCCGCCAGAGCCTGCTGGTGCTTACCGATGGCTTGCAGCAGTGGGCAATAGCGCGCTTTCTGTTCGGCCTGGGCGAGGTCCAGGTTGGGGTCGAACAGCATGTATTCGTAGGCGGTGAGGCCCTGAACCACCACGCTGGCATTGGACAGGTCATCCGCGCTCAGCTGCGGCTTGTTCTTCAGCAGGGCTTCGACCTGGCGCTGTACCAGGTTCTTCTTGTCAGGCCAGAACTGGATCTGCCAGGCGCGGTTGCCTTCGGCCAGCGGCCCGACCAGCAATGGCTGCAGGCCGGCCCAGGCGCTCTGTGCCCCGAGAAAGGCCTGGCGCGCGGCACTCAGATCGGTGCTGCCTGCGCAGAAGGCTTCGGCACTCGCCGCCAGTTGACGGTCAGCTTCCTGCCAACTGCTGTAAGCCGGTAACAGGACGCCATCGGTCAGCGCGGCACTGACCTTGGCTTGCGGGTCCTGCTGGCCACAGCCGACCAGGGCCAGGCCGAGCAGGGAGGCGATCAGGGTTTTGTGCAACATCGCAGGCTCCTCAGAGGGAATTCAGGAAGGCGAGCAGCGCTGCTCGCTCGTCGGCATCGAATTTCAGCACATGCAGCTTGGCCGCTTCGGCCTCGCCACCGTGCCAGAGAATGGCTTCCAGCAGGTTGCGCGCACGGCCGTCATGCAGGAACTGAGTGTGACCATTGACCGCTTGCGTCAGGCCAATGCCCCACAACGGCGCCGTGCGCCATTCGTGACCGGTGGCGAGAAACTCCTCGCGGCCATCGGCCAATCCATCGCCCATGTCGTGCAGCAGCATGTCTGTATAAGGGCGGATCAACTGGTTGGCCAGTTCCGGCTCCGCCGCATCGGCCGACGTGGTGAAGCTGGGTGTATGGCATTTCTGGCAGCCGGCCTGATGGAACAGGCTCTTGCCCTTGAGCACCTCGGGCGCGTCGACGTCACGCCGCGCCGGCACACCCAGGCTGCGGCTGTAGAACAGTACGCTGGCCAGGATATTGTCGCTGACCTCCGGTTCGCCGCCATGGGGCGCGGCCAGGCAATCGCCCTGCGCCGCTGTGCAGTTGTCGTGAGGGATCAGCGAGCTGGTCAGGCCCATGTCATTGGCGAAGGCGTCGGCATTCTGCTGATTGAGATTGGGCTGGCCAGCCTTCCAGCCGAAACGGCCGAGCACGCTGCGCTGCTGCTGACGGTCCCAGACCCGATTGGGGCGACCGGAAATACCGTCACCATCGGCGTCGTCCGGGTCGGCGCCTGCCAGGATATCCGCTTCGGCAATGGCTTCGAGCAGGCCGAGGCCGATCATCGGCGGGGCGATACGTGTGGAGAACAAGGTATCGGCGCGCATGGCCCCATAGCCGAGTTGACTGATTTCCAGCTGCGGCTTGCGCAACTCCACCAGGGTGCCGTCGGCAAAACGCACGGGCACGTTGCTGTAAGTCAGGCGGACCTTGCCTTCGGGCGCTACGCCAGGATTGGCCATGTCCTGCAGTTGGGTACCGTAGCTGGGTTCGGCGACGACGCCCTGACGCACCAGCACTTCGGCATGCTCGGGGCCGGCCGGCACTGAAAGGCGCACCAGCATCGAGGCGGCGCTGACTGCATCCGGCCCCGGTGGATGGCCACGGCCATCCTTGATGTGGCAGTTCTGGCAGGCATTGGTATTGAACAGCGGGCCCAGGCCATCGCGAGCGGTGGTGGTGGCTGGCGCCGTGACCCAGGGATTGCGGAAGAAGCTGTTGCCCACGGCAAAATCCAGGCGACGGCTTGGCGCCAGGTTGGCCGAGGGCAGGGAGAAGGCGTTGTGATCGAACTTGCGTACCGTCGCCGCACCCGCAGACAGGGCCTCACCAGGTTCTGGCGCAGTGAAGTGCGGTTGCTGCTCGCAAGCGATCAGAGTCAGGGCCATGAAGGGCAGCAGGCAGCGCTGGAGCGGCGACATCGATGAACAATCCGAACGGCAGGAAAGCGGGGCGCCAAGATTAGCAGGCTAACGTAATTTAAATAAGATGGATTAGCGTTAGCTGGACGTGGCCAGAGGTCGCGGCTGCATCCTCCTCATCGAGATGACGCAGACGCATTCTGCACGGGACGCTGAGCGCCGGGCCTGTTCACTTCGATGTACCACTTTGGCTGCATGGCGCCGAAGTCGGTGCGGATGTTCGAGGGCAGGTAGCTGGTCGAATCCAATACGTGCATCTGACCTGGCGAGCGTTCGAAGACCACCCAGTGCCAGAAGTCGCGATCGTTCTTCTGGTGGTGCTTGATGGCCAGCAGAGCCAGATCCGGCAGGCGCTCCCACGATACGAAGGGCGCTTCGCCTGGGGTGGCCGTTGCACCTCCCGTGGCCAGCAAACGCCTGACGTATTGGCTGTCGGACCACAAGGATTCGTCCTCGGCATGAATGCCCATGGCGTTGGCGATTGCCTTCATCTCGGCGTAGGTCGTGCCGAGAATGTTGGCTGCTGCGGCAATACCGCAGCCGCTGACTTCTTCTTGCACGACACAGTTGGGCGCGTATTCGGTGAGATTGGCCTGCGGCACCCAGCCTGATTCCACGCCATCTTCGCGTGTACACCAGAACCAGCCATTGAGGCTGCGCGACGCGCTCAGCCGCTCGCCGACGCGTACATCGAGCTCACGGGCGGTATAGGCCTCGCGTGCGCGGGCGTGCACGTCATCAAGCCGTTCGATGACCTGGCCGGGAACCCAGCCGGCTTCCTGACCAGGTGTGCTGCAGAGGAACCAGTTATCCCAGCCTTCGTCGCCCTGATACGCCTCGCCAACCGTGAGCGGCGCACCCTCGGTGAAAGTGATCGGGTTGGGAAATTCGCTGATGTGGGCTGTGGTGACGATGAAAATTTGCAGATCCATATGCATCCAACTGAGGTGATCCGTGGAGAGGGCGTCACACAATAGAAGAGATGCCCTCGTTGGCCCAGCCTCTTTTCATTTAGAGCAAGAACGTTCAAGACCTGCTCGAGGCGCTTGGCTAAGCTCGCCTGCTCAAGGAGGTTCCATGTCTCGTCATCAAGAATTCACTCAGGGCGCCCGCGATATGCTGCCGATGCTGCTCGGCGCCATTCCTTTCGGCATCATCTTCGGCAGCCTGGCAGGTGCTGCCGGGCTCGATCCCTGGCAGACGCAGGGCATGTCCGTGCTGGTATTCGCAGGCTCAGCGCAGTTCATCGCCATCAGCCTGTTGAGCGGCGGCGCCGGTATTGCCGTGGTGTTGCTGACCACCTTCGTGGTCAATCTGCGCCATGCCCTGTACAGCGCCAGCCTGCAGCCATACGTGCGCCATCTGCCCAAGCGCTGGCGCATGCCGTTGGCTTTCTGGCTCACCGATGAGGCCTATGCGGTGGTGGTGCAGCGCTACACGCGTGGTGACAAGGGCGCTTACCGCCATTGGTACTTTCTCGGCGCGGCCCTGGCCATGTACTGCAACTGGCAGCTGTGCACGCTGGCCGGCGTGCTGTTCGGCCAGGCGGTGCCGAACATCGGTGAATGGGGGTTGGATTTCGCCATGCTGGCGACCTTCATCGGTATTGTCGTGCCCATGCTGCGCAATCAGCCGCAGGTCGCTGCGGCTCTGGTCGCGGCAGGCGTGGCGCTGGCGTGTCATGAGCTGCCGTACAAGCTCGGGCTGATGGCGGCCGCGGCCAGTGGCATCGTCGTCGGCGTGTGGTTGGAGCGGCGCAAGCCGATGCTGGAGGAGGAGCTGGTCTGATGGATATCTGGTTGCTGATCCTGGGCATGCTGGCGATCACCTTCGTCACCCGCTACAGCCTGTTCGCGTTCCCTGAGCTGCGTTTTCCGCCGTTGATCAGGCAGGGGCTGCATTACGTGCCGACTGCAGTGCTGACGGCCATTGTCGTGCCCGGCATGCTCATGCCGGATGGGCAGAGTTGGTCGCTGAGCTGGAACAACGCCTACCTGTTGGCGGGCCTGGTTGCCATTGCCATCGCCGCTTTCACGCGGCACCTGCTGGCAACCATTGGAGGTGGATTGTTGGTGTTCTTCCTGCTGCGCTGGGCGTTCGGGCAACTGCCGATCTGAGTGGTACCGGCCGTAGGGTGCGTCGTGCGCACCAGAATGCCAGCGAAAACTTCGGTGCGCGCGGCGCACCCTACTGGTGTGCCGTTACACCAGTGCGCTGACTTTCAGGTCGCGCTGGCTCAGGCGCAGGTATTGCTGCTCAGCCTTGAGCAGCAGCGCGTGGTCGTCGACGCTCAGTTCTTCATGAGCATGACCTTCTGCCTGGCTGCGGTAGAGGCTTTCACCAGGGTGGCGACGCAGGCACTGGTAGCGCTGCCGGCGTGGTTCCACCTTGAGGCTGAGCATGTCGATATAGGCGACTTGCATCTCATCGCTCTGGCCAGTCTCCAGCGCACTGCGCTGCAGGGCAGGTGTGTGGGTGAAGGGCGAGGCCGAGAGCATGACATGTTGGCATTGCAGCAGATCAGCGCGCGGTTCGCCGTTGAGCAGCCAGTTGCCACGCAGATCACGCTGTAGGCAGAGGTTGCGCTGGCCATGGTTGTCGACCTTGAGCCAGAGGCGGCGGAAGCGCCAGCCCGGATCGCAATCGATCATGTAATTGGCAACGATGCTGTTGCCCTTGATGACCTGCATGAGATGGCTGGTGGCTTGGATGCCATTGGCATCCTGACTCAGGCGCAGGGTTTCCACGCCAGGATTGCACCACGGTTTCCATACCAGGGTTTGCTGCATCGGTCGACTCCATGCCGAGCGCGAAACAGGAGGGAAGGGCGGCGGCTGCGCGCAGAACACGTTCCCTCGTGTTCCATGTTGTGATGGCGCGCAGCATAGCGTGATGGCAATGTGATGTCTGTCAGCCTTTGCCGACAGTTGCGCAGTTTTTTGCGCTACAGATTCAGATTCTGGGTTTGAGCGGTTGCTGCTCGAACTTCACGCCGTCCAGGCCGTGGTTCATCAATGCGCGAATGTTGCTGTGATCACTGCCTTGTGGCGTGGCCAGCACGCTGCGGTAGTGCTCGCCGAAGGCGCGCAGCGCTTCGTCCTTGCTCAAGCCTTCCAGGAGGGCCAGGCCCAGGGTCTTGCAGGAGCCTTCGTTCTGTCCGGCAGCGTTCTCCACATCACCGTTACGGAAGGCGCTGGGTTGATAGTCGTAGTGCTCGGCGACGAAGGCCAGGGTTTCGCTGAAGGCGTAGTCGTCTTGTTGCAGGCGCTTGCGCAGCTCGTTGAGCGCGGTCATTCATGCTTTCCTTTGGTAAATGCGGCTTTCTGCTCGGCCGAGGCTTCTTGCTGATACTTGGCCTTCCAGTCGGCATAGGGCATGCCGTACACCGTCTCGCGGGCCTGGTCGGCGCTCACTTCGACACCGAGGTCGTCGGCCGCGGCCTTGTACCATTTGGACAGGCAGTTGCGGCAGAAACCGGCCAGGTTCATCAGGTCGATGTTCTGCACGTCAGGACGTGTGCGCAGGTGCTGCACCAGCGCACGAAAGGCTGCAGCTTCCAGTTCGAGGCGTTCTTGCTCGGTCATGGTGGGCTCTCCGGGAATGGGTGGCGGCGATGATAAGAGCCTCGCCGGAGAGCGGCAAGCCGCGCAAAGCGGCTGTCAGCGATGACCGGCGAGCGTGATGGAGACCGACTCGGCGAAACGCAGGGCATGAGGTTTGTCCACTTCCACTTCGGCGTAACGCACGGCCTGATGGGTCATCACCAGGTCGAGAATCTCCTGAGTCAGGCGTTCGAGCAGGGCGAAGCGATTGCCTTCGACATGAGCGATGATGGCCTTGGTGATGGTGCGGTAGTTCAGCGCATGCTCGATATCGTTGACCTCTACCGCATCGACGGCGGGGTAGAGGATGGTCAGGTTGATCAACACGTCCTGCTTGTTGTTGATCTCTTCTTCCTTGATGCCGATGTAGGTGCGCAGGCGCAGGTCCTTGACGCGGATGCGCGCCATTCCGGGTTCCAGTCGCGGCATTAGTTGTTCCGTCCGATCAATTGCAGAAATTCGTGGCGAGTGTTGCAGGACTCGCGGAAGGCGCCAAGCATCACCGAGCTGCTCATCACCGAATTCTGCTTCTCAACGCCGCGCATCATCATGCACATGTGCTTGGCCTCGATCACCACCGCCACACCAGCAGCATTGGTCACGCGAGCGATGGCATCGGCGATCTGCTTGGTGAGGTTTTCCTGGATCTGCAGGCGCCGCGCGTACATGTCTACGATGCGCGCGACCTTGGACAGCCCGAGCACCTTGCCGGTGGGGATGTAGGCGACATGCGCCTTGCCGATGAAGGGCAGCAGATGGTGCTCGCACAGCGAGTACAGCTCGATGTCCTTGACGATCACCATCTCGTCGTTGTCGGACTCGAACAGCGCGCCGTTGACGATCTCCTCCAGCGACTGCTGGTAACCATGGCAGAGGTACTGCATGGCTTTGGCCGCGCGTTTGGGCGTATCGAGCAGACCCTCGCGCTCCGGGTTTTCACCGAGGCCTACGAGAATTTCGCGGTATTGCTGGGAAAGGGGTTGGCTCATGGCAGTGTCCTGAGCAGTCGCCTCACTTGAGGTGGCGGCCGCCGTTGAGGGTAAGTGTCGTTCCGGTCATGTAGGCGTTGTCCAGCAGATAGCGCAAAGTCTGGTAGAAGGCCTGCGGGCCGGGTTCTATGCCCAGCGCCGATTTGGCCAAGGTCTTGGTCCGGTAGGCGTCGTCGTCACCATCGTTGAACATCAACAGCGCCGGAGCGATGGTGTTGACCTTAATGCGTGGCGCCAAGCGCGCGGCGAACGACAACGTCAGGCTTTCCAGGCCCGCCTTGCTCGCGCAGTACGCGGGGCGATTGGCGCTGCCCTTGCGCACCACGTCGTCACTCACGTGCACGATGTCGGCGTGTTGCGACTGCAGCAGCAGCTCGCTGCAATGCAGGTTGATCAGGTAGGGCGCAAGCATGTGCACGCTGAACAGCTGACGAAAGACCTGCGCTTCTTCGCCTGGCGTTTCCGCCAGCCACTGCGAGGCGTTGTGCACGATCGCACGCAGGCCGCTGCACTGCGCCTTGACCAGCTCGATGAACGCCATGATGCCGCTCTCATCACTGAAATCAGCCTGCAGGGCGATGGCACCGCGCTCACGCAGCTGCGCAATATCGTCACGCATCTGGCGGTAGCTGATGATCACCGGCTGGCCTTCGTCGAGCAGACGTTCGGCGCAGTAGAGGCCGACCCTCTGGCCGGCGCCGGTGATCAGAATTGGGAAGCTGGCAGCGCTCATGTGCAACTCGTGAGAAAGAAATGAAGGCCTGGCTCGTACCGCCTCGGGATACCTGACCAGTGGCAGGCGGTACTCACCAGGCCGTGGATAAAGCTATACCAGAGTCGCAGGTTGTACAACCATGTGCGGCATGTGGTTTTGCTATCAGGCTGAGTGAATTAGCCTATTTTGCTGAGTTTTAAGGATTTTTACTGAGGAGGCCGAGAGGCGGATTTTGTACTTTACCTGTACGCATTGTTATTTTTGTACAGATATTGGTTGCTTGTACAACAAAATCGGCCAGCACGAGGCTGGCCGAGTGGTAGAGATGGATGCTTTCAGGGCTTGCCGATGCTGGCGGTTCGTCTGCCCAGGCGCTGCGGGTAGTTACCTTGTAGCCAGGGCTCCAGCAGGCGAGTGGAAAGTGGGATGAACCAGTAGGTCATCAGCGGCGTCAAGGCCAGTGTCGACAACAGCACGCGGGTGACCAACGAAAGGTCGGCGAGCCAGGGGCCCAGCAGCAGATTGAAAGCCAGGGATACCGGAAAGAACGCCAGCCAGATCGCCACGCTCTGCTTCCAGCGCGGAGGCTGTCGATGGGTACTGCCGAACCAGGCGTCAAGGCCGACTGCGCGCTTTTCCTGCGGTTGGGCAAAAAGGCCCGCACCACGCTGCAGCCAGGCCTGGCGTGAGGCCGAGTGCTCCCAGGAAGCCATGGTCTGTTCGTCGCTGAAACGGAAAACGATCTGGAACTCATCATCACCGGCAGGCGGTGCCAGTACGCCGGAGCCGAGGTAGCCAGGGAAGTCGGTGGCCAGGTGTTCGCCTTCACGTAGCCAGGCGATGAAATCGTGATAACGGCCATTGGCAACGCGGCGCGCCACCATCAGGGTAACGGGGGACATTGTGTATCTCCTCGAGTGTTGCCGTCAGCCGGGGTATGGCGTTGGGCGTGGTCGAACACGGGGTGTTGTGCTCGACGAACAATGCAGCAAGGATTATTCCCGTTTTGCGGAAATTAGCCAGCCCTGCCTGATGGCGGACGTTGGCCGGAGCAAACCTTGCCTTTACGGCAACGTGTTGCACCGTCAGGGTGCGGAAGTCGCGCCAAGTGGGGGCGCAGGCGGCAGAACAACCGATAGCCCCACTCCAGCAGCGGACGCAGCGGTCGCCAACGCAGCGGCGCAACCCAGATTCCCAGTCCGGCCGCCTCCCAGCTCCACAAGCTGGCATCAAGGCCCAGCAACCACTCGCCATCGGCCCAGCGTGCGTGCAGGCGATCCTGCATCGCGTTCAGGGGCACACCCAGCGGCATCGGATCGAAGTCAGCGGCGGCAATATCTACCAGCAGCAGTCGCTGTGGTGACGCATGCCGCCTGAGCATGCCGATTTCGCGTGCGCAGAGCGGACAGTCACCGTCGTAGTAGAGGGTCAATGGCCAGGCAAGGTTGTGCATGAAATCACCTTGTACAGTTCTTGCACAATGTAAGCCTGCCTTAGCTGGGTTACAATGCGCTCATATTCGTTGCCGTGATGCCCGAAGCCATGCCAGAACTCGCCTCCGTCACATCGCTTGCGTCCAGCGCTTTGAAGCAGGAAGAGCTGTTCCCCATCCGCGAGGTTTCTCGCCTTACCGGCGTCAATCCGGTCACCCTGCGTGCCTGGGAGCGGCGTTACGGCCTGATTCAACCGACGCGTACCGACAGCGGCCATCGTCTCTACTCACAGGCCGATATCGATGCCGTGCGCAGCATCCTCGCCTGGATCGAGCGTGGCGTCGCGGTCAGCAAGGTCGGCTCGATCCTGGCCAAGAGCGCCAGCAGTCGCAGCGTCGCCACGCCGGCCTACAACGAAGTCAGCAGTGACGACTGGAGTCAGTGGCAGGGCCAGGTGCGCAGTGCGCTGCAGAATTTCGATGAGCCTCGTCTCGAGCGCTTGTATGGGCAGATTTTCTCCTGCTATCCGCTGCCGGTCGTGTTCCAGGACATTTTCATGCCGGTCTGGCAGGAGTTGCTGCTGCGCCAGGACGAAGTCGGCCTGCGTGGCGAGTGGCTGATGCTCGACGGTTTCCTGCGTGGGCGCTGCTGGCAGCGTCTGCAGTTGGGGCGCGATGATTCGCGTGAGTGCGTGCTGCTGGTGGCGCTACCGGGTCACTGTCGGGAACTGGAGTTGCTGGTTGCAGCGTTGCTGTTAGGCAATCAGGACGTCGGCGTGTCGGTGATGGGCCCTGGCGTACCCATGACCGACCTGGCCCTGGTCTGTGAACGCATGCAGCCCCAGGCACTGGTGGTCTTCAGCAATCAGCCGCCAGGTGAGGAGTTCCCGCGGCAACTGGCGCGCCTGGCGCTGGGTCTGGCATGTCCGCTGCTGCTGGCCGGTGACAGTGCCGATCTGGCAGAGGAGAGCCTGGCTGGTTCGCCCATTGCCTGCCTGGGTAATGAAGGACGCCTGATGCAGCGTCGTATGCAGCAGTTTCTGGCTGGCCATCTCGATACCTGAGGCGGCCCAGGTTACGAGCTTCAGCTGACTGCTGCAGGCTGCGACTGTTGTTCGTTGTGCTGTTCGAAGAGGTACTGACGCAGGGTCTGTTCATCTTCCGTATGCAGCGTCTGCAGGTTGTAAGCGTAACGCTTCTGGCTGACGCGCCTTGCGAGCCGCGCGCGCAGTTGAACGCGGCGCTCCTGGGGCAGAAGCAGTTGCAGCAACTGATCCTTGGCCGGCGTGCCTGTTCTGCTGTATTCCACCAGGATTCCGTTGTTCGATAGCTCCAGCGCCTTCAGGCCACTGGGCTGGTCGCTGCCATCCAGCAGTGCCAGCGCTGTGGGCAGAACGAGACGCCATGGGCGTTCGTTCACCCCTTGTTCGAAGATCAGCGGTGCGCCCAGTTCCAGGCGCGACTGGCTGTGGCCGTCCTGGATCAGGTGCAGGGGAAAGCTCAGGTGCTGATTATCGGTGTGCGTGTCCAGGCTTAGCTGCTCTTCGTTGCCCAGGCGCGCCAGAAGCTCACTGAGTTGTTCGCCCAGAGCCAGTCGCGGCGCAGGGTGAGGGCGCCGCTTTTGCGGAGGTTTGAAGAGGATCGTCTGGATGAAATCCAGTTCGTCCTTGGTGAGCAGCGGGTCGCTTTGCATGGGATGAGACTGCACGGGGTCAAACTCATCTGACTGCGCTGGCGAAGGATAGTTTTATCCGTTCGTCAGCTTTTAAGGCGCGCCAGCTCGGCTTTCAGCTCGGTGACCTCTGCCTCCAGCTCACGCACCCGCTGCTTGGCTTCGACCTGTTCGGTGACATCCTTCTGGATACCGATGTAGTAGGTCAGTTGGTCGCTTTCGTTGAGCACCGGAGTGATCGATAGCTCGTTCCAGAACGCGCTGCCATCTTTGCGGTAGTTACGAATGATCTGTCGACAGGGCTTGTTCGCCTTGACCGCTTCGCGAATGGCCTGCAGGCCGAGCTGTGCGCGGTCATTGCCCTGCAGGAAACGGCAATCCTGGTAGAGGATGTCATCGCAGGGGTAGCCGGTCAGGCGCTCGAATGCCGCGTTGGCGTAGATCAGAATATTGTCTTCGCCCTCCTGCTCGGCCACCACGATCCCGTCGTTGGAGGCGTCGACTACCAGTTGCAGCAGTTTGGCATTGATCATGAGTCCGGTTCCGCGATGGATATGCGCTGCATTCTAAAACATCGGGTCGGCCTGTCCACTTGCGGCATAATACGCGGCGTTTTTCCTGTTTCCGGAGTTGTCATGAAAGTCGCCATTCTCTCGGGCTCGGTCTACGGCACGGCCGAGGAAGTCGCTCGCCACGCCGAGCGCCAGCTCAAGGCCGCCGGGCTGGATGCCTGGCATAAAGCGAACGTGAATATCGAGGAGCTGCTGGCCTTCGCGCCGGACGCCTTCCTTGCCGTCACGTCCACCACCGGTATGGGCGAACTGCCGGATAACCTGCTGCCGCTGTACAGCGAAATCAGAGACCGTTTGCCGGCCTGGAGTGGCAAGCCGGCTGCAGTGCTGGCGCTGGGCGACTCCAGCTATGACACCTTCTGCGGCGGCGGTGAACTGATGCGTGAGTTGTATGCCGAGCTGGGCCTGCGTGAAGTGGTGGAAATGCTGCGCCTGGACTCCAGTGAAACCGTCACGCCTGAAACCGATGCCGAACCCTGGCTGCAAGCCTTCGTGGCAGCGCTGAAGGCCTGACGTGCACCCGCGCGCTCGCCAGTTGATCGACAGCCTTGGGCTTGCCGCACATCCCGAGGGCGGTTACTACCGTCGTCTGTTCGTTTCGGCGCAGCGCGATGCTCAGGGCCGGGCAGCTTCCAGTGCCATTCTGTTCCTGCTGCCGGGTGGTGCGGTCAGCCGCTGGCATCGGGTCGACGCCGATGAGCTGTGGCATTTTCACGAGGGCGACCCCCTGCAGTTGTTGATCGCCGACACGCCCGACGCGGTGCGTTGCGAGCTGCTTGGGCCGGCAGCAGAAGGGCAAATGCCGCAGCGCGCGGTCGCGGCCCATGCCTGGCAGGCGGCGCGCTCGACAGGCGCTTATACGCTGGTCGGCTGCAGCGTGGCGCCGGAGTTCCAATTCGAGGGCTTTCGCCTGCTGGCCGATGATAGCGCCGCTCAGGCACAGTGGCCGCTGCTGGCTCGCGATTACCCCGAGCTGTTTTGACCGGCGATAAAAGCGGCGAATACCTGCCTATCGCACCACGGCGCGCCAGAGCCGTGACCCGCAAAGCCATCAAGATGGCTGCCAGGGCAACTACCGCCAGCGACGCGCCTGGCTAGACTGCGGACACCACCGACCAACAAGAATATCGAGGTGACCGCCGTGAATGCTCCGCTGCAACTCCCTGCCGTGAAGAATCTGGTTTCCGAGGCCGAATGGCGTGCACGCGTCGACCTCGCCGCCTGCTACCGGCTGATCGCTCTCTATGGGTGGGACGACCTGATCTTCACGCATATCTCTGCCAAGGTACCGGGCACCGAGGACTTCCTCATCAACCCCTATGGCCTGATGTTCCACGAAATCACGGCGTCGAGCCTGGTCAAGGTCGACCTGGCGGGCAACAAGCTGATGGACAGCCCGTTCGACATCAACCCGGCCGGTTACACCATTCACAGCGCCGTGCACGAGGTGCGCCACGACGTCGGTTGCGTGCTGCACATCCATACGTCTGCCGGCATCGCCGTGTCGGCGCAGAAGCAGGGCTTGCTGCCGCTGTCGCAGCAGTCACTGTTCGTCCTCGCCAGCCTGGCCTACCACGGTTATGAAGGCGTGGCGCTGAATCATGACGAGAAAGCGCGGCTGCAGGCGGATCTGGGCGACAAGAACTTCATGATCCTGCCCAACCATGGGCTGCTCACCGCTTTCGGTGGCATCGCCGACGCTTTCCTCGGCATGTTCGTCCTGCAGCGTGCCTGCGAGATTCAGGTCATGGCGCAGAGCGGCGGTGCCGAGCTGATTCACATTCCGCAGCAGATTCTCGACGGCGCACGGGCAATGATCGCCGGCGTGATGAAAACGCCGCAAGGCATGGGCGGCGCGCTGCCCTGGCCAGCGCTGCTGCGCAAGCTGGACCAGCAGATGCCGGGTTACGACCAGTGAGCGAGCTGCCAGGCATTGCCCTGGATGAATGGCGCGGGCAAAGCCAGGTGCTGGACTTTCGGGGTCACAGGATCCGTTACTGGACCGCTGGAGACACAGAAGCCCAGCCGCTACTGCTGATCCACGGCTTTCCCAGCGCCAGCTGGGACTGGCATCGTCTGTGGGCGCCGCTGGCCGAGCGTTACCGGGTGATCGCCTGCGACATGCTTGGCTTCGGTTACTCGGCCAAGCCGCGTGGGCATGCCTATAGCCTGCTGGAACAGGCTGATTTGCAGCAGGCACTGCTGGCCCATATCGGCGAGCAGCGCCCGGTGCATGTGTTGGCTCATGACTATGGCGACAGCGTTGCCCAGGAGTTGATCGCACGGCATCAGGACGGGCAACTGCAGTTGGCCAGCTGCGTGTTCCTCAACGGCGGTCTGTTCCCCGAAACGCATCATCCGGTGCGGGTGCAGAAGTTGCTGCTCGGGCCGCTTGGTCCGCTGATCGGGCGATTGTTCTCACGGCGCAAGCTGGCGCAGAGTTTTGCCCGTATCTTCGGCCCGCACACCCAAGCCAGCGAAGCCGAACTGGATGCCCTGTGGCAACTGGTGGCGTACAACAACGGCCCGGCAGTGATGCATCGCCTGATTCGCTACATGCCCGAGCGGCGCCAGCAACGGCTGCGCTGGGTCACGGCGATGCAGACAACGACACTGCCAATGCGGGTGATCGACGGCGCCTTCGATCCAATTTCTGGTGCACATATGGTGGCGCGCTACCGTGAGTTGATCGCAGACGCCGACACCGTTCTACTCGACGGCATCGGCCACTATCCGCAGCTGGAGGCGCCGGCTGCGGTGCTCGAGCATTACCTGCAGTTTCGCGATGCCAGGAGCCCGCATGCGTAGACGTACCCTGCTCAAAGGCGCCGTGTTCGGCGGAGCCGCCGCACTCGGCGCCGGCTACTGGGCCTTGCCTGCCGAGCCACGGCCGGCGGCTGTCAGCCTGGAGGGCGCACGCCAGGTGCTGGCGGACCTGCACGGCAAGACGCTGCAGAGCATTCGCGGCTGGAGCCCGAGCGAGGTGTTCAATCACTGCGCGCAGAGCATCGATTACTCCATCGACGGTTATCCAGAGCTGAAACCGGCCTGGTTTCGCCACAGCCTGGGGCCTGCCGCGTTCGCCGTGTTCAGCGTGCGCGGCGCCATGCGTCATCCGCTGGACGAGGTGATTCCCGGCGCTGCGTCTCTGCTCGAACCGGTTAGCCAGGGCTTGGCGTTGCAGCGCCTGCATATGGCCTTCGAGCGGTTCGCCAGCTACAGCGGTGAGCTGCAGCCGCATTTCGCCTATGGCGCGTTGGAACATGGCGAATACGCCGAGGCGCACGTGTTGCACCTGTACAACCACCTGAGCCTGATTCGCATCGCCTGAGCGCGCATAAGGTCGCATTATCGGCCGTCATTCAGCGCCCGCGCGCGTCTTGTGAAGCGTGCGGGGCTGCCTGACACTCGGCGCATTCACAACCTGCCCGAGGAAGCTGTCGATGAGCGATGCCATCCGTTTCGAAGATCAAGTGGTCATAGTCACCGGTGCCGGCGGTGGCCTGGGCCGCGCCCATGCGCTGCTGTTCGCTCGTCATGGCGCCAAGGTGGTGGTCAACGATCTGGGTGGTAGCACCCATGGTGAAGGGGCCAACGCTTCGGCGGCCGACAAGGTGGTGGAAGAGATTCGCGCCTTCGGCGGTACTGCAGTGGCGAACCATGACTCGGTCACCGACGGCGACAAGATCGTGCAGACGGCGCTGGATCATTTCGGCCGTATCGATGTGCTGGTCAACAATGCCGGCATTCTGCGCGACAAGAGCTTCCACAAGATGGAAGATGCCGACTGGGATCTGGTCTACAGGGTCCATGTCGAAGGTGCCTACAAGACCACTCACGCGGCCTGGCCCCACTTGCGCGAGCAGAACTTCGGCCGTGTCATCTTCACCTCGTCGACCTCCGGAATCTACGGCAACTTCGGCCAGAGCAACTACGGCATGGCCAAGCTCGGCCTGTACGGGCTGACCCGTACCCTGGCCATCGAAGGGCGCAAGAACAACATTCTGGTCAACGCCATCGCACCAACCGGTGCGACGCGCATGACCGAAGGACTGATTCCGCCGCAGGTGTTCGAGCAGCTCAAACCCGAGCTGGTCAGCCCGTTGGTGGTGTACCTCGGTAGTGCCGCTTGCCAGGACACCGGCGGCCTGTTCGAGGTCGGCGGTGGTTGGGTGGGCAAGGTGCGCTGGGAGCGCAGCCTGGGCGCCGGTTTCGACCCCAGCGCGGGCTTCAGCCCCGAGGATGTCGCTGCCCAGTGGCAACGTATCTGCGATTTCGAAGGCGCTGCACACCCGGCCGACAACGTCGAGGCGCTCAAGGAGATGATGGCGAACCTGCAGAAGTACGCACTCTAGAGCACATGCGGACACTGAAAGCCCGGTAGTGATCATATAAAACGCTCAATGCGGCGTTTGGCAGGAGCCCCGAGGCGAAGCTTTGCCAGGCCCTGCCGCTCTGGTTCGCGGCGGGGCGCGGCTCCCACATAGTCGGTGTCTGTGCAGTGAGTAGTACCCGGCTGTTACCTGTCGGAGGAAATAGGGGCGAATAATGGCATTCGTTCCACCTACCTTCAGGAGACGATCATGGCTGCCAAGAAGATTCTCATGCTGGTCGGCGATTACGCCGAGGACTACGAAACCATGGTGCCATTCCAGGCACTGCAGATGGTCGGCCACACCGTGCATGCGGTCTGCCCGGACAAGGTGAGCGGCCAGACGGTACGCACCGCTATCCACGACTTCGAGGGCGACCAGACCTACAGCGAGAAGCCGGGGCACAACTTTGCGCTCAACTTCGATTTTGCCAAGGTCCGTGCCGAGGACTACGACGCTCTGGTCATTCCCGGTGGCCGTGCTCCCGAGTACCTGCGCCTGAATGCCGACGTCATCGCGCTGGTGAAGGCCTTCACCAGCGCCGACAAGCCCATCGCTGCCGTCTGCCACGGTGCCCAGTTGCTGGCGGCCGCCGGGGTGCTGGAGGGACGCGAGTGCAGTGCCTATCCTGCTTGTGCGCCGGAAGTGGCGTTGGCCGGTGGCAAGTACGTGGAAATCCCGGTGGATCAGGCGCGCGTACAGGGCAAGCTGGTCACCGCGCCGGCCTGGCCTGCGCATCCGGCCTGGCTGGCGGCGTTTCTCAAGGTACTGGGTACTGAAATCCGCTTGTAGCTGACGTAGCCCGGATGCAATCCGGGGCCGCACCATTGTCGGCATCCCCGTATTGCATCCGGGCTACGACGCTCGTGAGGAGATAAAACCAATGTGCGAACTCTATGTGAAGGCCGACCCGATTCTCTACGAATCGCGCGCACGCTCATTGCGCATCCGCGGTGTGGTCACCACGTTGCGTCTGGAAAATCAGTTCTGGGACATCCTGCGCGAAATCGCCGAAGTCGATGGCATGACCACCAACCAGCTGATCGCCAAGCTGCATGACGAGGTCATGGATTTTCGCGGCGAAGTGGTCAATTTCGCCTCGTTCCTGCGGGTCAGCTGCACCCGCTACCTGGCACAGAAGGCCGGGCGTCAGGTGCCGCTGAGGGTGGTCAGTGCAAGCGGCTGAGTCACTGGTACATCCAGAAGTTCGGGTGCTCCTGCACGTTCGGTGTGGTCGGCTGCTGGCTCGGTTGGGATTGCTGGAAGAAGCGTTTGATCAGGCTCATGCGAAGTTACTCCTGTAGGTAGTGGCTGTTGAACAGGTGTGCATGATCGGAGAAGCGCTTTGATTGATAAAACGGATTGTCTCTATCTTTGTGATTGGGTATGGCTATACCTGACCATCGATATTTGTCGTTGCGATCATTCAGGCAAGGCTGCCGGGACGCCGGGGTAAGCGCACGCTGACACGCAGGCCGCCGAGCGGTGACTCATCGAGGGCAATACTGCCCTGATGCAATTCAACGATGCGGCGCACGATGGACAAGCCCAGCCCGGCGCCCTGGCCTTCGCCAGCGCGGAAGAAGCGCTCGAACAGCCGCTCGCGCAACGCTGCAGGCACACCGGGGCCGCTGTCGAGTACCTGCAGCAGCAGGTCCTCAGTGGTGGCCTGCAGCTGTACCTGAACGCAGCCGCCCGCCGGGGTGTACTGCACGGCATTGCTCACCAGATTCTGCAGCAGGATACCCAGGCTGGGCGCGTCCGCCGGCAGGTGGTAGTCGCCTGGTTCCTGAGCGTCGAGAACCAACTCCTGGCCGCGATTGAGCGCCAGGGGTGTCAGTTCGGCCAGCTCGCCACGCAGGAAGGCAAGCAGGTCGAGGTGATCCATGTTCAGGCGGATGCCGTTGGGGTCCAGGCGTGCCAGTGTCAGCAGTTGTGCGACTACGCGGGTGGCGCGGTCGACACCGCTGCCCAACTGTCTCAGCGCCTCTTCGCGGTCGCCGGCATCCGGCGCCTCGAGTGCGTTCTGGGCGTGGATGCGCAGCACCGCCAACGGCGTACGCAGCTCGTGGGCGGCATCGGCGATGAAGCGCTTTTCCTGTTCGAGCAACTGGTTGACCTGCATCAGCAGGCGATTGAGCGCGGCGGCCATCGGCTCCAGCTCGTTGGGTAGTGGCGGGAAGACCAGCGGCGCCAGGTTGTCCGGGGCGCGGCCGCGAATGGCATCGGCCATGCGTTTGAGCGGATACAAACCCCAACCCACGGTCAGCCATAGCAGCAGGCCGACGATGGGCAGGCCGATCAGCAGCGGTTGCAGGCTGCGTCGGGCAATCTTGCCGATCAGCTCGCCGCGCACGTCTTCGCGCTCACCTGCCAGTACCCAGTGGTGATCGCGACTGTCATGCAGCACGAACACGCGCCAGCGATGCTCGCCGATATTCAGAGTGTGATAGCCGATCAGGTAGCGGGCCAGTTGGACCAGGCGCTCGCGCATGGGCTGGTCATCCTTGGGCAGCGCCAGGCCGAGCTGCGCGATCATGTTGTTCAGCAAACCAGGTGGGGCACTGGCAGACTGGAACAGCAGCTCGCCATCGTCATCGAGCATCTGAAAGGCCAGCTTACCCTCGTATTCGTGACCGAGCAGGTTGTCCGGGTTGCGCGCGCTGTGCAGCAGCAGCGCTTCGTCGAGCACTGCCTGCATCTCACCGCGCTCGTTCTCGCTGAGGTCGTGGCGTACCAGGCCCATGAGCAGGCGCGCAGTCTGCGACAGCTGAGCGTCGAACAGCTCGCGCACCTCATGCACCGAGTCGTTGTAGATCTTGTGGCTGATCAGCCCGAAGCTGGCCGCTACCAGCAGCAGTAGCAGGGCGAGCATGCGGGTACGAATGGAACCGAAGGTTTTCAGCAGCCTCATTTGTCCACCAGATAACCGACGCCGCGCACGGTGCGGATCAGCTCCGGGAAGAATTTCTTGCGCAGGTGGTGCACGTGCACTTCCAGGGCGTTGCTTTCCACTTCCTCATCCCAGCCATAGAGCGCCTGTTGCAGCTTGTCGCGGGTCAGCACGCGACCGGGCTGGATCAGCAGTTCGTGCAGCAAGAGAAATTCCTTGCGTGGCAGGTTGATGACCTGGCCCTGGTATTCGACCACCTGGCTGGCCGGGTCGAGACTGATGCCGCGGTATTGCAGTGCCGGTTGCGGGCGCTGGAAGCTGCGCCGCAGCAGGGCACGCAGGCGTGCCTTGAGCTCGGCGACATCGAAGGGCTTGACCAGGTAATCGTCTGCGCCGGCATCGAGGCCCGCGATGCGGTCGTTGGTGGCGTCACGTGCGGTGAGCACCAACACTGGTACCGGGTTGGCCGCTGCGCGCAGGTGCTTGAGCACCTGCAGGCCGTCCATGCGCGGCAGGCCGAGGTCGAGAATGGCCAGCTCGAAACTCTCGTGGCTCAGCGCATGCAGCGCGCTGGCGCCGTCCTGCAGCCAGTCCACGGTATAGCCTTCGGGTTTCAGCGCGGTGCGAATGCCTTCGCCCAGGGCCTGGTCGTCTTCGACGAGAAGAATGCGCATGGTCACTCCTGCAGAGGGTTACTGGAGTTTACCTGTCACCTGCTGCAAAAGCGCTGTGGCTTCTGCGCGGCGCCCCTGGTCGGCCAGCTCACGGCCAGGACGATCCTTGGCCGCCAGGGCCTTTTCCAGTGCGGCGCGGGCTTGCTCGTAGTGTTTCTGCCGTTGCAGGAAGTCGCCGTAGAAATAGTTCGGGTCGAGGCCGTCCGGGTTGATCGCCAGTGCCTGCTTGAGCATTTTCTCGGCCTGTTCGTCGTCGCCGAAGCCGATCGGCCAACCGGGGACCTGGTAATACAGGCTGCCGAGGCTGGTATAGGCCGAACCAGCCAGGGCTTTTGGATCGATGGCCAGCGCCTGCTCCAGGCTGGCTTTGGCCTGCTTGACCAGGCCCAGGGCGCCGAGACCACCCTTGGCACCGGCCTGGGTGCTGAGGATGATGCCGCGCCAGATCAGCAGCTCCGGCGCCCTGGGTTCGCTGGCCAGGGCCGCATCGGCTTGCGTGACGAGCTTGGCGAAGGCCGCTTCGCGCTGCTTCTGCGGCGTCTCGTAGTTGATCTCGGCCCAGCGTGTCTGCAACTGCTGCAACTGGGCCTGGCCGTTGTCACTGAGGGCGAAGGCGGGCAGGGCGGTGAAGCCGAGTGCGGCGATGATCAGGGTGCGAAATGCGTTCACGGGCAATCTCCTCAGTGCTTGTGGCGGGCGAAGCGTTGAATGATCGGCAACTGCTTGCGCAGGGCCTGGTCGACCACGCGCGGCAGCAGGCCGTTGAGGCGTACGAACAGGCGCTCGGGCCATCCCAGGTAGCGCTCTTCCTGCTCGTGGCGGATGGTTTGCAGCAATTCGGCCGCGACTTTTTCCGGATCGTCCATGGCCACGCCCAGCTCATCGTTCATCGCCACCACGCTGGGGGCGTTCATCGATGTGCGAGTGGCTCGCGGGGCAAAGTAGAGAACCCGCACGTGGGTGTCGGCAAGCTCGCGCCGCAGTGCCTCGGAGAAGCCGCGCAGGGCGAACTTGCTGGCGCAGTAGGCGGTGAAGCCGGGGTAGCCGATGGCGCCGAAGGTCGAGCCGACGTTGATTACCAGGGCACGCCGTTGTGCTCGTAGCAGTGGCAGCAGGCGCTGGGTCAGTTGCAGCGTGGCGGTGACGTTGAGGCCGATCAATTCGGCGATCTGCTGCTCGTCCTGCTGGTCGAGCAGGCCGAAGCGATTGACCCCCGCCGCGTTGATCAGGCAGTTCAGCCCACCGAAGTTCTGCGCGGCGGCGACCAGTGCATCACGCCCGCTGCGGCTGGCAATATCGGCCTGCACCAGTAGCACGTTCTGCGGGAAGCGTTGCAGAAGTGGCTGCAGGGGCTCCAGTCGGCGCCCGACCAGCAGCAGATGGGCGCCTTCGCTGGCCAGACGATGCGCCAGGGCCAGGCCGATGCCACCACTGGCGCCGGTCAGCAGGGCACGGCAATTTGTCGGCTGCATGGCCTTACTCCTCGCCAGCCAGCGGCAGGCTGCGGAACATGTCGCCATACAGGCGGTAGACGACTTTGGCAGTGTGTACCACGGCGGCCTTGTCATCGTCGTTGTCCAGTTGGTTCATCAGTTTCTTGAAGAACTCGATGTGTTCCAGATCCAGGCTGCCGTGGGAGTTGAGGTAGCTGAAGGCCTTGTTCGGCAGCTGCAGTTTGTCCTGGATGATGCCGGCGGCCTGGGTGGCCAGGGCGATGCTGGTGCCTTCGAGCACGTTGACCATGCCGAAGAAACTCACCGGGTTATGCCGGGCGATGCGGTCGTAGACATAGGCCACCATCAGTTCGGTGGCCATGTGCGGTGTGCCATGGCGCACCGCTTCCTTGTCGGCGCCGCAGGCCGCGATGTCATTGAGTATCCACTCCTGGTGGCCGGTTTCTTCCTCGATGTACTCGGCGATAGCCTCGCGCAGCCATTCCAGGCGTTCCGGCAGGCGTGCGCCACAGGCCATCAGCAACGGCACGGTGTGCTTGACGTGGTGGTAGGCCTCGGTGAGGAAGGCGATGTAGCTGTGCAGGGCGACCTGGCCGGTCATGGCCTGCTGGATGATCGGTGCACTCAGCAGGTAGTCGCGTTCGGCCTGGGTCTGGTTCAGCAGGGAATCGTAGAAAGTCATGCATGTACTCCTTCTGCCATCAGCTCATCGATGGCGGCTTGGTAATGGTTGAACAGGGTGATGCGGCGCAGGCGACCATTGGCCGTGGCCAGGTCGTTGCTCGTGCTGAACGGGGCATCGGCGCGCAGCCAGTGATGTACGCGGGCGTAGTCCGGGAGGCCGTGATTGACGGCGTCCACGGCTTCCTGCAACTGCGCGTCTGGGGTATTGGCGAAGCGCGGCACCAGCACCGCGACGTTGCCCGGCAGCGCCTCGCCGTGCAGCCAGGCCTGGGCGATGGGCAACTGCTGCACCAGTTCTGACTCCACCCATTCCGGGTTGACGTTGCGCCCGTAGGCGGTGATGAACTGATGCTTCTTGCGCCCGTGCAGCACCACAAAGCCAAACTCGAAATGACCGAGGTCACCGGTGCCCAGCCATTCGCCTTGCGGTGCCGGCTCACCCAGATAACCGAGCATGCGCGCGCCCTTGACCAGCACTTCGCCGTCGCCCGCCAGCGTCACTTGTAGATGGTCGAGCGGTTTTCCGGTGCTGCCGATGCGGCGTTGCTCGGGCGTGTTCAGGCACACCACCGAGGCGCACTCGGACAGGCCATAGCCCTCGAAGATCGGCAGACTCAACGCGTCGGCGCGCTCCAGCAACTGCGCGGAAACCCGGCCGCCACCGACGGCGACGAAACGCAGAGATTTCGGCACCGGCAACTGACGTTCGCCGGCGCTGACCAGCGCCAGCAGCAGTTGCGGCAGCAGGATCAGACTGTGCGGCTGAGCGGCGTGCAGCGCCTGGAGAAAGCGCGCCAGGTCGAAGCCGCTGGCACCGGTCAGGCCGATCTGCGCCATGGGCATCAGCTCGACCCGGACGCCGGCCAGCAGCGGCGCGTAGACGCCGGCGATGTTCTCCAGCAAGGTCGCCAGCGGCAGGATGCACAGGTGCCGCTGCACCTCGCGGCTGGCGCTGGCCTTGACCAGGCTGCCGGCCACTGCCAGTTGCGTTTTCAGGTCCAGGCACACGCCCTTGGGCTGGCCGGTGGTGCCGGAGGTGTAGGTCATCTTGCAGGTGCCCGGATGCAGCGTGGCCGGTTGCGTCACGGTGCGGCGATGAATGTCGCCCTCGACGGTGGCGAAACCGGGGGCGCTGTTGCCGATCAGGCAATCGATGCCGGCACTGTCGAGCACATGGCGCTGCTGCTCGGCAGAGAAGAACGACGGCAGCGGTACGCAGACCAGGCCCGCATGCAACGCCGCCAGATCCCACAGCACCCAGTCGATGCCGTTGTCCAGGGCCAGCGCCACACGGTGGACGCCAAGGGCGCGCAGGTGCCTGCCGCGCGCTGCGACCGCGCCGAGCAGTTCGGCATAGGTCAGCGTGCGCTCGCCTTCTGCCAGGGCGATGTGCGGGCCGAACTCGGCCAGGCGAGCGAAGAAGGATTCAGCTGCAGACCACATCGGGCATCTCCTCCGGTGCATAGAGCGGTTGATGGCCGAGGCGCGGATAGGCGCCCAGCTGCAGCAGACGCTGGTGGCCGCCATGAATGTCGCCCGCCATGAGCAGTGGGCGGCTGTCGTAGTAACTACCCCAGTCGGCCAGCTCCTTGCCCATGCACGCCGGATCGGCTTCGCCCAGGGCGATGGGGGTCAGGCCCAGGCGCTGGAAGCTGTTGAGCAGGGTTGGGGTGCCGGTGAAGGTGACCCAGTGAAAACCCAGGGCTACCAGCAGATCGGTCAGGGCGACGATCAGCAAGCGCGCGGCGCCGGGGCTGTCTGCGGCCAGGTTGCCGACTTCCACCAGCTCGCCCCGGCTGGGCTCGCTGTGGCCCAGGCGTGTGCCGATGGCAGTCTGGATCGGCTCGTTCAGGTAGCGCTCGAGAAACAGCGGGCCGCTGTTGCCGCTGCGCACGCCCACCGCGCCGAGCAACTGCCCGCTTTGATTTTCCAGGCCGAACAGGCAGGGCATGAAGTGGCGGATGCGTGCGCCGTGCTGCAACTCGAAGCGCTGGCGGATGAACCGCTCCAGGGCAACGCGGCGTGCGCTGTCGGGAGAAGCCAGGTGGAGTTCGTAACTATCGCCGCGCCCGATACGGGCCACGGGACGATCATGCTGCGCCCAGGGGAGTTCCATGCTCGGAACCTCGGTAATGAACCTGGGGGCGATTGTGGGAGGGGCTGGCTTAACGCTGTATTAAGACTTTGCAGAATGTTTCAGGCTTATGGTCTCGGCGTTGGCCATCGCAGATGAATCCGCTCACAGAGGGCTCGAACACTGGCACTTGGCCGGTTGAGTGGGTACGTTTCGGACTGAATGGGCCATCGCTGGCAGGATCAAGACCGAGCATTCAGGGAGGAAAGATGACGTCACTCAATGCTGACCCCAAGTTGCAACCTCTGCTCACCGAACTGGCTGAGCTGATCCGCCAGGCCCGGCAGCAGGCCGTGCGTGCGGTGGATACGATTCAGGTGCAAACCTGCTGGGAAATCGGCCGGCATATCGTTGAATTCGAGCAGGGTGGGCAGGCGCGTGCCGCCTACGGCAAGAATCTGTTAACGACGCTGGCCAAGGGACTGACGGCCGAGTTCGGCAAAGGTTTCGATGCAACCAATCTGCGACATATGCGGGCGTTCTTTCTGGCTTTTCCAATTCGCGACGCACTGCGTCGCGAATTGAGCTGGACGCATTATCGCACCCTGCTCAAGCTGGACAGCGACAGTGCACGGCAGTGGTACATGAACGAGGCCGCGACGCAGAACTGGAGCACCCGTGCGCTGGAGCGGCAGATCGGCACGTTGTATTACGAGCGTCTGCTGGCCAGCCAGGATCGCGCGGCGGTCGAGCAGGAGGCGGCGAGCAAGCTGCAGGCCCTGGGCAAGAGCCCGCGTGAGTTCGTGCGCGATCCGGTGCTATTGGAGTTCCTCGGCCTGCCCAATGCCGGCACCATGTTGGAAGGCGAGCTGGAGCAGGCGCTGATCGACCAGTTGCAGAGCTTTCTGCTGGAACTGGGCAAGGGTTTCGCCTTCGTCGGCCGGCAGCAGCGCATCAGCACCGAGAGCAAGGATTTCTATATCGACCTGGTGTTCTACAACTACCTGCTCAAGTGCTTCGTGATCTTCGATCTCAAGCGCGGCGAGTTGACCCATCAGGATATCGGCCAGATGGACATGTACGTGCGCATGTTCGATGACCTCAGGCGCGGCCTGGAAGACGGCCCGACCGTGGGCATCATCCTCTGTGCGCAGAAGGATGCGTCCGTGGTGCGTTATTCGGTGCTGCAGGGCAGCGAGCAACTGTTCGCCAGCAAATACAAGCTGGTGTTACCCAGTGAAGAAGAGCTACGGGCCGAGCTGGATCGGGAGCGAGCGCGGCTGGCCGAGCAACGTGGGCTGTACTGGGTTCACTGAGCTGGGAGGGGGTTGTGCATCAGGGCACCGAGCGGCTGCCAGGCCCGGCCCCGGGCCTGAGGATATTCAGCCGACCTGCGCAACCCAGTCATTGAGGTTGTAGTAGTTGCTGATGCGCGCCACCCTGCCGTGCTTGATCTCGAAGAAGGCGCCTGCCGGCAGCACGTAGGTCTGGCCGTTGGCCGGCGGCAGGCCTTCGTCGTCGGCCAGGTACTCGCCGTGCACCACGAACTCGGCAGCGGCGCGGCTGCCTTCGGCGTTCTGCATCACCACGATGTCGGTCAGGCGCTCGCGGTAGCAGCGGTTCATCTTGTCCATGAAGGCGGCGAAGGTGGCCTTGCCGACCTGACGCTCGCCCTGGTTGATGTCGTGCACCACGTCGTCGGCCAGCAGGTCGAGAAAGGCGGGCATGTCGCCGGCATTGAAGGCGGCGTAGTAGGCCTGAACCAGTTCGGTGGCGGTCATGGCTAAGTTCCTTGCGGTGCGTGGTTAGTGGTTTGCCGGTGGGCATGATAAGTTCGCCGCTTCCCGCCGGCATAGCCGTCGGCGTCACCCTGCTGTTGGCCAACGACTGCGCATGGACATTCAGTTGCTCCACGGGGCCGAGATTGCGCCCCATATCGACGATCTGGCGCGCCTGCGTATCCAGGTGTTCCGCGAGTTTCCCTATCTCTACGCTGGCGACCTCGACTACGAGGCCGAGTACCTGGCTACCTACGTGCGCAGTGCCGATAGCCTGTGCGTGCTGGTCGTCGACGCCGGTCAGGTGGTAGGCGCTTGCACGGCGTTGCCGCTGCAGGACGAAACCGAGGCGTTTCAGCAGCCGTTCATTGCTGCGGGCTGGGACTCGGCGCGGATCTTCTACTGCGCCGAGTCGGTGGTCTTGCCGGCCTGGCGCGGGCGCGGTCTGGGCGTGCGCTTCTTCGCCGAGCGCGAGGCCCATGCACGCAAGCTGGGGCGTTTCGACTGGTGCGCCTTCTGCGCCGTGCAGCGCCCCGTCGATCACCCGCGACGGCCTGCCGACTACCAGCCGCTTGACGCCTTCTGGATCAGGCGCGGCTACCGCCATCACCCCGAATTGCACACCCATTACCACTGGCGTGACCTGGACGAAGCCGAAGAGTCGGCCAAGCCCATGTCGTTCTGGTTGAAGGAACTCACCTCATGATCAAGGTTGCCGCCTGCCAGTACCACATCGATCTGCTGCCCACCTGGGATGCCTACGTCGAGCACCTCACCACACTCTGCGAAGAGGCTGCCGGGCAGGGCGCTGAACTGTTGTTGCTGCCGGAGTACGCCGGGTTGGTGCTGACCGGGCAGTTACCGGAAGAAGAGCGCGGCGACCTGCATGGTTCCATCGCCGGCATCCAGCCGCTGCTGCCACGCTGGCTGGAGCTGTGCGAGCACCTGGCGCGGCGGTTGAATCTCTACCTGCAGCCCGGCTCGATGGCGGTGCTCGATGACGACGGCATCTACCGCAATCGCGCCTGGCTGTTCGGCCCGGATGGCTGCCTGGGTACCCAGGACAAACTGATCATGACCCGCTTCGAGCTCGAACAGTGGCACATCGCGGCGGGCAGCGGCCTCAAGGTGTTCGACACGGCACTGGGCAAGCTCGGCATTTTGATCTGCTATGACAACGAATTTCCGTTGCTGGCGCATACCCTGGCCGAGGCGGGTGTCGATCTGATCCTGGCGCCCAGTTGCACCGATACCGTGGCCGGCTTTCATCGCGTGCGCATCGGCGCCCAGGCTCGCGCGCTGGAGAACCA
The DNA here is from genome assembly GCF_014892995.1 of Pseudomonas sp. EggHat1. Taxonomy (NCBI): domain Bacteria; kingdom Pseudomonadati; phylum Pseudomonadota; class Gammaproteobacteria; order Pseudomonadales; family Pseudomonadaceae; genus Pseudomonas; species Pseudomonas sp. EggHat1. The sequence continues at coordinate 102,604 of NZ_JACKQK010000008.1, forward strand.
GATCGCCGTGCTGCACTCGCCTACCGTCGGCCTGGCGCCCTGGTCGCCCTCGTTGGACGAGGGCTATGGCCGAGCCTCGCTGTACGTGCCATCGGACTACGGCATGCCGGCTAGCGGCATCGTCGCCGAGAGCGAGGAGCTGTGCCCCACGCGCAGCCACTGGCTGATCTGCGAGCTGGATCTGGATGAGGTGCGCCGCGTGCGCGAGCAGGGCCAGGTGTTCACCCGTCGCGACTGGCCACGACAGTTCGATGACGGCCGGTTGGTGCTGCGTTGAACGCGCCGCAGGCCCTGCCGGATTCACCTCGTGCTGCCTACGCGCGTGCGCTTTCAGCCGGCTTCGTGGTCGATGCTGCACAACGCCGCGCGGTCGAGGCGCTGCAGCAGTGCTTCGAGGTCGCGCAACGCGGCGAACGGCCGCTCGGCGTTTATCTCTGGGGGCCGGTCGGGCGTGGCAAGACCTGGCTGATGGACAGCTTTTATAACGCCCTGCGAGTGCCGGCGCGGCGGCAGCATTTTCATCATTTCATGCAATGGGTGCATCGCCGGCAGTTCCAGCTGACCGGCAATGCCGATCCGCTACGACTTTTAGCCGAGGAGCTGGGACGCGAGGTGCGTGTGCTCTGTTTCGACGAGCTGTTCGTCAGCGATATCGGCGATGCCATGCTGCTGGGCCGCCTGCTCAGCCTGGTGGTGGAGCAGGGCGTGGTGCTGGTGGCCACCTCCAACCAGCCGCCGGATCAGCTGTATGCCGAGGGCTACAACCGCGAGCGCTTCCTGCCCGCCATCGCTGCGCTCAAGATGCATATGCAGGTCATTGCCGTGGACGGCGAACAGGATCATCGCCTGCATCCCGGTGCCGAGGTTCAACGCTATTGGGTGCAGCAGCCACAGGCGCTGGGCGAGCTGTTCGCCCGCTTGAGCGATGGGCAGGTCATCAGCCGTGAACCGCTGCAGCTGGCCCATCGCAGCCTGGTGAGCCTCGGTCACTGCCCTGCGGCACTGTGGTGTCGTTTTCACGATCTGTGCGAGCAGCCACTGGCGGCGGTGGATTTCATCGAAYTGTGCGAGCGCTTCCCGGCCATCCTGCTCGGCGAGGTGCCATGCCTGGGTGGTGAGCAGCGTGAAGGACGCATCGCCCGTGGCACCGAGGATGGCGCCGAACGGGTCGATGCCGGGGATCGGCAGTTGCCGGCGCTGTCGCGCAACGACGATGCGGTACGGCGCTTCATTGCCCTGGTCGACGAGTGCTACGACCGCCGCGTGCCGCTGTATATCGAGGCCGAGGTGGCGCTGGATGAACTCTACACCCAGGGTTATCTCGGCTTCGCCTTCCGGCGCACGCTAAGCCGCCTGCGCGAGATGCAACTGCAGCGTTTCGGGGCAAGCTGACTCAGCCCGCCAGATACTGCTCGGTCGAAACCACGCTCGCATAGGCGAAAGCAAGGGCGGCCATGTACGCAGCATGCACCTGGGCGGCCGCAATCGATTGGCCCTCGAACGACTGGTCGCGCGTCGCGCAGGCATCGTGAATGACGGTGGTGGCGTAGCCAAAGTCGCTGCTGGCGCGTGCTGCGGCATCGATGCACATATGGCTCATGGCGCCGACCAGGGTTACTTGTTCGATGTCTGCGTCGTCCAGTTGGGCCTTGAGGTCGGTGTCGAGAAAGGCATTGACCTGATGCTTGAGCACCACCGCTTCGCCTGCCAGGGGTTGCACCAGCGTATGGATGCGCGCGCCTGTGCTGCCGGGGGCGAAGAAGGGCGCGTTATCGCTCCCGAACTCATGGCGTACATGGATCACTTTGTCGCCCTTCTTGCGTGCTGCCGACATTACGCGAGCGGCATTGGCGGTGGCACTGTCCATGCCCTCGAGCGTCCATTTGCCGCCTTCGAAATAGTCATTCTGGATATCGATCAGGATCAGGGCGCGCTTGCTCATGGTGTTCTCCGTGGGATGATGTGCCGCACACCTTATCGCCTCGGCGCGTTTGCTAGGATGGGCAGGGCCGACAATCTGCGGGGAAAAACTGACAATGAGCGAGCGCTGTCTGGAGATCGGATTATTGCTCTACCCCGGTGCGCAGCTCGCTGCGGTGCATGGGTTGGGGGATCTGTTCAGCGTGGCGAACAGGATGGCGACGGGGCAGGAACGTCAGGCAGTGCCTCGGCTGCGGGTCAGTCACTGGCAGGCCGATGAGGCGGGGTGCGTGCGTCGTGTGTTCGATAGCCTGCCACAGGGTGAGGAGGCGCCGCAGGTGGTGATTTTGCCGCCTTGTCTGGATGGCGATGCCACGCAGCCGCTCGCCGCGTGTTATCGCGACTGGCTGCGTGAGCAGCATGGCGCGGGTGTATTGCTGGCGTCGGTCTGCGTCGGTGCTTTCGCGTTGGCCGAAGCCGGGTTGCTCGATGGTCGAACGGTAACCACCCACTGGTCGCTGGCTGCTCAGATGGCGGCTCGTTTCCCCCTCGTCCGGGTACTTCCCGAGCGTATGGTCATCGACGATGGTGATCTGATCACCGCCGGGGGCCTGATGGCCTGGACCGATCTTGGCCTGGCGCTGGTGACGCGGCTGATGGGGCCGACCATTGCGGCGGAGACCGCGCGCTTTCTGGTGATCGATCTGAATCGGGAGTCGCAGCGGCATTTCAGCAGTTTTGCGCCCAGTCTCGATCATGGCGATGCCGCAGTGCTTGCCGTTCAGCGCTGGCTTCAGGTGGCGGCGGACGCGAGCCTGGCCGACATGGCCGCTTGGGCTGGTTTGGGTGAGCGTACTTTCCTGCGCCGTTTTCGCGCTGCCACGGGCATGAAACCGACCGAGTATTGCCAGCAGCTGCGCGTGAGCAAGGCGCGCGAGCTACTCGAGTTCACTCGCCAGAGCATCGAGCAGGTCGCCTGGCAGGTGGGATACAGCGACAGTGGTGCGTTTCGCAAAGTGTTCATACGCCTGGTGGGGGTGTCGCCTGGCGATTATCGGCGGCGCTTCGGTGCGGCGGCGCGCTAGACCGAGTCCTCCGCCGCCAGGCCTGCCGGATTGTCGCGTGTGGGCATGGCGAGGATCTCCGGCAGTACGTCGCGGGCGAACACCTTGTGCAGACGGCGCAGCTCGGCCAGCGGGTCGAGGTGATGGTCGACGCGGATGTCCCACAGTGGATACTCCTCCTGATCGACCACGTAGATCACGGCGGACGACTCGCCATGGCGGTCGCCGCCGCATCGATCGCCGGCGGCCAGCGCTTCGATCAGGCGTTCGATCAGCGCGCGTTTCTCGGTGCGGCGAAATGCTTCGGCCACTGCGTCCAGCACCTGCGGGCCGACCAGGCGATTGCCCTGTACGCAGAACTGTTCGCCGACCAGCGAGCCGGCCCAGGGAATGCATTTCTCTCCGGTCCAGCAGACGCTGTCGCCCTGGGCGTCGATCAGCGCGCACTGGCGCAGTTCCATGCAGGGATCAGTGACTTTGAGTCGCTGCAGCGCTTCGTTCGCCGATAAACCCTGACGCAGCAGTTGCAGGCCATCCAGGCCGAGATAGGGATTGACCTGTGCCTGGGTCGCCACTGCTCCTGCACCGGCGGCGGCGTGGCTGAGCAGCTTGCCGACGGCAGGCATCGCAGTGGCGGCGGCGACGCCGAACTGGCCACTGCGGGGGCAGCGGGCAACGATGGAAAAGGTCATGGCACCTCCTTGACGATTTCCGTGTTAGGCCGCGTATGGGCGGGTATCGTTCCGCTTGGCTGATCCATGCCGGCAGCTCCGGTTCAATGTCAGCGCCCGGAAACGCAGAAGCCCGGCACTTGGCCGGGCTTCTTCTTGCAGCTTGAAGCTTGTCGCTTGCGGCTGCCTTACTTCACTTCCACCGCCAGGCTTTCGGCGATCTTCTTGTTCCAGATCGCAGGGCCGGTGATGTGTACCGACTCACCGTTGGTGTCGACCGCGACGGTCACCGGCATGTCTTTCACTTCGAACTCGTAAATGGCTTCCATACCGAGTTCTTCGAAGGCCAGGACCTTGGACTTCTTGATCGCCTGAGCCACCAGGTAGGCAGCGCCGCCGACGGCCATCAGGTACACGGCCTTGTTGTCCCTGATCGCGTCGATGGCGATCGGGCCGCGCTCGGACTTGCCGATCATGCCCAAGAGGCCGGTCTGCTCGAGGATCTGACGGGTGAACTTGTCCATGCGGGTAGCGGTGGTCGGGCCAGCCGGGCCAACCACTTCGTCACCGACCGGATCGACCGGGCCGACGTARTAGATGAAGCGACCCTTGAGGTCCACCGGCAGTTGCTCGCCCTTGTTGAGCATGTCGACCATGCGTTTGTGCGCAGCGTCGCGGCCGGTGAGCATCTTGCCGTTGAGCAGGACGGTCTCGCCCGGCTTCCAGCTCTGCACGTCTTCCGGGGTCAGGGTGTCGAGGTTGACGCGACGTGCGCTCGGGCCGGCTTCCCAGACGATTTCCGGGTAGGCGTCCAGATCCGGCGCTTCCAGTTCGGCAGGTCCCGAGCCGTCGAGCACGAAGTGGGCGTGACGGGTGGCGGCGCAGTTGGGGATCATGCACACCGGCAGCGAAGCCGCGTGGGTCGGGTAATCCATGATCTTCACGTCGAGCACGGTGGTCAGGCCGCCCAGACCCTGGGCGCCGATGCCCAGCTGGTTGACCTTCTCGAACAGCTCCAGACGCAGCTCTTCGATGCGGTTCTGTGGGCCACGGGCCTGCAGCTCGTGGATGTCGATGTGCTCCATGAGCACTTCCTTGGCCATCACTGCCGCTTTTTCGGCAGTACCGCCGATGCCGATGCCGAGCATGCCTGGCGGGCACCAGCCGGCGCCCATGGTCGGCACGGTCTTCAGCACCCAGTCGACGATGGAGTCGGACGGGTTGAGCATGGCCATTTTCGATTTGTTCTCGGAGCCGCCGCCCTTGGCTGCGACGTCCACTTCCACCTTGTCACCGGGAACGATGGAGTAGTGGATCACCGCCGGGGTGTTGTCCTTGGTGTTCTTGCGGGCACCGGCCGGGTCGGCCAGGATCGAGGCGCGCAGCACGTTTTCCGGCAGGTTGTAGGCGCGACGCACGCCCTCGTTGATCATGTCGTCGACGCTCATGGTGGCGCCGTCCCAGCGCACGTCCATGCCGACCTTGATGAACACGGTGACGATGCCGGTGTCCTGGCAGATCGGGCGGTGGCCGGTGGCACACATGCGCGAGTTGATCAGGATCTGCGCCATGGAGTCCTTGGCGGCCGGCGACTCTTCCTTCAGGTAGGCCTCGTGCATCGCCTGGATGAAGTCGACGGGGTGGTAATAGGAGATGAACTGCAGTGCGTCGGCGACGCTCTGAATCAGGTCGTCCTGCTTGATCACGGTCATTGGGGCGCTCCTCTATCAGGGAACATCAACAAGGAAGCGCCGGACAACGACCCGGCGCAACGGCGGAAGGGCAGCTCTGGAAACCACCTTGGCGATATCTACAGAGCCGCCCAAAAAGGCGCGGCAGTATACCGCACCCGCTCGCGTCGGGCACAGCAGCCGAAGGTCGATGGCAAGTGCAGTGGGCGGTTATCGGGCGCCGGCAAAGCGACCTCGGCTGTCCCTCTAGCTCCTGCATCCATGCAGTCGTGCATCGCCATCGTCACGTTGAAACAGGCGGAACGCCAGCCTGGTCGAATGCTCATTTGCAGCTAGTAACGTCGGGCGCGACTGCGATCGTTTTCGCCTGTTCTTTCCCGCGCTGACTGGCTCGCCTGATTTTCAGCGGTTTCCTACTGCGGCCTAGGTTTTTTGTGATCACAAGGGTAGAGTACGGCCAGATGCCAGTATGGGATGGAGCCCATGAGCTCAACGACTCGCCGGGGAACGCAACGCAGCCTGCAGAGCCTCCTGCTCAAACGCTTCGCCATGGCCTTCGCTACCTACGCGATGATGGCGCTCGTCTGCTGGTTCGCCGTGTTCAATGGTCTTTTTCTCGGCTCCCTCAGTACTGCCGCCTGGTTGACACTGGGCGTGTTCGGCAGCCAATTGGTATTTCTGTGGCTGTTTCTCTCCGGGCGCAACCTGCGTTGTGACGATCCCAGCCTGACCGAAGCCCAGGTGTTGGTGGCGCTAGCCTGGCAGCCACCGGTGCTGGCGCTGTTCGACAGTGCGCGCGGCGTGATGATGGTCTTCTATGTACTGATCCTGCTGTTTGGCGTGTTCCAGTTGCCGCCGCGGGTGTTCGTGCGTTGCGCCGCCTTTGCCTTCTTCGGCTTCACTGCCATGGTGCTGATCGAGGCCTATCGCATGCAGTTGGTGGACCCGGGCATGGCCTGGCTGCAGGTGTGGGTGCTGTTCATTCTGCTGGTCTGGCTGTGTCTTTTCTCCAGCTACGTGCAGGCCATGCGCAAACGCATGCGCCAACGCCGCTTCGCCTTGCAGGCGCATCAGGACACCTTGCGCGGGATGATGCGCCAGCTCGAGGATCTGGTCGCCACCGACGAACTCACCGGGCTGTTCAACCGTCGCCATTTCCTGCGTCTGGCCACCCGCGAACTGGAACATCTGGACCACGGGCGGCATCACGGTCTGGCGTTGATCGACCTGGACCATTTCAAACGAATCAACGATGCTCATGGCCATGCTGCCGGTGACCGGGTGCTACAAACCTTCGCCGCAGTTGCCCGTGCCTGTCTGCGTGACGGCGACATCATTGCCCGCTACGGCGGTGAGGAATTCGTCCTGCTATTGCCCAATACCGATGCCGACCAGTTCACCGCCTGCTGCGAGCGCCTGCGCGAAGCCTTCGCCAGGGCCGAGCCGTTGGGCGTGAAGGTCGACAATCTCAGCCTGTCCGCCGGCATGACGCTGCTGGTCGCCGGTGACGATCTCGATGAAGCCCTGCAGCGTGCCGATCAGGCGCTTTACCAGGCCAAGCGCGGCGGACGTAATCGTTGCGATGCCAGCTGGGAGAATGCGGGTGCCTGAACTGCGTGTGGGTGACCTGCAGTTGCAGGTCGTCCAACAAACCAACTTGCTCGATGCGTTGCTCGGAGGCGGTGTAGCGGTGCCTTACAGCTGCCGCGCCGGCAGTTGTCACGCCTGTCTGGTGCGCTGCGTAGCCGGTGAGCCTCTGGATCGTCAGCCCGAGGCACTGGCGGCCGACAAGCGTGCCGAGGGCTGGCGCCTGGCTTGTCAGTGCCAGGTGATCGACGACCTGCAGGTCGAACCCTTCGACCCGCAGCGTGATGGCCTGGCGGCCAGGGTGGTCGCTCTGGACTGGCCCAGCCCGCAGGTTTTACGTCTGCGCTTGCAGCCGGCCAGATCGTTGCGCTATTGCCCCGGCCAGCATCTGCTGCTGTGGAATGAACAAGGCGTTGCCCGGCCCTATTCACTGGCCAGTGTGCCAGGCGAGGACGACTGCCTGGAGTTTCACATCGATTGTCGCCTGCCCGGTGCATTCTGCGATGCAGCGCGGCGCCTGCAGGTTGGCGACGCGCTGCGCCTCGGTGAGCTGCGCGGTGGCGCCCTGCATTACGACGTCGATTGGCAGGCGCGACCACTCTGGCTGATGGCTGCCGGTACCGGTCTTGCGCCGCTCTACGGGGTGTTGCGTGAAGCGTTGCGTCAGGAGCACCAAGGCGCCATCCGCCTGCTGCACGTGGCGCATGAGTCGGTCGAGCACTATCTGGCGAGCGAGCTTCAGGCGCTGGCGGCGCAACACGCCAACCTGCAGGTGGAGCTGATAACGGCGGCGCAGTTGCCGGCTGCTTTGGCCGAACTGCGCCTTGTTTCACGGCAGACCCTCGCCTTACTCTGCGGCCGTCCTTCTACGGTCGACAGCTTTGCGCGGCGCCTCTACATGGCCGGCTTGCCGCGCAGCCAGATGCTCGCCGACGTTTTCCTTCCCCGCGCGTAGGGTGCGCCGTGCGCACCGGCCCGGCTGCCCAGGCGTGTGGTGCGCACGGCGCACCCTACGGTTCTGGAGCATTTCATGAGCGAACACCTGCATATCGAACGCGACGGCGGTCTGTTGACCCTGCGCATGCACCGCCCGGACAAGAAGAATGCCCTGACCCGTGCCATGTACGCTGGTATGGCCGAAATGCTGGACGAGGCCGAGCGCGACCCCAGCGTGCGCGTGGTGCTGCTCACCGGAAGCGAGGCGTGCTTCACCAGTGGCAACGATGTCGCCGACTTCATCCAGGCGCCGCCCAACGGACTGAACAGCGAAGTGTTCCAGTTCATGCGCGCCCTGTTCGAGTTCAGCAAGCCGGTGGTCGCCGCCGTGGCCGGCCCGGCGGTGGGTATCGGTACCACCTTGTTGCTGCATTGCGACCTGGTCTACGTCAGCCGTGATGCGCAGTTGAAAATGCCCTTCGTCAATCTTGGTTTGTGCCCCGAATATGGCTCCAGCCTGATTCTGCCGCGTCTGCTGGGCCACGCACGCGCCGCCGAGCTGCTGTTGCTTGGCCAGGCCTTCACGGGCGAGCAGGCCGCTACCTGGGGGATCGCCAACCAGGCGCTGGAGGATGGCGCGACGACGCTGAACAAGGCGCGCGAGATGGCACAGCGTTTTCTCGAGCTGGCGCCATCAGCGGTCGCCGACAGTAAACGTCTGATGCGCGCGCCGGATCGCGAGCAGCTGCGCAAGGTGATCGAGGAGGAGGGTGCTCTGTTCGGCCAGCGCCTGCGTTCGCCGGAGGCCGTCGAGGCGTTGACGGCCTTCATGCAGCGCAGAAAGCCGGATTTCTCTCGGTTTTCCTGATCTATTCCCACGGCGGCTCGAGCAGGCGCTGCTGGAGAAACTCGCAAAGCGCCACGACCTTGCGTGAAGCCCGCCGGGAGCGCGGGTACATGGCATAGATCGAGTAAGGCTTGGGCCGCGCCTGAGGCAGGATCTCGACCAGCGAACCGTCTTTCAGATGCCGGTGGACCAGGAAGCTTGGCAGCAACGCCAGACCCTGGCCGGCCAGCACCATTTCGCGCATGACTTCGCCGTTGTTGCTGGAAAAACGTCCGCGTGGTGCCACGTTCGCCAGTTCGCCTTGCTCATCGTCGTTTTCGAAGGACCAGAATTGCCGTGAAGCAACGTTGCTGTAGCCGATGCAGTCGTGCTCACGCAGCGCTTCGACATGTTCCGGCGTGCCTTGCCTTTGTAGATACTCCGGGCTGGCGCAGAGTATCCGGGCGCTGCTGGCGAGCCTGCGGGCGATCAGCGCGCTATCGCCGATGCGTGAGATCCGTACGCAGAGGTCATAGCCTTCGCGCTCGAAATCGCTGATGCGATCTTCGAGGTATAAGCTGACTTCCAGCTGTGGATGCAGACGCATGAATTCGGCGATCAGCGGCGCCAGCCAGAGCGTGCCGAAACTCATCGGCGCCAGCATGTTCAGGCGCCCGCAGAGACCACTGTCATTGAAGGCTGCCGCCTCGGCGGCTTCGCTCAGCTCCAGCAGTGCCTGCTTGGCCTGCTGGTAGAAAGCCAGGCCGGTGTCGGTCGGTGTGACCTTGCGCGTCGAGCGGTGCAGCAGTTTGCTACCGAGACGTTGTTCCAGATCGCTCAGACGCTTGCTGATCACCGACTTGGATAGCGCCAGGTCCTCCGCTGCCCGGCTTACGCCACCCAGTTCCACCACCCGCAGATAGGTTTCGATTTCCTGCAGATCAAGCTTCATGTGCGGGCTTCTCCCCCGATTCGATTGGATGAGGGTAATGCCTTCGTCGAGGATTTTTGTTCGGTTTTTTCGAAAAGCTATTTTCCCTCTGCGCGGTCGATTGCCAGCGGCCCCTGCCACTAGGCTGAGCGTCCTTCGAGATCGTAATGGTCTCGAGGTTCAGCCTCATCACCCGTACAGGAGTTTTCCCATGGCTTTCACTTACAAGCGTTTGGACAAGGACGATGCCGTCGTATTGTTGATCGATCACCAGGCGGGTTTGCTCTCGCTGGTGCGCGACTATTCGCCCGACGAGTTCAAGAACAACGTCATGGCACTGGCCGATATCGCCAAGTTCTTCAAGCTGCCGACCATTCTTACCACCAGCTTCGAAACGGGCCCCAATGGTCCCATCGTGCCGGAGCTCAAGGCCATGTTTCCGGATGCGCCCTACATCGCTCGCCCGGGGCAGATCAATGCCTGGGATAACGAGGATTTCGTCAACGCGATCAAGGCCACAGGGCGCAAGCAGCTGATCATCGCGGGTGTGGTCACCGACGTTTGCGTGGCATTTCCCACGCTCTCCGCACTGGAGGCCGGTTATGACGTCTTCGTGGTGACGGACGCTTCCGGCACCTTCAACACCGCAGTGCGCGATGCCGCCTTGGCACGCATGGCCCATGCCGGCGCCCAACTGGTCAACTGGTTCAGCGTCGGTGGTGAGCTGCACCGCGACTGGCGAAATGACGTCGAAGGGTTCGGCGGTATCCTCGGCGGCCACTTGCCGGCTTACGCCAACCTGATCCAGAGCTACAACCAGAAATGAAGCGAGACCGCTGAAACGCAAAAGGCCGCTCGATGAGCGGCCTTTTGCATTCACGGGGGGATCACACCATCGGATCGCCGACGTGGAGGATCTTCATGGTGTTGGTGCCGCCGGTGCCGTGGTAGCTGTCGCCCTTGGTCAGGATGACCCAGTCGCCCGGCTCGACCACGCCGCGCTTGAGCAGCTCGTCCACCGCCGCCTGGCTGACCTTGTTGGCTGGCAGCGAGGCCGGGTCGAACGGCACGGTGTAGACGCCACGGAACAGTGCCACGCGAGCCTGGGCTTCGCGGTGCGGGGTGAAGGCGAAGATCGGGATCGACGAGCGGATGCGCGACATGATCAGCGGGCTGTAGCCACTCTCGGTGAGGCTGATGATGGCCTTGACGCCCGGGAAGTGGTTGGCGGTGTACATGGTTGCCAGGGCCACGCTCTCGTCGCAACGCTGGAACTGGCGACCGATGCGGTGGCTGGATTTCTGGCTGGTCGGGTGTTTCTCGGCACCCAGGCACACGCGAGCCATGGCCTGCACGGCTTCGACCGGGTATTCGCCGGCGGCGCTTTCGGCCGACAGCATCACCGCGTCGGTATAGTCCAGCGCGGCGTTGGCCACGTCGGAGACTTCGGCGCGGGTCGGCATCGGGCTGTGGATCATCGACTCCATCATCTGCGTGGCGGTGATCACGGCTTTGTTCAGGCGACGGGCGTGAGCGATGATCTTCTTCTGGATACCGACGAGCTCGGCGTCACCGATTTCCACGGCCAGGTCGCCACGAGCGACCATCACTGCGTCACTGGCGCGGATCAGACCGTCCAGCGTTTCATCATCGGCCACGGCTTCGGCGCGTTCGATCTTGGCCACCAGCCAGGCAGTACCGCCGGCTTCGGTGAGCAGGCGACGGGCGTAATCCATGTCGGCGGCATCGCGCGGGAAGGACACGGCCAGATAGTCCAGGTCCATCTCGGCGGCGACCTTGATATCGACCTTGTCTTTCTCGGTCAGAGCAGGAGCGGTGAGGCCACCGCCACGGCGGTTGATGCCCTTGTTGTCCGACAGCGGGCCGCCGATCAGTACGCGGCAGTGCAGCTCGTCGGCACCCTTGAGTTCGACGCGCATGACCACGCGGCCGTCGTCGAGCAGCAGTTCATCACCGACATCGCAGTCCTGGATCAGCGCCGGGTAGTCGATGCCGACCACGTCCTGGGTGCCGGCCGTGCGCGAGTGGCTGGAGGAGAGGCGGAACAGGTCGCCATCCTTGAGCTCGATGCGCTTGTTCTCGAACTTGGCGATGCGGATCTTCGGGCCTTGCAGGTCGCCGAGCAGCGCGACATGACGACCGTGTTTGGCGGCCAGCTCGCGAACCAGAGCGGCGCGCGCCTTGTGGTCGTCCGGCGTGCCATGGGAGAAGTTCAGACGGGCCACGTCGAGACCGGAGAGGATCAGTTGCTCCAGCACTTCCGGTGAGCTGCTGGCCGGGCCCAGGGTGGCGACGATTTTGGTGCGGCGAAAGGTCATGCACGAACTCCCTAGTGAACTATGTCCGGGAGGCTACTACGGCGCCGGGCTGTAGTCATTGTTCCTGTGCACTACCCTTTGCCGTGCGGTTTTATCACCAACAGATCGCACTCGACACGTTCCAGCACCCGTTCTGCGGTGTGGCCGATCAGCAGGCTGTCCAGATGGCCGCGGGCGATGGCGCCCATCACCAGCAAGCCGATATTGTGCTCACGCACGAAACGCGGGATGACTTCCTCGGCAAAACCGTCCAGCAGATGGGCCTGTGCTCTATCGATGGCGTGCTGGGCGATCAGCTTGTCGAAGGCTTCGCGGTGCTCTCGGCTGCACTGGGTCACGTAGTCTTCATATTCCTGCGCTACCTCGGCATCGAACAGCAGCGAACGCGGCAGCGGCGCCTGCGCGTGCAGGTATTGGGCCTGTAAGCCGAGCTCGGCCTGCAGGGTCTGGCTGGTATCAATCAACTGATGATCGAGGGCGGCGGGTTTGTCGGCACTGTGCAGTGGGTCGAGCGCGACGCACTGGCTCTGGCCACGGGGTTCGGCGTCGTGCACCAGCCACAGTGGCACCGGGCAGCGGCGAATCAGCTGCCAACTGGTGTCACTGAACAAGAGGCGGCGCAGCGCACTGCTGGGGTGCGTCGATTTGAACAGGATGTCCGGTTGCAGCACCGCGACGCGGGCAAGGATCTCTTCGTGGCGGCGTTTGCCCCAGCGTACGTCCACTTCGATCCTGAATCCTTCATCGCTCAGGTGAGCGACGCTGGCGCGCAAGGCCTCGTGGTTTTGTCGCAGGATGGTTTCACGGGCGCGGTTGAGCAGATGACTGCCCAGCAGGCCGCTCTCCAGGCTTGGGTGGTATTCGACCTGCAGCAGGTGCAATTCGGCGCCGGTCTTGCGTGCCACATCGACGGCACGTTGCAGGGCAGGTTGTTGCTGGTGTTCGGCGTCGATGACGACCAGCAGCCGTTGAACGTTCATGGCAGGGTCCTCGCCTGGAGTGTATGGCTGCATTACAGGCGCTATTGCGGCGTGTGGCATTGATGTGGGTCAGCGCATGCGACGATCTGGTGCTGGTTCCAGAGGCTTAGCCGTCTGGCCGTCGGTGCTGGTAAAGAGGAAAGACACGCTCGCTGGCTGAAACGCGCCAGGGCGCTGCCGGAGAACCATAGTCGGCTTGCCGCTGTTCAGTTTTTGCCTGGGCTGTCGATACACTGCTCATTGGAGGAATTGCCCATGCGTACCCTGATCATTCTGGCCGTGGCCCTGGTTGCCACGGGTTGCACCCGTGTCTCGCTCGACCATCATCTGAACAACGCTTATCGCGCCTACCACGAAGGCGATTGCGCCCGTGTCGCGCTGGAGCTGTCGCAGGCCGAGCGCAAGAGCCGCTCGCGCAATTATCTGCAGCCGGAGATTTCCCTGTTGCGCGGTCAATGCCTGGAGCGCGAGAGCCTGTTCGTCGATGCCGCGCAGACCTACCAGTTCATCATCACGCGCTATCCGGCCAGTGAGTATGCCTACCGTGCCCGCGCGCGTCTGCAGACGCTGGAGCAGTTGGGGCATCACAGCCCGGCGGCGGCGGCGGCGGCGGCGGCCAAGGTCAGTCCGGCTACCCTCTGAGCCTTCGGTCGTCCTGCGTTCCTCGACGACGTGGTGCGGTATAAGCTGGCCTATGTCGCTCATGGAGGATGAACATGCGCCACTTGTTGTTGATCGTTGCACTGTTGCCCACGCTGGCCACAGCGGAAATCTATCGCTGGACGGACGAGCAGGGGCGGGTGCATTTCGGCCAAAGACCCGTTGCCGGGGCTGAAACCGTGCAGGTGAAGCCGCAGGTGGTCGAGCGTGACGAGCACACGCGTGAGCGCGAGGCGCGCAGCCAGCGTTTCTATGATGCCCGGCGCGAGGAGCAGCAACAGGCGGCGGCAGCCGCGACCGCGCAACGCGAAGAGCGCGCCAACGAATGCCGCGATCTGCGCCGGCGCCTGGCGCAGATTGCCGAAGGCTTCAGCTATTACCGCACCGACGCCAGCGGTGAACGCATCTACTACAGTGATGAAGAAACAGACGCCGCTCGTCGCCAGTTGCGTGAGCGGATAGCCCAACGCTGTTCTTGAGGGTGGTTAAGTGGCCGTAGTAAGGCCATACTCAAGCTCCTTTGTAGCGATTTGCCACTATGCGTAGCCAGCGCCGAATCGAACGCCATCAGTTGCCCTACTACCTGAAGGTGTTCAATCGCATCACCGACAAACCGATGGGCTCCATCGGCAATGTCTCCCTCGACGGTCTGATGCTGATCAGTCAGTTGCCGATGCTGGTGGGTGCACGCTTCGACATGCGCCTGAAGATTCCAGGCCAGCATGGCATGCATTTCATCGACTTCTCCGCCAATTGCCAGTGGTGCCGTGAAGATGTCACGCCCGGCATCTACGACTCCGGGTTCGCCCTGGTGGCACCGCCTGCCGACTACGTCGAGATGATCGACGCGCTGCGTTACTACTTCAGTTTCCACGGTCTGGCGGCGTCTGCCTGATATTTCGCTCGTGCGAGTCGCCTGAGGCCGCAGTCTCTGCCGCTTCAATGCACTGCGGGCGTACGCGCCAGGTCGCGCAAGCGCTGGCTCAACTGCAGGCGCAGACCTTCTTCCTCACAGAACAGCAGCGCGTGTTCCAGGTCATAGCGCTCACCCTGGGGGCAATCCAGTCGTCGATAGACGTCCGCGCGAGCCAGGTGATCGACCAGGTTCGGCGGGCCGAGCTGCAGGACTCGCTCGGCATCCTTGAGTGCTGCCTCGGGCGCATCGTGCTGCACGTGCAGCAGGCGCAGATTGCGAGACAGGCGTCGTAGCATGTCGGCGGCATTGGCTGTCTGCAGGTGCACAGCGCTGAGTTCGACATCCGGGCCCACCTGGCGATAGAGCTGATCACGGCAGTCGCGGGTGTACAGGCGGCGCCCGCCGCAGGGGTCGAGCAGGTGATCTGCGCCAGGTACACGGAGCATGAAATGACCCGGGAAATTCACGCCCTGCAGTGGGATATCCAGGCGGCGCGCCACTTCCAGCGCGATCAATGCCAGGGGCAGCGGCTGGCCGCGTCGGCGGCGTAGCACTTCATGCAGCAGGGCATGGTATGGACGTGTCACGCCTTCGTCGTCTTCCTGGAAATCGAGCTCGGCAAGTCGGCGCAGCAACGGCTGGGCCAGTTCGCGAGCGGGCAGGGCGGGTAGCCCAGCGCTGACCTGCAGTAACAGGCTGTGCAGGTCGCTCAGTATCTGCACAGGCTGGAGCTGATCATCGTGTTCGGCGGCGATCCACAGCGCCGCCTCGAACAGGGCGGGTGGATCGCGTTGTAGGCACTGCAGGCAGGCTTGGCGTGGGTTCATCGCATTCTCCGCTGGATTGTGCTTTTGTAGCCCCTGGCAAGGTCGTCGTCCAGTGTGGCTCTCCTATACTGAGGCCTGAAGTCCGACCGGGAGCTCGCCCATGTTCAGCATGATGGAAGCCGCCCGCCTCGAGGCCCTGCACCTGGCCGAGGATCCGGCCAGCGGTCTCAAGGCCGTTATCGCCATTCACAACACCCGCTTCGGGCCAGCACTCGGCGGCTGTCGTTACCTGCCCTATGCCGATGAACAAAGCGCCATTGGCGATGCCATTCGTCTGGCTCAGGGCATGAGCTACAAGGCGGCGCTGGCGGGTATCGACCACGGTGGAGGCAAGGCGGTGATCATCCGTCCGCCGCATCTGCCGAGCCGGGCTGCGCTGTTCGAAGCCTTCGGGCGTTTTATCGAAACCCTCAATGGACGTTACATCACCGCCATCGACAGCGGCACCTCCAGTGCCGACATGGACTGCATCGCCCAGTACACCCGTCACGCAACCAGCACGACCAGCGAGGGTGATCCCTCACCGCACACAGCATTGGGTGTATTCGCGGGCATTCGCGCCACGGCCCAGGCGCGTCTTGGCAGCGACGATCTGGAAGGGCTGCGGGTCGCCGTTCAGGGCCTGGGCAATGTCGGCTTCGCCCTGGCCGAAGCGCTGCATGCCGCTGGCGTCGAACTGCTGGTCAGCGACCTCGATGCCGGGCGTGTGCAACTGGCCGTCGAACAGCTAGGGGCGCACCCGATAGCCAGCGATGCGCTGCTCACCACGCCCTGTGACATCCTTGCGCCCTGCGGCCTGGGTGGTGTGCTGAATGCGCAGACGGTCGCCCATCTACGTTGCGCAGCGGTGGCAGGGGCTGCCAACAATCAGCTGGCCAGCCCCGAAGTGGCCGACCAGCTGGAAGCTCGCGGGATTCTCTACGCACCGGATTACGTGCTCAATGCCGGAGGGCTGATCTATGTGGCGCTGCGTCATCGCGGTGAGGAGCTGTCGGCGATCACCGCACATCTGGCACAGATCAGCCGGCGTCTGACTGAGGTCTACGCCCATGCTCAGGCTGAAAAACGTTCCCCGGCGCGAGTCGCCGACTATCTGGCGGAGAGCCTGCTCTATCGCACCTAGCTGCTATCCGAGCCTTTCCAGACGAGGGGCGAAGCGAAAGACCAAGGCCAGACCGAGTAGGATCGCGACCATCCCGACCAGAGCGCTGGCCGAAAGGCGGTTCCCCAGCAGCACGTAATCAAGGACAGCCGTAGTCACCGGCACCAGATAGAACAGGCTGGTGACATTGACCAGATTGCCGGTCTGGATCAGCCGATACAACAGCAGCTGTGCGCCCACCGAAATCACCAGTCCCATCCACAGCAGCGGCACGATCAAGCCGACTTCAAATCGCACTTGCCACTCCTGACTGGGCAACACTATCAGGCTGACCCACAGACAGAGGCCATACTGCAGCGGCAGGGCACGCATGGGCGTCTGTCGCAGGTTCTTCTGGACGATGGTGCCGCAGGTGATGCTGAACAAGGCACCAAGAGCCAGCGCCACGCCGGACAGTGATATCGCGCTGCCCAGTAAGCCGTCCGCGACGATTATCACCAGTCCGGCCATGGCCAGCAGCAAACCGAGCATACGCAGCAGCGATGCGCGCCGCTCAAGCAGCAGGAGGGTCAGGATGGGTTGTACGCCGAGTACCGTCGCCAGTACACCGGGGGTGACGCCTTTGGCCAGCGCCAGCATGTAGCAGATGCTGTAGCCGCCGATCATCAGCAGGCCGGCCTTGGCGGTTGGCCAGCGCAAGTCAGGTTCGGGTAGCCGGACCCCGGAAAAACATGCGATCAGCACCAGCGCTGCAAAGGCGAGAGCAAAACGCAGGACCAGAAAGGCAAAGGGTGAGGCATGGTCCAGGCCCAGGCGAGCGAAGATCGCACCACCGGACCAGAGCAATACGAACAGAGCGGTCGCGCCATAGGTGCGCAGAGAGGTTGAATCGAAACACATGATGGAACACCTGTCGAAAATCCGCATGAGCTCCGCACGCGCGCAAAGACACGTCTCGGCAAGGCCGATGAAACGGAGCGAGGAAGGGCGGGGTTAGCCCGCTTGGACGGAGGCCGGCGGTGGTGGAGTGCCGGCGTGACAGGCTGGTGGTGGCGCGCAGCCATCGGCAGCAGCGCGGCAGGCGGCGCTGGCGAAATCGTGTAGGCAATGCGCGGAGATGGTCATGCAAGCAGGTTCTACTATGTTGCACAAGCCCGAAGGCTAGCCTGCCACGCCAGCCTGGTCAATCGTTGACAGCTTCCTTGGCCATGGCCGCTCAACCAATATCTGCTGGCCGCCGCCGGCGTGAGCATCGAGATAGACCCCGCTTGCAACGGATCATCGGATGTCCTCCATGGCCTGCGGCAATGCCGCACCTGGCGCGG
This sequence comes from Pseudomonas sp. EggHat1, assembly GCF_014892995.1. Taxonomy (NCBI): domain Bacteria; kingdom Pseudomonadati; phylum Pseudomonadota; class Gammaproteobacteria; order Pseudomonadales; family Pseudomonadaceae; genus Pseudomonas; species Pseudomonas sp. EggHat1. The sequence goes on from NZ_JACKQK010000008.1 coordinate 120,379, forward strand.
CTTGCGGGGCATTTGCCTGTGCGGCGGGGGGCGAGCAGGTGAGCTGCGCCAGGTACACCTAGCAGTGAATGACCAGGCTCAGCGGCTCAGGCTTCAGGCTTCAGGCTTCAGGCTCTTTTTTGCAGATTAGCCAGACTGCCATACAGCGCCAGCAGGCGCTGGTACTCATCCTCGTCGTGAAAGCGGCAGGTGCCGTGCCCGAATTCCTTGGCCACTTCCACGACGAATTTCACCGCCAGAGCAATATCCACCTCATGGCTGGCGCCTGTGGCACAGCCGGGCACCAGCGACTCGCTGCACAGGGCGACACCCACTACGGGCACGGCGGTGACCGTCGAGGGTTGCAGGATGCTATTGAGGTGGTACACGCCGTTGCCGTAAGGCGTGATGTCCTGAGTGGTGACCGGAAAGGTTACCGGCGCCCGCCCACTGGTGACCTCCATGATGCGCAGCAGGTCCTCGGCGACGCGCAGGATGTAGCCCTGCTTCACGGTTGGTGAGAGCGCATACCCCTTGTGATTAAGGATTCGATTGCCCTTGGTGGCATCGATCGACAAAATCGCGTCAGCCTGAGCAACGGCTTCGTTATCGCCCATCGTCACATCGTCGATGGGCGCGTCCATGAAGTCCACAGGCGTGCGTTGCAGGGTCGGCGCGTCGGGACAGATATGCGTGATGATGGTCACATCGCCTGCCAGTACATCGCCTTTACCCTGCATTTCGGTCAATTTCAGCGCGCTGGCCAGCGCCGCGATGGCGCCGTCGGCGTCGGAAACCAGGCCCAGTCGGGTCGGGCGTGCGCCAATGCCGCCCAGGCGGCCGATAATGCCCAGTGTCGGTGCTTGGCCGCCGGCTTCCTTGCCGTTGCTACCGATCACGTCGATGCGCACGAAATCCGTCGTGCCCCGCGCGCCATCTACTTGCCAGGTTCTTGCTCTGACCCGTGGATAATGCTCGAACAGTTCGATCACTTGCTGACCACTGATGAAGGCATCGTCGAGCAGCTCGAAGATCTGCAGCGTCTGTCGCAAACTCATGGCTTATTCCTCGCGAGTGTAATGACAGGTTTTTCGTAAAGCCCAGCCAGCGCCGAGCTGGCGTCACTTGCGTGCGCTGGAGAGCATCGAACTGAAGAAGCTGTACAGCGCGTCGCCTGCAATGAAGCCGGCCGCGACGATATCCATCTGGTCCTGACCCTTCTCGCCCCAACGGCGCAGTATCAACAGGCGCAGGGCGATGCCCAGGAGAACCGCCCAACCAGCTGCGGCGCTGTTGATCAGCAAGCCGGTGGCGAGCAACACGCCGAGCTGGCGTTTCGGGCCACCGAAGAACTGCACGATGGCGCCAGGAATGGCCCAGGTTAGTAGGGCGATGGCAATGCCTGGCTGCAAGCCTGCCTCGATGGTTTTGGCGAATACCCGCGCAACCGGTGGAATCAGCGCCTGCTGGAAATAGCTGGCATGAGACAGATAGACCACGATGATGGCGATGACGAAGGCCAGCATGGCGGCGATCAACTGGGTGCGTCGTCCCAGCAGTTCCTGCGGCATGTCCTCGCCGTATCCGCGCAAAATGAAACCCGTTTTCAGATCGAAGCCCATATCGGCGAACGCCGGTCCGGTGGCGGCGGTAAAGCCGGTGAGTACGCACAGGGCCAGAGGGGGAAAACCGAGCAGAATGCCGATGATCAGTGTGATGAGTGCCACCGCGAAGGCCGGAAACCAGCCCGAGTGCATGGCGGCAATGCCCACGATCAGTTCGTGTGCGAATGCGGCAAAGGCCGTGTACAGCACAAATGCCGTGAGCATGATCAGCGACATCTCAGTGTACAGACCTGTCGCCAGTGCGAGCAGCGCGGCAATCAGGATGTAACCCAGTGCACCCAGACCCAGCGCCACGCGCACGTCACTATCAGGCTGGCCGTGTGTCGCGGTTGCGCCTGAGGTTTTTCGGCAGATGATCAGCACCACCTGAACCAGCGCTACCAGACCAGCTCCTACCATCACGCCATGCGGAATGTAATGAGCGTTAAGGTCGACTCCGGCCAGCGGCAGGCTGTAGGCCTGTATCAGCAGCCCCGCACCGAACATCGTCAGTGCCCAGATATTGCCGATGAAGGCGGTACCGAAGGCCGCCATCGGTATTTTCAGGATGGAGCCGAAAACGCCAAGGGCCACGCCAATAAGCAGCAGGCGTGCCTGCATGCCGCCGCGATCACCGGCCTTGATGGCTTCGGCAGCGGCGATACCGGGTGGCCAGGTGCCGGTGGCAGGAAAGATCTTGGTATCGAAGAGCCGATACAGCAGGTAGGCATCGAGCAGCATCGCGACGGCCACGCCGCAGAACATCGGCATGATCAAATGCGGCAGGCCCATCACGTAGGGCAGGGCAATGGGCGCCAGCAGGCTGTTGGCTGCACCGAAGGTGGCCGAGGAAATGACCGTTTGCGCCAGGTTCTGCGTCTCCAGTACCCGAAAGCGTCGAAACGCCTGCCAGGGCAGGCGAGCCAGCAGCATCGCCACCAACGCACCGATGATCGAGGTCATCGGCGTTACCCCCAATGTAGTGATCAACTGTATGCCGATGATTGTGCCGACCACGGACAGCACCACCATGACGAACAGTACGCCGATATCGCTCAATAAATGGTTGTGGTGCGCAGGCTTCATAACTGTTCCCTGACGTATTCGGCTGTTATTCCGAAGGGCTGCAAATTGTTTTTATGAGTTTCGCTATAAGGAACTTGCGTGGCGCAATTACTGGTGAAGATTTAAATGGTGGGTTGGACTTCTGTACGTTGTGCGCAAGTGTTTACATTGCTGATGCTGGCAGTTGCCTGATGGGCTCCCAGTAACTGTCGCCCAGTGTTTCACCGAGTGTTCGTGATACAGCAATCAAGGCTGCGAGCACTTCAGGTGCGCAGGGTTGACCCTCGCTCAGCGAGGGGTATGACAGGCACAGTCCCACCGTTTCGCTGCGGTGCTTGTTGCAGACTGTCGTCGCCAGCGAGCTGATGCCAGGCAAGATTTCATTGCGTGCCAGTGACCAGCCGCGCGAGCGGATTCGCGCGAGTTCCTTCAGCAAGGCATCGAGTGTTTGTGGGGAGCCAGGCGACTGCACGCGGTAGCCTTCTGCATAGTGGCTGCGCACCTGTTCATCGCTCTCACGCGCAAGCAGGGCGCGGCCTACGGAGGTTTCGGCAGCAGGCGACAGGGCCCCAACCGGCGTCACGACATGCATGAAGTGCTTGCCCGGCAGCGCACGCATCACCCGACCTTCGCACCCTTCCAGTACGGCGATATACCCCGTGCAAATGCTCAGGTGATCAAGTCGCCTCATGGCCATCGCGGTACTTTCGACCAGCGGTGTCGATAGGTAGAAGCCGGCCACTTTCAGCAGCAGACTGCCGATATGGTAGTGGCGAGTATGCGGGTCGCGTTTCAGCCAGTGCTGGCTTTCCAGGGTTTTCAGTAAACGCGATGCGGTACTTTTAGGGAGTTCCAGTTGTGCGACTACATCGCTGAAGCTAATGCCCGGCTGGCTGAAGTTTGTTTGTCGTTGCGCAAATAGTGACAATATTGCAGCAGCGTTTTCCAATGTGCTCATACCACTCCTTGTTCCGTTATATGGAACTCTATGTGTGGCCGATTTTGGAAAAATTAAAACTCACGCTAATAATCGTCAAGTTATTTATTGGTCATTATTGGAGCGATTGTAATTGTGGGTGATATCTATTTGGTGGCATTTGAATTTTCCCGCGCGTGGCCATTTTAGACCGCACGCGCGTTGCGATTACCGTGAATAGCGGTGTCGCGCCGGCGTTGGCGCCTGCGGCAATGCCGCACTTGGCGCTGCGTACGGGCTCGATTAGCGTGGTGGAAGGAGGATTCACCATGGACTATTTCATTATCGTCGTCACCACCGCTGCCGGCCTGTACTTTCACTGGTGGCTATTTCGCCGCATTCGCCAATGGAGTGACCGCGATCTGGCGCTTTCATTTGCCGAGGGCGATGAGCGCAAGCGTCAATACATGCTGGAGCAACTGGCCCGTGCGCAGCGTGAGGGCATCAAGCGACGGGAGTTGCCGGTCTGGCTGGAGCAGGCTGCAGCGCACTATCCAATCAATAACGGATGATACGCCTGGCGCTTAAAGGGCAGGCCCTGTGTGGGGGACACGGGGCCTGTGCATTCGGTCACTCGCCGGTTGCGTCGACCTCGAGTTCGTCGAGGGCATCGGGCTGGCTCTTGAACGCTTTGGCAAACACGTCGCGATTCTTGGCCATGAAGATACCCAGTTCCTCGCCCTGTTCCTCGCTCAAGGACGGCACGGCCTTGTGCAGCACCTCGCTCAGGCGCTCGGCCAGCTCCAGCATCTTGTCGTAACGATCGGCTTCGGCCTTATCCATGAACAAGCGCTCCGGATCGCGACTGCTGCGGTACACCACTTCGACGGCCATTCATCACCTCATCTGCCTTCATGCGTGTCGGTCAGTAATTAACTGGTTGTTTGTACAGTGGTGGCGAGAATAAAGGACTCGCTTCTTTTTTGCCAGCATTGGGCTTGATGGGCAGCTTAGATGACTCGATTTGCGCCTGCATTCATCGGGCGGCGGCGTTTGGGTGTAGGTATCGCCAACGGCAGGATCAGGTACGTTTGTACAATTATTGTATATGTTGAGTCAGCATCGGATTCTTTATCAAACGTTTTCCGGGGCGGCGCTTGTGTAGCTGTTTAGTGGGCATCTATAGTCACTTCGGGCGTATGTGCTTCGCCTTTGCAGTGCCCAATCATGAGGTGTTCACCTTGAACTCAGTCGGTCGTGTAAAGCGCAAGTTGCTCGCGCTGGTGGCACTGTTTTACCTGAGCCTGATGCTACTCATTGGGGCTATCTGGGGAAGTCAGGCCAGCCTCTCCAGTGGTCGTGATGTACAAGATCTGTATCGATCCCTTTACCGGCTGTCTTCGTTGCTTTCTATCCTGCAGGACGCCGAGATCGGTCAGCGCGGCTATTTGCTGACAGGCAACGAGCAGTACCTCGCGCCCTACGAACGAGCCATCGGGCAACTGGATGAGCAACTGTTGCTACTTGTCGAAACCCCAATGCTCAGGGCTTACAAGCCTGATATTGATGCGATTGCCGGACTCAGCCAGCTCAAGCGCAACGAGCTGGCACAGACCATCGTCGTGCGTAGGGAGCAGGGGCAGAACGCTGCACAGCGTATTCTGGCCGAGGACGTCGGTAAGCTCTACATGGATGAAATGCGTGTACGCATCGGCAATATCGTACGAGGCGTCACGGCGTCCCTTGAAGAACAGAAGGCGGATCTTGAATGGCGCTCGAATCTGGCTCTATGGGGTGGCGGCGGTGGTGCGTTGATGATGCTCGGGTTGCTCTCGCTGCTGTTTATCGATTTGCGTCGTGACCTCAGTGAGCGCGCCGAGTTGCTCGAGCGCCTGGCCTTCGAGTCGAAGCATGACAGTCTCACCCAGGTGCCGAATCGACGAGCCTTCAACGAAATGCTGGATCAGGCATTGGCGCTCGCCAGGCGGGGAGAGCGTCAGGTGGCGCTACTTTATCTCGATCTCGATGGCTTCAAGCCGATTAACGATCAGTATGGCCATGCTGGCGGAGACGCGATACTCAAGGCGGTGGTTGCACGTTGGCAGGGTTTGATGCGTGAAGGAGAAGTGCTGGCACGACTCGGCGGGGATGAGTTCGCTGTCATCGCGGCAGGTGATGCTGGCGCTGTCGAGCGCCTGGCTCAGCGTCTGATCGAGGCGCTTGATGTGCCGCTGCTGGAGCAATTTCCCGATGTGCGGGTCGGCGTCAGTGTGGGGCTGGCACGCTATGCCGAACATGGCGAAGATCGCCGCCGGCTTATCGCTGCGGCCGATGCGGCCATGTATCTCGCCAAGGAAGCGGGCAAGCACCGCTTCGCCTGGCCTGAATCACGTCAGCCGGTGCTCGCTGTCGTCTGAACGGCCTGTGTCTTTCCGTCACATCGCCGCATCATCCTCAAGCTGGTGTTTTTCCTGCATGCTCGTCGGCATGCATCCATGTCGGATGCATGGGCGTCATGTTTGTTTGGGGAGAAGTGAAACGATGAATTGGGCGGAACGTCTGCGTACGGGCATGCATGGCCTGGCGGAATCCTTGGGTAATCTGCTGATGGAGGCCTTCCATTACCTGGCGCTGTTCGCCATCGGGGCGATCACGGCCTGGGCGGGGGTGATGACCTTCATCGGTATGCTCGAGAAGGGGCACATCACGGTCGATGACATTCTGTTGCTGTTCATCTACCTGGAATTGGCGGCGATGGTCGGTATCTATTTCAAGACCAACCACATGCCGATTCGCTTCATGATCTACGTGGCGATCACTGCGCTGACCCGTTTGCTGATTTCCGACATTTCCCACACGCACAAGCCGAGTTGGGGCGTGGTGATGGTGTCGGGGGCGATCCTGTTGCTGGCCCTGGCGATTCTGGTGGTGCGCTACGCTTCGTCGCGCTTTCCGGCCGTGGCTGGCCCACATCCGCGCAGCAAGGCGCGCAACCGCGAGGATGCCGAGTCCGAGCGCGACGATGCGTCTGACTGAGGCGTAGGGTGGATCGGGGCGCGTAGTCGACGCTGTTTTCATCCACCCGTGCGTGATGGTGGATCGATCAAGCGTGATCCACCCTACGAGGCGTCAGTCGAGCGGTGCGAATAGCGCCGCCAGATCTTCCTCATCCAGTCGCCACTGACCCTGGCTGCCACCGTCTAGCACGCCTTTGGCCAGGTTGGCCTTGGCCTGCTGCAGTTGCTGGATTTTCTCTTCGACGCTGCCACGGGCGATCAGCTTGTAGACGAACACCGGCTTGTCCTGGCCGATGCGGTAGGCGCGGTCGCTGGCCTGGGCTTCGGCGGCCGGGTTCCACCAGGGATCGAAGTGGATCACGGTGTCGGCGGCGGTCAGGTTGAGGCCGCTGCCACCAGCCTTGAGGCTGATCAGAAAAACCGGAAACTCCCCCGCCTGGAAGCGTTGTACCGGCGTGCGTCGGTCCTGGGTGCTGCCGGTCAATTTGGCGTAGGCAATCTTGCGTGTCTGCAGTTCTGCTTCGATCAGCGCCAGCATCGAGGTGAACTGGGAAAACAGCAGTACGCGGCGGCCTTCGTCGACCAGCTCCACGAGCATGTCCAGCAGGGCGCTGAGTTTGCCCGAGTCGGCGGCCGTCAGTTCGCTGCCGGCCTCGCCGAGCAAGCGCAGGTCGCAGCAGCTCTGGCGCAGGCGCAGCAGGGCTTCGAGGATGACGATATGGCTGCGGGCCAGGCCCTGGCGCGCGATTTCGTCGCGCACCTTCTGGTCCATGGCCAGGCGCAAGGTCTCGTAGCGGTCGCGCTGCAGCTGGGTCATCTCGACCCATTGGGTGATCTCGGTCTTTGGCGGCAGTTCGCTGGCTACCTGTTCCTTGGTGCGGCGCAGCAGGAAGGGACGGATGCGCCCATTCAGATGGTTCAGGCGCTGGGCATCGCCACGTTTCTCGATGGGCGTGCGGTAGTCACGGGTGAAGGCCTTGGCGTCGCCGAGCCAGCCGGGCATGAGGAAGTGGAATAGTGACCAGAGTTCGCCCAGGTGGTTTTCCAGCGGCGTGCCGGTCAGGCACAGGCGCAGGTCGGCCTGCACCTGAGCCGCTGCGGTGGCCGCCTTGCTGCGCGGGTTCTTGATGTTCTGCGCTTCGTCGAGGATCAGCAGACGGTAACGCTGCTGGTTCAGCGCCTTGAGGTCGCGTGGCAGCAGGGCGTAGGTGGTGAGGATCAGATCGTGTTCGGCGATCTCCTCGAACAGCGCCTTGCGCTTGTTGCCATGCAGGGCCAGTACGCGCAACTGTGGGGTGAAGCGCGCCGCCTCGTCCTGCCAGTTGGGAATCAGGCTGGTGGGCATGACGATCAGTGCTGGATTCTTCAGGCGCCCGGCCTGTTTCTCGCACAGGATGTGCGCCAGGGTCTGCAGGGTCTTGCCCAGGCCCATGTCGTCAGCCAGCACACCACCGACGCGCAGTTCGGCCAGGGTCTGCATCCAGTTCAGGCCCTGCACCTGATAGGTGCGCAGTTCGGCCTGCAAATCTTCGGGTGGCGCAATTTCACGTACCGCCAGGTTCTGCAGGCGCTGGGCGAAACCACGTAATTCATCGCCGCCTTGCCAGCTGAGTTCGGGCCCCTGGGCCAATTCGGCCAGGCGTGCGGCGTCGGCGCGGCCCAGGCGCAGCGGCAGATGATCGTCGCCCGGGTCGCGGAAATACAGCTCGCCGAGCGTGGCCAGCAGCGGTTTCAGGCGGGCGAAGGGCAGGGCGATGCGTTTGCCACCCTGCGGCAGGCTGACCAGCAGGCGATCCTCGTCGGCGCGCTGGGCCAGCGCCTCGGGCGCCAGCAGCCAGGGCGTGCGGCGAATGGCCTGAAGCAGGATCGGCAGCAGGCTCAGGCGCTGGCCTTCGACTTCGATGCCCAGTTCCAGATCGAACCAGTTCTGCTGCGGATCTTCCTCGACCTCGGCGTACCAGTCGTCGACCTCGGCGAGGTTGTACTGGAAGTCCGGGCGCATGTGGATCTGCCAGCCCTCGGCACGCAGTTGCGGCAGTTGCTGCTGGACGAAGTCCAGCCAGTCGCGCTCGCGCTCCAGCTCGAACGGCTCGCCGGCATCACTCGGCAGCGCCTCGCTCTGGCGCAGGGCGACCTGCAGGCCGAGGCCTTCCAGGCGTTTGCGCAGGCTGGCTTCGGCGCCGCTGTCGCGGATCAGGCGCAGGTTGGTTTGCTCGTCCAGGCGCTTGACCAGATCCTTGGCCGGCTTGCCGAAAACCTTGTGTCCGGCGTAGTCGAAAGCCAGCGCTGCGCGGTGCTGGGTTTGTTCATGCATGCGTCCCTTGCGTGCGTCGAAGTGCACGCGCACCTGGCTGCCAAGGCTGAGGACGGCGGAGGGGGCGACGCCCTCGAGGCGCGTTTCCGCCAGTTCCTTGTTCACCACGATGATGTCCGACAGATCGCTACCGGCACGTTGCTGGTCTTCCAGTGTGAGCAGGGCGGCGACCACGTGCTTGCAGTTGAAACCGACCGGGCAATTGCAGTGGCCGGTCACGCTCCACTTGCGCCCGTAGGGGTGCAGGGTGATGCGCTGCTGATAGGTCTGCCCACCGGAGCCTCGGCAATTGGCAAGCAGGCTGTGGTCCTTGAGGCTGAGCAGTTTGCTGCGCTTTTCTTCGGCGTAGGCAATGCCGCGGCGCAGGTCGCCTGCGCCGAACTCGGAACGCCAGTCTTCCTGGCGTAACTGGTGGATATCCAGAGGCATCAACGAAGCCCCATGGGGAACAGTGGTGGGCGCATGACTGGGCCGTGGCAATGCAAAGCCGCAGATTTTCGCATAGCCGCGCAGGGATTAGCAGGCGTTGCCAGCAGATTGCCGACAGTAGGGCGGGTGGGGCCCGTCAGCGCAGTTACTGGAATGCCGCGCGGTACTGCCCCGGTGTGGCACCCAGTGCCTGGCGAAAACGGTTGCTGAAATGGCTGGCGCTGGCGAAGCCGCAGGCCAACGCCACTTCGCTCAGAGCAGGGGCTGGCTGACGTAGCATCTGGCAGGCACGCGCCAGGCGCCGGGCCAGCACGTAGCGATGGGGTGGCAGGCCGAAGCTGCTCTGGAACATGCGCGCGAAGTGGTATTCCGAAAGGGCGCAAAGCGCCGCCAGTTGGCTCAGCGGCAGCGGCGTCTCCAGATGCTGCTCGATGAACTCGCGTACACGCCGGCGTTGCAACGGTGCCAGGCCACCCTTGAGGCGCAGACTCTGGCGCAGGCCAACCTGGTTGAGCAGTGCATGGTCGAGCAACTGGTGCGCCAGGCTGCTGGCCAGCAGGCGTTCGCCCGGCTCCTGCCAGTCGAGGGTGCACAGCTGGCGAAAGCGAGCGGACTGTTCGGCGTCCTCGAGAAAGGTCGCTTCTTCCAGTTGCAGGCTGCGCGGTTCGCGATCGAGCAGGGCGACCGCACCAAGAGCGAACTGCTCCTGCTCTATATAAAGATGGGCAAGCTGAATTTCACCGTTGATGATCCAGGCCGACTGATGCTCGGCCGGCAGGATGCACAGTTTGTCCGGGGCGCCCTTGTTGCCGGGCTGCTCGCGGCGAAAGGTGCCAGTGCCGCCACTGAGGTAGCACGACAGCGTGTGGTGGCTGGGGGCCAGGTAGTCACGCGCATCATGGGCGTTGCTCCAGCGTGCCACGCTTATGCCGTTGCCCAGTTCGGCCATGGCGTGCAGCCGCGCATTGGGCGAGCGGCTCATGCTCTGGAATACCTGCAGATGTTCGAATTGCGCCATCATTTTCTCCCGAATGCGGCCATGCTACGCCTGCCGACATGCAAAACCAGTGTCGACGAAAAAAATGCGCAAGTTTGTGAAAGTCTGGGGTCGTAATTGCTGGAACGCCTTTGAATGGTGCTTGAGTTTTTTTGCGCCAACCCGCGGCGCGGCACGAGGACTCGGAGTATCGTGGCGGCCATTCAAACAATGATTCGCATCCCGGATGCCGCTCTCGATGAAATACCTGCACCACTTCGCGCTTGCCTCTGCCCTGATCTTCCCCAATCTGCTGGCTGCTGCACCTTCGATCGATGACAAATCGGCCTTCATCGCCGATCTTGTAGGTCGTATGACCCTCGAGGAAAAGGTCGGCCAACTGCGCCTGATCAGCATCGGCGGCGATATGCCGCGTGAGCGCATCCGCGAGGAGATGGCCGCAGGACGTATCGGTGCCACCTTCAATTCGGTGATACGTCCGGAGAACCGCCCGATGCAGGAGGCGGCGCTGCGCAGTCGCCTGGGTATCCCGGTGTTCTTCGCCTATGACGTGATCCACGGCCATCGCACCACGTTCCCGATTGGGCTGGGGTTGGCTTCGAGCTGGGACATTGCCGCCATCGAGAACAGTGCCCGGGTCGCGGCCTTCGAGGCCAGCGCCGATGGCCTGGACATGACCTTCGCGCCGACCGTGGACATTTCCCGCGATCCGCGTTGGGGGCGGACCTCCGAAGGTTTCGGCGAGGACCCGTATCTGGTTTCGCGCATCGCCGCAGCCATGGTGCGTGGCTATCAGGGCGAGAATCCCAGCGACCCGCAGCGCATCATGGCCAGCGTCAAGCACTTCGCCCTGTACGGCGCGGTGGAGGGTGGGCGCGACTACAACGTGGTCGACATGAGCCCGATGCGCATGTACCAGGATTATCTGCCGCCTTATCGCGCTGCCATCGATGCTGGCGCCGGCGGGGTGATGGTGGCGCTGAACGCGATCAATGGCGTACCTGCTTCGGCCAACACCTGGCTGCTGCGTGATCTGTTGCGTCGCGACTGGGGCTTCAAGGGGGTGGCGCTCAGCGACCACGGCGCGATCACCGAACTGCTGCGCCATGGTGTGGCCGCCGATGGCCGTGAGGCTGCAAAACTGGCCGTCACGGCAGGTGTCGGGATGAGCATGGCCGACACGCTCTACGATCAGGAGCTGCCGACACTGGTGCGCAGCGGTGCGGTAGCGCAGAGTGTGCTGGATGAAGCCGTCACCCATGTGCTGAACACCAAATATGACCTCGGCCTGTTCCACGATCCGTTCCGCCGTATCGGCCGCGCCGAGGACGACCCGGCCGACGTCAATGCCGAAAGCCGTCTGCACCGCGCCGATGCACGGGCCATGGCGCGTGACTCCCTGGTGTTGCTGGAAAACCATGACAACACCCTGCCGCTGAGCAAGAAGACCACCGTCGCCCTGATCGGTCCGCTGGCCGACTCGCCGGTGGACATGCTCGGCAGTTGGTCGGCGGTCGGTGTAGCCGAGCAGGCCATCACGCTGCGCAAGGGCATGGAGGCGGCGCTCAACGGCCAGGGCAAGCTGCTTTACGCCGTGGGCGCCAACGTCACCGACGATGCCCATGTGATCAATTATCTCAACCAGCTCAACTGGGACCGCCCCGAGGTGGTGCTGGATAAACGTTCGCCACAGACAATGCTGGAGGAGGCCGTGCGTGTCGCCGCTCAGGCTGACGTCATCGTCGCCGCAGTGGGCGAAGCGCGCGGTATGTCCCATGAGTCGTCCAGTCGCACTCGCCTGGACCTGCCGGACAGCCAGCAGGCGCTGCTGCGCGCGCTCAAGGCCACCGGCAAGCCATTGGTACTGGTGCTGATGAACGGCCGGCCGCTGGCGCTCGGCTGGGAGAAGGAAAACGCCGATGCGATGCTGGAAACCTGGTACAGCGGCATCGAGGGTGGCCATGCCATCGCCGATGTGCTGTTCGGTGAGCACAACCCTTCCGGCAAGCTGCCGATCACCTTCCCGCGTTCGGTCGGGCAGATTCCCACCTACTACAACCACCTGCGCCTGGGGCGGCCGTACACACCCGGTACGCCGGGCAACTACACCTCGCAATATTTCGAGGAGCCCAACGGCCCGCTCTATCCCTTTGGTTACGGTTTGAGCTACAGCGACTTCCAGCTTTCGGCGCCGAAGCTGTCCGCCGAGCGCATGAAGGCGGGCGAGAAAATTCGCGTCAGCGTCACGCTGAAGAACGCCGGGCCCAGGGCTGGCGCGACCGTGGTGCAGCTGTATCTGCACGACGAGGCTGCTTCGGTGATCCGTCCGGTGAAGGAACTCAAGGATTTTCGCAGGGTCAAGCTTGAGGCAGGTGAGGCGCGCGAGCTGAGTTTCGAGATCGACGAAAGCATGCTGCGTTTCTACAACGCCAGCCTGCAGCATGTCAGCGAGCCGGGTGCCTTCCGTGTTCAGTTGGGGCTGGATTCGGAGAGCGTGCAGGAGGCGCGTTTCGAACTGTTGCCACGCCCATGATGGCGTGGCCCAAGGAGGCGAAAAATATACTCGCGCGAGCACCTGTGCCGGACTTCACGATCTGGTAATAATGCGCAGAAAGAATCCGCGCATGCGGAGACGTCGCCGTTCGGTTGGCTGTCTGCATCGTGCTCGCGTTGTTTTTACACTATTCGCCCGTTTTCAACTCCCTGCAGCGGCCGCCCTTGGGCTGGCCGCTGCCTGTCAGTACGTGTTGCCCTGGAGGCTGTGTGTCGATGAGTCGTTGTTCTGGAGCCCGTATGGGCAAGGCTGGCAAGCTGGCCCTTTGTGTGCTCCCTATGCTGTTCGCTGCCCAGAGTTGGGCCTTCGATCTGGACGATGTTGCGGTCAAGGCCAAGGCCCTTGCGGCCGAAAGCTATAGCGCACCGCAAAGCCGCCTGCCGGCTTCGCTGCGTGAGCTGCCGTTCGCCGGCTATCAGAAAGTTCGCTTCCTCGAGGAAAAGGCGCACTGGGCGGACGGCAAGACGCCGTTCCGGCTGTACTTCTTCCACCAAGGCATGCACTTCGACGTGCCGGTGAAGATCAACGAAGTGACCGCCAGCGGCACCCAGGAGATCAAGTACGACCCATCGATGTTCGATTTCGCCGACCTCAACCTGAACCCGGATGACCTGAAGGATCTGGGCTTCTCGGGTTTCAAGGTGATCAACGAGATCAACGCCAAGGGCACGCACGACGAAGTGATGAGCGTACTCGGCGCCAGCTACTTCCGTATCGTCGGCAAGGGCCAGGTGTTCGGCCTGTCCGCCCGTGGCCTGGCCATCGACACCGCGCTGCCGTCCGGCGAGGAATTTCCGCGCTTCAGCGAGTTCTGGATCGAGAAACCGCAGCCGGATCGCCGTAGCCTGGTGATCTATGCGCTGCTCGATTCGCCGCGTGCCACCGGCGCTTACCGCATGGAAATCAAACCGGGCCGCGACAGCGTGCTCGACGTGCAGTCGAAGGTCTACCTGCGTGAGAACGTCGAGAAACTCGGCATCGCGCCGCTGACCAGCATGTACCTGTTCGGTGCCAACCAGCCCTGGCCGCGCCCGAACTACCGCCCGCAGCTGCATGACTCCGACGGCCTGGCCATTCACGCGGGCAATGGCGAGTGGATCTGGCGCCCGTTGAACAACCCGCAGCGCCTCAACGTCAGCAGCTATCGTATCGACAACCCGCGTGGCTTCGGCCTGATGCAGCGTGGTCGCGATTTCAGCCAGTACCAGGATCTCGACGACCGCTACGAGCTGCGTCCGAGCGGCTGGGTGGAAACCGTCGGCGATTGGGGCGCTGGCCATGTCGAGCTGGTGGAGATTCCCACGCCGGACGAAACCAACGACAACATCGTCGCCCTGTGGCGCCCCGAGAAGCTGCCGGCACCGGGTGAGTCGCTGGATGTGGCCTATCGCCTACACTTCAGCCGGGATGACGCCAAGCTGCACGACCCGCAACTGGCCATGGTCAGCCAGACCCGTCTGTCCGAGGGCGACATCAAACAGGCCAACCTGATCCGTCAGGCCGATGGCAGTACCGCGCTGGTGGTCGATTTCGTTGGTGAAGAGCTGGCCAAGCGCTCGCCTGATGCGGCGCCGACCGTTCAGGTCAGCGTCGATGGCAACGCCGAATTGCTGGAGGACAGCCTGCGTTACAACCCGGTCAGCAAAGGCTGGCGCCTGACGCTGCGGATCAAGGTCAAGGACCCGGTGCAGCCGGTGGAAATGCGTGCTGCCCTGGTCGAGGACGGCAAGCCCTTGTCGGAAACCTGGAGCTACCAGCTGCCTGCCCATGAATAACACTCTAGACCCTACGCAAATCCAGGAGTATCTGGAGGAACTGCCGCTCGATCCTGAGCAGCAGGAGGCTTTGGCTCATCGCCTGGAAGAGGAGGGCGGGGATCTCGCCACCTTGCACCGTGCCCTGCACGAGGACGATCTCGCGGCTGCCGAGCCTCTGGAGGAGACCCGCGAGATGCTCGAGTCGGTGCCGGCTCGCCTGTCTCTTGGCTGGCCGGATGCACTCGAGCGCGGCTGCCGTATCGTGCAGGACCATCAGGGCCGACCCACCATCGATTCGACGCCGCCGATCAAGCGCACGCGCATGGTGCCGGAGCCCTGGCAGATCAATATTCTGGATCGCGGCTGGCGTCGTTTGAAGGGTGAGAAACCGACCCCGCGCCCGCGCACGCGTGAGAGCGAAGACTTCGCCGAAGAGCACTGGCGCCACGTCGCGGCCGTGCGTCGTACGGCGCTGCTGGTGCTGATGGTCGTGCAGACGGTGGTCGCCACCTGGTACATGAAGTCGGTGCTGCCCTATCAGGGCTGGTCGTTGGTCGATTTGGGCCTGGTGTTCGAGCAGCCCTGGCAGGAGTCGGCGCGGCAGATCCTGCCTTATGTACTGCAGACCAGTATTCTCGCGCTCTTCGCCGTGCTGTTCTGCTGGGTGTCGATGGGCTTCTGGACTGCACTGATGGGTTTCTTCCAGCTGCTCAAGGGGCGTGACCGCTACAGTATTTCCGCCAGCAGCTGCGGTGATGAGCCGATTTCGCCGCGGGCACGTACCGCGCTGGTCATGCCGATTGCCAACGAGCACGTGCCGCGCGTGTTCGCCGGCCTGCGTGCGACCTTCGAGTCGCTCAAGGCCACCGGGCAGCTCGAGCATTTCGATTTCTTCGTCCTCAGCGACAGCAACGACCCGGACATCTGCGTGGCCGAGCAACAGGCCTGGATGGAACTGTGCCGTGAGGTGGAAGGCTTCGGCCATATCTTCTACCGCCGTCGTCGGCGTCGGGTGAAGCGCAAGAGCGGCAACATCGACGACTTCTGCCGGCGCTGGGGCAGCAACTACCGCTACATGGTGGTGCTCGACGCCGACAGCGTGATGAGCGGCGAATGCCTGACCCGCCTGGTGCGCCTGATGGAGGCCAACCCGGGTGCCGGCATCATCCAGACCGCGCCCAAGGCGTCCGGCATGGACACCCTCTATGCGCGCTTGCAGCAGTTCGCCACCAGTGTCTACGGGCCATTGTTCACGGCTGGCCTCAACTTCTGGCAGCTGGGTGAGTCGCACTACTGGGGGCACAACGCGATCATTCGGGTCAAACCCTTCATCGAGCACTGTGCCCTGGCACCACTGCCGGGCACCGGTTCTTTCGCCGGCGCGATCCTCTCCCATGATTTCGTCGAAGCTGCCTTGATGCGCCGCGCGGGTTGGGGCGTATGGATCGCCTATGACCTGCCGGGCAGCTATGAAGAGTTGCCGCCGAACCTGCTCGACGAGCTCAAGCGTGACCGTCGTTGGTGCCATGGCAACCTGATGAACTTCCGCCTGTTCCTGGTGCGTGGCATGCATGCCGTGCACCGCGTGGTGTTCCTCACTGGAGTCATGTCTTATCTTTCGGCGCCGCTGTGGTTGCTGTTCCTGGTGCTCTCGACCTGCCTGCTGGCGACGCATACGCTGATGGTGCCGGAGTACTTCCTGCAGCCCAACCAGCTCTACCCCCTGTGGCCGCGCTGGCAGCCGCACGAGGCCATCGCCCTGTTCTCCGCCACGATGACCCTGCTGTTCCTGCCCAAGCTGCTTAGCGTGCTGCTGATCTGGATCAAGGGCGCTGAAGCCTACGGTGGTCGTTCGCGGGTGTTGTTGTCGATGCTGCTGGAAGCCTCCTGCTCGGTGTTGCTCGCACCGGTGCGCATGCTGTTCCACAGCCTGTTCGTCACCGCTGCCTTCCTCGGTTGGTCGGTGCAGTGGAACTCGCCACAGCGTGTGGATGACTCGACGCCCTGGAGTGAAGCCTTCCGGCGTCACGGTACCCAGGTGCTGATCGGTATCGGCTGGACCGCATTGGTGGCCTGGCTCAACCCGGACTTCCTCTGGTGGCTGGCGCCTATCGTGGTCTCTTTGGTGCTGTCGCCGGTAGTCTCGGTGCTGACCAGCCGGACTGCACCGGGCCTGGCTGCGCGGCGCAGCAAGCTGTTCCTGATCCCGGAAGAGCACAAGGTGCCGGTGGAGCTGAGCAACACCTCCGAGTACGAGCAACTGAACAGCGCGCGGGCGCTGCGCAAGGGCTTCCTGCGCGCAGTGGTCGACCCGTTGTACAACGCCCTGGTCTGCGCCATGGCCCGTGCCCGTCACGCCAAGGTGGTGCCCGCCGCCGAAGCGCTGCGCGACGAGCGTATCGAGGAAATCCTCAACGCCGGGCCTGAGGGCAAGGTCGAGGCGACCCGCTGGCGTCTGCTCAACGATCCTGACGGCATGGCGCGCCTGCATGCGCGCATCTGGCAGGAACCGCAACACCACGCCTGGCGCGAAGCCCTGCGCGACGCCTGATCATCCGCCACGCCCCCGGCTGCCGGGGGCGTGGCGTGATGCTTTCCGACATACCCGCTAACATCTGCATGTGTATCAATGCTCTGGTGCACGGCACCATTGCGTCTGGAACGGGTCTTTGCCTCGGATGGCGGCGCTCTGCTGTCTGGCCAGAACACCGTTTTCGTACATGACATTGAAGAGGAACCACGATGTCGAATCTGCATGATTCCGCGCAGCGCTATGGTGCGGTTACACGCTGGCTGCACTGGGGTATGGCCGTTTTGCTGGGGTGGCAATTCTTGACTGTATTGGCGCATGTCCTGATGGAAGACAGCGCGCTGGATAAATTCCTCTGGGGTACGCACAAGGCGACCGGGCTGTTGCTCATGGTGCTGGTGGTGATTCGCCTGCTCTGGGCGCTGTACAACAGCAGCCGCCGGCCGGCGCCAGTCAGCGTACTGGCACGTTTCGGCCACCTGGCGTTGTATGGCCTGCTGTTCGTGATTCCCTTTGTCGCGCTGCTACGTCAGTACGGCTCGGGCCGTGAGTTCGTCGCCTTCGGTATGACCGTCATGCCCGGCTTCAGCGACGCCAAGATCGAGTGGATGATCGCCCCCGCCAGCCTGCTGCACGGCAACCTCGGCTGGCTGCTGCTGTTCATGGTCATCGGCCACGTGGCGATGGCTTTCATCCATCGCCGCCAGGGTGGCGAGGATGTGCTGGCGCGGATGATCGGGCGCTGACTCAGGGTGGTATGGCAAAAGGCTTACACGGCCTGGCGGCAACCACGACTGTTGCCATCGCGAGCCGATCTCTAGTCTACGCACATCCCCTACAGCGAAGGATCGCTGAGGATCACGGAAGATGACCAAGCCAGGATTGGCACCCGACAGGATGTCGGATGGTTGGGAAGAAACCCGCTTCGGCGGGTTTTTTGTTGCCTGCCAGAAAGCGCCGGCGCTTAACAGGCCACTCGGTCAAGCATCGAGGGCCAGAGCGTGTAGGAGCGGCGTTCCAGCGCGGAAACTGGCGATCTGAAAGCTTTTCCAGGCAACGCTGCTTTGCGGGCGTCATGGTGTTGGAGTCTTTCACCGGGCGATCTAGCTGGCCAAGCATTGCGTGGCGCCCTGGGCCTTGCGCGTATACCACAGCACCCGGCTTACGCCACGGGTTATGGCCACATAGGCCAGGCGCCGGGCTTCGTCCTGCATGGCCTGGTCGTAGCTGCCGGCGAAGAAGCCGCACTGGGCGTAGAGCGCGTTGCGCAGCGGGTGCTTCTCCATCGGCAGGCAGTCGTCGAGGATGATCGCCACTTCGGCCTGCAGGCCCTTGGCACGGTGGATGGTCATGGCTCTGACCGGCAGCGTCTTGTCCAACTGCGCGCGCACCTGCTGCAGTGGCTCGTTGCGGCGGCTGAGCAGCAGCACGGCAGTGCGATCCGCGTTAGGACGCTGGCTGACGTGCTGGCACTGCGCGGTGATTTCCTTGAGCAGCGCCGGCAGTCCGCTGGCCAGGTCGAAGCGCTGGATCAGCCTGACGCCATGGTCGCCGGGTTGCATCGCCTTGGCCGCAACGCAGGTTTTGGCCTGCTTGTTCTGCACTTCAGCGAGCACTTTTTCGCCGTCGCGGATCACCGGCTCGATGCTGCGGTAGTTGGTGCCCAGCAGCAGGGTGGTGCTCTTGCTGCGACCCCGGCTGGGGAAGTGCCGGTCGAAGTCGATGAACAGCTCCGGCGAACTGCCGCGCCAGCCGTAGATCGATTGCCAGTCGTCGCCGATGGCCATCAGGCTGATACGCTCACCCGTAGCGTGCAGGCGGCGATGTACGGCCTGCAGCCACAGCACGATCTGTGGCGAGATGTCCTGGAATTCGTCGATCAGCAGGTGGCTCAGGGCGAGCAGGGCTGGGCCGGGTTTGCTATCTTCAGCGCTTTGCAGGCGCTCGCTCAGTTGCGCGAATGCACCGTTGAAACTGATCAGCCCCTGATGCTTCAGCAGGGTGTTGAAGTGCTGGTTCAAGCGCTGCATGGCCTCGATGACGTCGCGCTCGCGTGCAGCGCAGTCCAGGGTTTTCACGTCCAGGCGGTCGAGGCGAATCCCCAGGCTCTCGGCGAAATCGATCTGCCCGTGCAGCAGCTCGAACAAGGGCAGTGCGGCGAATTCGCCGGGTAATTTGCAGGCATCCAGTGGCGCCTTGGCTTTGCCCTTTGGCGGCTCCTCGGGGGCCGGCAACTTGAGCAGGCGGTGAGTCAGAACGCGAAAGCGCGCGTCCTCGGCGTAGGCATTCTGGTAGGCCTGCTTGAGCAGGCGCTGCTGTGCGGGGCGCAGGCGAGCGCCGGTGAGCGGGTTGTCCGGCTCGTCGCTAGGGTCGTCCAGTTGCTCGAACCAGCGCGGGTTACCCAGGTTCTCCTTGGCCAGCATGGCCATGGCCGCATGGAAGGTACGCACGCACTGGCGTGCATCGTGCGGGTAGCGCCAGAAGTCGAGCAGGCGTTGCAGGCGCTCGCGCAACTCGCTGCAGGAGGCGTTGGTGAAGGAAATCACCGTCAGACGCTTGGGGTCGACCTCCAGGTGGCAGAGCAGGAACACCACGCGCAGTACCAGGGTGCTCGACTTGCCCGAGCCGGCACCGGCGAAGATGCGTGCCAGCGGCGCACGGCAGAGGATCATCGCCCACTGTTCGTCCGACGGAGCGCCGATCAGCCTGGCGTTCACCGCCTGCGCCACGCGTTCGCGCATCGCCTGTACCTGAGCATCTTCGACTTTCAGGCGGGTGCCAGGGTAAATACCGGCAGGGCCGGGTTTACCGCTGCCAGCTTTGCTACTGGCGGCTTTCTTGTTGTCGGTGGATTTCTTCTTGCTTTGCTTGCGTGCGGGTTTACGGGGCTGTGCGGCTTCGCGCTCGGCACGCAGGTAGGCGGTGGTGTGAGGGAAGTAGCGGGCGAGGGTGCTGGACAGCAATTGTTTGTAGCGCGCGACGGCAGAAAGCATGCGGTGAGAATGACCTGGTTGGCAAAGCCGGAATGATAAGCCCTGTGGCGCGATGGCAGGCAACGATGGCGCGGTGATAAATGCGCAACTTTGTGCAAGCGCCGCAGGTTCGCCGGTTCCAGACTGTAATCAGTCTTGGAGAACCTTAGATGAACCTGTCGTTATACCTGCTTACCGTGCTGATCTGGGGCACGACCTGGATCGCCATCAAATTCCAGATGGGCGAGGTGGCTGTCGCTGCCTCCATTGCTTATCGCTTTGCCCTGGCTTCGGCGGTGCTGTTCGCCATGCTCTGGTTCAGCGGCCGCCTGCAGCCGTTGGATCGCCGTGGTCAGGGCATCTGCCTGGTGCAGGGTTTGTGCCTGTTCTGCCTCAACTTCCTGTGCTTCTACACCGCCAGCCAGTGGATACCCAGCGGCCTGATCGCGGTGATCTTCTCCACGGCTACCTTGTGGAACGCGATCAATGCGCGGTTGTTCTTCAAACAGCGCATCGCCTCCAACGTGTTGTTCGGCGGTGGTCTGGGGCTGGCCGGTCTGGGCTTACTGTTCTGGCCGGAGTTGGCCGGGCATGAGGCCAGCCGTGAAAGCCTGCTGGGCATCGGTCTGGCGCTGTGCGGCACGCTGTTCTTCTCTGCCGGCAACATGCTTTCCAGTCTGCAGCAGAAGGCGGGCCTCAAGCCGCTGACCACCAATGCCTGGGGCATGCTTTATGGGGCATTGATGCTGGTGGGGATCTGCCTGGTCAGCGGCACGCCATTCGCCTTCGAGTGGAACGCGCGCTACGTCGGCTCGCTGCTGTACCTGGCGATTCCCGGCTCGGTGATCGGCTTCACGGCCTACCTGACCCTGGTCGGGCGCATGGGGCCGGAACGTGCAGCGTACTGCACCGTACTGTTCCCGGTGGTGGCACTGAATATCTCGGTGTTTGCCGAGGGCTACCAGTGGACGGCTCCGGCGCTGTTCGGCCTGGGGTTGGTGATGCTGGGCAACGTGCTGGTGTTTCGCAAGCCGAAGCCGGTGCTTGCCGAGGCCAGGGCATAGGGTCGATCGAAAGGCTGGGTGCTCATCGTAGGGCGGACTCAGGAGCGCCAGCGAACAGTCCGCCGGTTAATGCCGAGCCTGGTACCGAAACGCTCCATTGAAACTTAAACGGCGTACTGCTGCGCGAGTACGCCCTACGGTTCGGAGCGCACCTGCCTTCTACCGTGCAGATCCACTCCCGCGAATCAGCTTACGCAGCATGAAGCGATTGGGATGGCAGGCTTCGGCTACCTCACGTGGCAGCGGCAAGGGTTCGTTCTCCAGCCAGGCGGCGATCAGTTCGCCGGCGAGCGGGGCTGTGATCAGCCCGCGTGAGCCGTGGCCGCTGTTGATGTACAGACCGTGCAGCCAGGGGCAGGGCGCGTCCGGTACCTGGCGGGCATCCTTGGCCAGTACCGCATAGGTCTCGGCGAAGGCTTCGGCATCGGCCAGCGGCCCAACGATCGGCAGGTAGTCCGGGCTGGTGCAGCGGAACGCGGCGCGGCCTTCGAGCTGCGCCGGGTCGAGCAGGTCGGTCTGCAGGCGTTCGGCCAGGTCGGTGGATATCTCCCGCAGTAGCTCAAGGTTGCCGGCATGCTCGGCCACGCTGGGGGTGAGGTCGTCGCTGTGGAAGTCGAAACTGGCGCCAAGGGTGTGTTCGCCTTCGCGTGGCGGGGCGACATAGCCTTCGGCACAGACCACGGTGCGCAATTGATTGCTGAGCGAGTTGGCAGGCAGGCGGCTGATCTGGCCGCGAATGCGTTTGAGCGGCAGGTTGGCGCTCTGCGCGAAGCGGCGGATTTCTGCGGCGGCGGCCAGCACCACCACCGGCGCGCGGGCCAGCTCCTGCTGGTCCGCCAGCACTCGCCACAGGCCATCGTGACGCTGCAGTTCGAGCGCTTCGTGGTGGGTTAGCAGGCTGATCGAAGGATGCTCTGCCAGCATTCGGCACAGCGCCGGTGGATGCACCCAGCCGGCGTCGGGGTAGAACAGACCGCCAGCCGGCAGGCCGATGCCGGCCAGCGCTTCGGCCTGCTCGCGCTCCACGGCGTGCAGCAGGCCGGCGGGAAAGGCGTCGGCCAGCTTGGCCTGGCGCGCGGCTTCCTTGTCATCGAAGGCCAGTTGCAGCACGCCGCAGGCGTCCCAGTCCGCACCGCGCTGCAGGCGTTCGAGCAGCCGGCGGGTATGAGCGAAACCGGCGACGATCAACTGCGACAGCGCGGTGCCATGGGCCGAGAGCTTGAGGTAGAGCACGCCCTGCGGGTTGCCCGAGGCCTCGCAGGCAACTGCCGCGTGGCGCTCCAGCAGGCTCACTCGCCAGCCGCGCGCGGCCAGGCTGGCGGCCGTGGCACAGCCGGCCAGGCCAGCGCCGATCACCACCGCGTGTTTGTCCTGTGCGGAGCGGGTGGGGCGGGCGAACCAGGGTTTGCCCTCGTCTTGCGGGTTGCCGATGAAGTGACCCTTGAGCACCTCCCATTTCTTGCCCAGGCCCGGCACACGGCGCATCTGGAAACCGGCCTCGTTCAGCGCCCGGCGCACCACGCCGGCGCTGCTGAAGGTGCCCAGGGTCGCGTTCGCTGCAGACAGCCGGGCCAGTTCGGCGAACAGCTCGGGCGTCCACATCTCAGGGTTTTTCGCCGGGTTGAAACCGTCGAGAAACCAGGCGTCGATGCGCGCATCCAACAGCGGTAATTGTTCCCTCGCGTCGCCGATCAACAGGGTCAGCACCACTCGACCACCCGCCAACAGCAGGCGTTGGAATCCGGGGTGAATGGCGCGGTATTGGGTCAGCAGTTCTGCGCTGAACGGAGTCAGCTCCGGCCACAGGGCGAGGGCGCGCTGCAGGTCGTCGTGACGCAACGGGTACTTCTCCACGCTGACGAAGTGCAGGCGGGCACCGGCGGGCGCCTGTTGCTCGAACAACTGCCAGGCACAGAGAAAATTCAGCCCGGTGCCGAAACCGGTCTCTCCGATATTCAGGCATTCGCCATCGGTGAGAGCGGCGAAGCGCGCCGCCAGATCGTTGTTGGCGAGGAAGACATAGCGCGTCTCTTCCAGGCCGTTTTCCTGGGAGAAATAGACGTCGCCGTAGCTGCGCGACAGAGGCTGGCCGCGCTCGTCCCAGTCGAGCTGGGCGTGATGGGTGTCTGGCATGGGAGAGGTCCGCTGGATCGTGATGCGATTCTACCGTGCTCGGGTACCTCGGCGCTGGGACAAGGCGCCGCGGCTGCAGGCAAAAACGGGCTTCATCCGTTACTCTGTGAGGATCGTTTCCAGGGAGGTTGCCGCATGTTCGAATCCGCCGAAATCGGCCGCAGCATTGATAAAGCCGTGTTCGAGGCCGAAGAGCCGGCGCTGCGCGAAGCGCTGTTGGAGGCACAGTATGAGTTGAAGCAGCAGGCGCGTTTTCCGGTGATCGTACTGATCAACGGCGTCGAAGGTGCCGGCAAGGGCGAGACGGTGAAACTGCTCAACGAGTGGATGGACCCGCGGCTGATCCAGGTCAGCACTTTCGATATACAGACCGACGAAGAGCTGGCGCGGCCGCCGGCCTGGCGCTACTGGCGGCAGCTCCCGCCCAAGGGGCGCATGGGCGTGTTCTTCGGCAATTGGTACAGCCAGATGTTGCAGGGGCGGGTGCACGGCAAGTTCAAGGATGCCGTGCTGGACCAGGCCATCGACGGTGCCGAGCGCCTTGAGCGCATGCTCTGCGACGAGGGTGCGCTGATCTTCAAGTTCTGGTTTCACCTGTCCAAGAAGCACATGAAGGCGCGCCTCGAAGCGCTCAAGGAAGACCCGCTGCACAGCTGGCGCATCAGCCCGCTGGACTGGCAGCAATCGAAGACCTACGACAAGTTCGTGCGCTACGGCGAGCGTGTGCTGCGCCGCACCAGCCGCGACTATGCGCCCTGGTATGTGGTCGAGGGCGTCGATCACTATTACCGCAGCCTCACCGTCGGGCGCATTCTGCTCGAAGGCTTGCAGGCGGCGTTGGCCAATCCGCAGCGCACCCAGCTGCAACCGCATGCCGCGCCGCTGGTTTCCAGTCTGGACAATCGCGGTTTGCTGGCCAGCCTGGACATGACCCAGGCACTGAGCAAGGACGAGTACAAGGAGCAACTGGCCACCGAGCAGGCGCGTCTGTCCGGCCTGATGCGCGACAAGCGCATGCGCAAGCACGCCCTGATCGCGGCATTCGAGGGCAACGATGCCGCTGGCAAGGGTGGCGCCATCCGCCGCGTGACCGGTGCGCTCGACCCGCGTCAGTACCGCATCGTGCCGGTGGCGGCGCCGACCGAGGAAGAACGTGCCCAGCCCTATCTGTGGCGTTTCTGGCGGCACATCCCGGCGCGCGGCAAGTTCACCATCTTCGACCGCAGCTGGTATGGCCGCGTGCTGGTGGAGCGGGTCGAGGGCTTCTGCAGCCAGGCCGACTGGCTGCGCGCCTACGGCGAGATCAACGACTTCGAGGAGCAACTGGCCAATGCCGGAGTGATCCTGGTGAAGTTCTGGCTGGCCATCGACCAGCAAACACAACTCGAGCGCTTCAAGGAGCGCGAGCAGATCCCTTTCAAACGCTTCAAGATCACCGAAGAGGATTGGCGCAACCGCGACAAGTGGGACGACTACGGCGATGCGGTGGGCGACATGGTCGACCGCACCAGCACCGAGATCGCGCCCTGGACCTTGATCGAGGCCAACGACAAGCGCTTCGCCCGAGTCAAGGTGCTGCGCACCATCAACGAGGCCATCGAGGCGGCGTTCGCCAGGGATTGAAGCGTTAATCGCGGCTAAAGCGGAATGCCGCCCAGCCGCTCCTACGGTATTCACTGCACTGTGGGAGCGGCTTCAGCCGCGATTTTTGTGTCGATCCCAAAGCCCCGGATTACATCCGGGCTACGTCCCTGCATCGCCTCGTATACGCCAGATCAATGATGGTCGCACCCAGGTATCGGCTGGATTTATCTTCACGCCATTCGCCATCCAATAACAACGAGGTGCGTCATGCGTGAAGTGGTGATCGTCGACAGCGTCCGGACTGGCCTGGCCAAGTCCTTCCGTGGCAAGTTCAACATGACCCGGCCGGACGACATGGCCGCCCATTGCGTCGATGCGCTGCTGGTGCGCAACGGCATCGACCCGAAGCTGGTCGATGACTGCATCGTCGGCGCCGGTTCCAACGAGGGGGCGCAGGGCATGAACATCGGCCGCAACGTCGCCGTGCTCTCGCGCCTGGGCAATCCGGTGGCGGGCATGACTCTCAACCGCTTCTGCTCCTCGGGCCTGCAGGCTATCGCCATCGCCGCCAACCAGGTGGCGTCCGGCTGCAGCGACATCATCGTCGCCGGCGGTGTCGAGTCCATCACCATGACCCTGAAAAGCATGAACATGGACAACCTGTTCAACCCGCTGCTGCAACAGGACAACCCTGGCATCTACTACCCCATGGGCAAGACTGCCGAGATCGTCGCCAACCGCTACGGCATCACCCGCGAAGCCCAGGACGCCTACGCCCTGCAGAGCCAGCAGCGCACCGCGCGGGCCCAGGCCGAGGGTCTGTTCGCCGACGAGATCGTGCCGATGA
This sequence comes from Pseudomonas sp. EggHat1, assembly GCF_014892995.1. Taxonomy (NCBI): domain Bacteria; kingdom Pseudomonadati; phylum Pseudomonadota; class Gammaproteobacteria; order Pseudomonadales; family Pseudomonadaceae; genus Pseudomonas; species Pseudomonas sp. EggHat1. The sequence continues at coordinate 146,141 of NZ_JACKQK010000008.1, forward strand.
CGGTGAAGTATCAGGTGGAAGACAAGGCCACTGGCGAGAAGAAGATCGTCGACGGCGTGGTCGAGGCCGATGACTGCAACCGCCCGGACACCACCCTGCAATCCCTGGCCAAGCTGCAACCGGCGTTCGACCCGGCTGGCAGCGTCACCGCCGGCAATGCTTCGCAATTGTCCGATGGCGCCTCGATGACCCTGGTGATGAGCCTGGAAAAGGCGCTGGAACTGGGCCTGACGCCCAAGGCCTATTTCCGCGGTTTCACCGTGGCCGGTTGCGAGCCGGACGAGATGGGTATCGGCCCGGTGTTCTCGGTGCCCAAGCTGCTCAAGGCCAAGGGCCTGAGCGTGGCCGACATCGACCTGTGGGAACTCAACGAAGCCTTCGCCTCGCAGTGCCTGTACTGCCGCGACACGCTCGAGATCGACAACGAGAAATACAACGTCAATGGCGGCTCCATTTCCATTGGCCATCCCTTCGGCATGACCGGCTCGCGCCAGGTCGGGCATCTGGTACGCGAGCTGCAGCGACGCGAGCTGCGCTACGGCATCGTCACCATGTGCGTGGGCGGTGGCATGGGCGCCACCGGGTTGTTCGAGGCGTATCGCGGCTAAACGTAGGGTGCGCTGCGCGCGACATCGGCAGCGCGCATTGCATGAACGAACCACGGTGCGCGCGGCGCACCCTACGGTTTGAACGATGCGCCGTTTATACTCGCGCTCTGCCCTGTTGACGGAGCGCCTGCCGATGCCCTTTGCCGAAAACCTGATCGCCTTCACTCTGGCGGCCACGCTGCTGACCCTGACGCCAGGGATCGACACTGCGCTGGTGCTGCGCACTGCCGCAGTCGAGGGCCGGCAGCAGGCGTTTCGCGCAGCGCTGGGCATCAATGCCGGCTGCTTGCTTTGGGGCGCGGCGGTGGCCTTCGGACTCGGTGCGCTGCTGGCGGTTTCCGAGTTCGGCTACAACCTGCTCAAGTATTGCGGTGCGGCTTATCTGGCCTGGCTCGGGCTGAACATGCTGCTGCGCCCGCGTACCTCGCTGGCACCCGCACAATCGAGCGGCACTCCCGATGCCAACTGGTTCCTGCGCGGTCTGCTGGGCAACGTGCTCAATCCCAAGGTGGGGATTTTCTACGTCTCCTTCCTGCCGCAGTTCATTCCGCAGGGGCAGCCGCTGATCACCTGGACATTCGCCCTGGTGGGTATCCATGTCGCGCTCAGCCTGGTCTGGGCGCTGCTGCTGATCGGTGCCACCCAGCCACTCGGTCACTGGCTGCGGCGCGAGGCGGTGATCAAGTGGATGGATCGCAGCACCGGGCTGATCTTTGTCCTGTTCGCTGCGCGTCTGGCCATGAGTCGGCGCTGATTCTGGACGCGGCCTCTTCATGAGGTACGCTGCGTCGATGCAACAGAAAACCAGGCGGTGACGATGGATCGGTTTCAGGAAATGAGGGTGCTGCTGGCAGTGACCGAAGCCGAGAGCTTCGCCGGTGGCGCCAAGCTGCTGGGCATTTCGCCGCCCAGCGTGACCCGCGCCGTCGCGGCGCTGGAGGCACGTCTCGGCACGCTGTTGCTGGCCCGCAGCACGCGCAGCCTGCGTCTGACCGAAGCCGGCCAGCGTTATGTCGAGGACTGCCGACGTATCCTGCTGGAGCTGGAAGAGGCCGAGGAGCTGGCCGCCGGAGGCAGTGTACGACCACGCGGGCGGCTCACCGTGACGGCGCCGGTGATGTTCGGCGAGCTGTTTCTGATTCCACGTATCGCCCAGTACCTCGACACCCACCCGGACGTGGAGGTCAATGCGCTGCTGGTCGATCGTGTGGTGAACATGATGGAGGAGGGCATCGACGTTGCCGTGCGCATCGGCTCGTTGCCCGAGGGTGATCATCCGGCGTTGCAGGTCGGGCAGATCCGCTCGGTGGTGTGCGCCTCGCCAGCCTTTCTCGACCGTGTCGGGCGCCCGCGCCACCCGGATGAGTTGCGCGCTGCGCCCATCGTCATGTCCAGCGCCAGCACCCTGCTGTCGCACTGGCAGTTCGTCGGCGCGGACGGCCCGTTCGGCTTCATGCCGCAGGCACGCTTCACTGTCAGCTCCAACCAGGCGGCAATCAGCGTGGCGCGCCTGGGCTGGGGCTATACCCGCGTGCTGTCCTACCAGGTGGCCGCCGCAGTGGCGCGTGGCGAGATCGAACTGGTGCTAGAGGCGTTCGAACCGCCGGCCTTGCCGGTGCACATCATTCACCAGGGCGGTCGCCAGGTCTCGGCCAAGGTGCGCACGTTCGTCGACCACTGCGCTGCCAGTTTTCGTGCCGACCCGGCGTTGCATGCGGCCGGCGCAGCGCCTGTTTCATGAACGCTCACCGCGAGATGCAGGTGTTTCTCGTCGTGGCCCAGGCGGGCAGCCTGGCGGCTGCTGCTCGGCAGTTGCAGCTGTCGCAGGCCACGGTGATGCGGACCGTTGCAGCGCTGGAGAGCCGTCTGGACAGCACCCTGCTGCTGCGCGGGCCGCGCGGTGTGAGCCTGAGCCCGGCGGGTGCGGCTTTCGCCGATAGCTGCCAGCGCATCCTGCTGCGGGTGGAGGAGGCCGAACGTTCCGTGACGGGCCTGCATGCCAACCCCGTCGGACAACTGACCCTGGCCCTGCCGCTATTGATGACGCATCAGGTGCTGACCCCCATCGCGGTCGACTACCTGGCGGAATTTCCCGAGGTGAGTCTGGCCACCCTGGCGCGCGAAGAGTCGCCCAGGTTGCTGGAGGATGGCATCGATCTGGCCGTGGTGGTCGGCCATCTGCCCAGTTCGTCCGGTTTCGCCGTGCCGTTGGGATGGGCGCGACCGCTGGTCTGTGCGGCACCTGCCTATCTGCAGCGCTGGGGCTGGCCCGCCAACCCGCAGGCTTTGCATGCGCACCGCACCATCGCTCGTTCTTCGACCGGCCATGCGGGGGAATGGCGCTTTGTGAACGGCGCGGTGAAGCTCGCGCCACGGTTGACCTGCAGCACGCCGCAGGCCGCGATCCGCGCTGCGCTCGCCGATTTTGGCCTGACCCGCTGCCTGAGCTACGAGGCCTATCAGGAGTTGCAGAGTGGGCAGTTGCAGGCGGTGCTGGAAAACTTTGCCGCAGCGCCCGTGCCGGTGCAGCTGTACTACCGCGAAGGGCGCCGGGCTGCAGCGCGGGTACGCAGCTTCCTCGACTTCGCCGTGCCTCGTCTGCGCGCCCATCCGGCGTTTCAGGCCTGAAATGAGGTAATTGCAGAAAGTGAAATAGTGGATTGTCCTTTGTGGTGATTCTTATCGGTATTGGATGAGGCGAACATGGCCCCATCGTCGCGAAGGCCAGTCGTCTCGCGGTGACCTTATCCAATCACGCTCGAAGGAGTCATCGCCATGTCCCGTCCCGCCATCAAGCTGTACAACTTCCCTCGTTCCGGCCACGCTCATCGCGCCGAGCTGATGCTGTCGCTGCTGCAATTGCCCACCGAGCTGATCTTCGTCGATCTGGCCAAGGGCGAGCACAAGACGCCGGCGTTCCTGGCTATCAACCCCTTCGGCCAGGTACCGGCGATCGATGACGGCGGCACCATCATCAGCGATTCCAACGCCATCCTCGTCTACCTGGCCAAGCGCTACGGCAATGACGACTGGCTGCCGCAAGAGCCCGCCGCTGCCGCCCGTGTGCAGCGCTGGTTGTCCGTGGCCGCTGGTCCGGTGGCTTTCGGCCCTGCCGCCGCGCGCCTGGTTACCGTATTCGGCTACTCGTTCAACACCGAAGAAGTGATCAACCGCGCTCATGCGCTGTTTACCGTGATGGAAGGCGAGTTGGGCGAAACCCCGTTTCTCACCGGTGACAAACCGAGCATCGCCGACGTCGCCAACTACTCCTACATTGCCCATGCGCCGGAGGGCAACGTCTCGCTGGAGCCCTACCCGAACATCCGCGCGTGGCTGGCCCGCATCGAGGCGCTGCCAGGTTTCGTGCCGATGCCGCGTACCGCCGCCGGTCTGCAAGCCTGATACACAGCCGCTGCCGGGTACCCCGGCAGCACCTCTGAAGGAGGGCGCAGCATGCAACAGCTCCCCAGCCATCGGCACTCGCCCTGGCATGCCGGTGAAAAGCAACTGCAGGAAAAGGTCGGCGTCGGCGAACGCATGGAAGTGCTCGGACAGAAGGTGATCCGCGACTACATGCCGGATCAGCATCGTGAGTTCTACCAGCAACTGCCGTTCATGATCGCCGCTTCGGTGGATGGCAGCGGCCAGCCCTGGGCCACTTTGATCGAAGGCGACGAAGGGTTCGTCACCTCGCCCGATCCCCGTCACCTGTCGTTCGACCTCGCCGCCATGGCGCTCGACCCGCTCGATCCGGCCACTCCCGGTCTGGGCAGCGGCGAGGCCATCGGCCTGCTTGGCATCGAGCTGCATTCGCGGCGGCGCAATCGCATCAACGGGCATATTCATCAGGCGTCGGCACAGCGTCTGGACATCACCGTGGAGCATTCCTTCGGCAACTGCCCGCAGTACATCCAGCTGCGCCATTACCGCCGCGTACCCGAGCGGGGCGTCGAACGTCTGGAGGCGACCGAACTGGATGCGCGCACTGCCGAGATGATCCGTAGCGCCGACACCTTCTTCGTCGCCAGTTACGTCGAGCATGCCGATGGCCGCCGCTCGGTGGATGTCTCGCACCGGGGCGGGCGCGCCGGCTTCGTGCGGGTAGAGGGTAATCGCCTGACCATCCCCGACTACGCCGGCAACCTGTTCTTCAACACCTTGGGCAACCTCAGCGTCAATCCGCGCGCTGGCCTGCTGTTCGTCGACTTCGCCACGGGCGACGTTCTGCAACTGGGCGGACGCGCCGAAATACTCCTCGACAGTCCGCTGATAAACGTCTTCGAGGGGGCCGAACGGCTATGGACACTTGACGTCGAGCAGGTGGTGCTGCGCCCGGCCGCGACTTCATTGCGTTGGGCCTTCGAGGAATATGCGCCGACCAGCCTGATGACCGGCACCTGGGCAGAAACCGATGCGCGCCTGCGCGAGCGTGAGCAGCGCAATCAGTGGCAGCGCTGGCGTGTGCAGCGCCAGCAGCAGGAGAGCGCCGATATCCGCTCGTTCGTGCTGGCGCCGGAGCAGGGCGCTGCACCGCGCTTCGTCGCCGGTCAGCACCTGCCGATTCGCATCACCACCGCCACGGGCACCACCCTGCTGCGTACCTACAGCCTGTCCAGCGCGCCGTCGGATGGCCAACTGCGTATCAGCGTCAAGGCGCAGGGCCTGGTCTCGCGGCACCTGCACGAGCAGATCCGGGTTGGCGATGTGCTGGAAGTACGTCCGCCGCTGGGCAGCTTCACCCTTAATAGCGACACCAACCGGCCGCTGGTGCTGATCGGTGCCGGTGTCGGCATCACGCCGTTGCTGTCGATGCTGCGCGAGCAGGTGGCGCTGAGGCAGGGCAAGCGCATCCATTTCTTCCAGGGCGCACGGACGCTGGGCGACCTGCCGTTCCAGGCCGAACTGCGTGAGCTGGTGCAACGTGCCGATGGCCTGCTGCACGTTCACCGTGCACTCAGTGCGCCCGAGCAGGACGCAGTACTCGGGCGCGACTACGAGCAGCACGGGCGCATCGAGCTGGCGCAGATCAAGGCGGCACTGTCGTTCGACGATTACGACTTCTACCTGTGCGGCCCTGCCGCCTTTACCCAGGCGATTTACGACGGCCTGCGCGATCTGAACGTTGCCGACGCGCGCATCCATGCCGAGGCGTTCGGCCCCTCGACGCTGACGCGTCGCACGGATGGGCAGGGGACGGCCTTCGTGCAGCCGCCAGCGGCAACCGAGCCAGTGCCGGTGTATTTCACCACCTCGAGCAAGGAAGCACGTTGGACGCCGGATAGTGGCAGCCTGCTGGAACTGGCGGAAAGTCGTGGCCTGACCCCCGAATTCAGCTGCCGTGGCGGTTCCTGCGGCACCTGCAAGACGCGTCTGGTCAGCGGCCAGGTGCATTACCCGAACCCGCCAGCCGAGCTGCCGGAAGGCGATAGTGTGCTGATCTGCTGCGCGGTGCCGGCACAGGGTGAGGATGGCGTGCAGCCCCTCGTGCTCGATCTGTGAGAGGGCTGGACTGATGAACGATCAATCTGAACGTCGTGACGTCTGGCCAGATGTTGAAACAGGCGATGTGCGCAGCTCGCCTGGGCGTTACGAGCACTGCGAAATGGAGGTCGGCTATCTGGCATCGCAGTTGTTGCTGCCGTGCGAGTTGCCGAGGTACGCACCTGAACGCTCGAGGTTCTGGCAGCAGGTGGTGCGGTGCCTGCGCTATTGGCCATCGAGGGATTGTCGGGGCTTGCGGGTTGCTGGCGGGGACGCTTCGGTGGCTCGGTTGGGGGTGCAGTGTGCGCTGGGCTGATTGCTCGTCTGAAGCTGTTGCCGTTTCGCTCGAAACGGCAGCAGCCTCTGCTTAGCCTTGCAGCTGCGCGCTTTCCAGCGTTTTGCGGTAGGCATCGGCTTCGTCCTGCGACGGGAAGATACCCACCAGCTCTCCATTCTGAATCACATCCCAGACCACCATTCCCATGGCACGGGCTTCACGGGAAAGATGTTCGTTGTCACGCTCATGCACGATCACGTTCATGCTTGTCTCCTCGAAATACGAATGCGGCGATATGTCGCAGTTCGTTTATACGCCTCGTTAGCAAGCTAATTAAACCGGGGATTTGGCAAAGGACTGTTGCATCTGCGCAACGAGCGAAACGGCGTTTCGGTTGTCGGCGGGTTCGGCACCACGTGCCAAGCAGCGGCGAGGTCGCCGCCCAGAGACTGTCGAATCACGAGATCGGTGGGGGGATTAGCGCGCTGCGCGCCGCGCCATCCGACGCCGATATTGGCGAGTGCGGAAGAGGTCTTTCACCTGCTGCGTCACCAGCGCCCACAAGGGGGATACACCGGGCTGGGAGTCCCGGCCCTGGCTGAGTTGGTGCAGCTGATACTTCACCACCGCCATGTTCGCCAGCGAGGCCAGCACCTTGTTGTTCCAGGTGATCGGCGGCAGCTGGGGAGCGCTGCCGAGGCCGAGCTGCCAGTCACGCGGCAGGTTGGGGGCGATGGCCAGGGCCGTGCCGATACCGACCATCTCGATACCGCTGTCCAGCACCTCTTGCGCAACGGGGGCACGGCGGATACCGCCAGTGACCATGATCGGCATGTTCGCCACTGCACGAATCTCACGGGCGAACTCCAGGAAGTAGGCTTCGCGCGCCAGGGTGCGGCCATCGCGGGCCTGGCCCTGCATGGCCGGCGCCTCGTAACTGCCGCCGGACAGCTCGACCAGATCCACATTCAGTCCATTAAGTAGGCGCACCACCTGCTGCGCGTCCTCGGCGCTGAAACCGCCGCGCTGGAAGTCCGCCGAGTTGAGCTTGACCGCCACGGCGAAGCCCGGCGACACCACGGTACGCACCGCCTTGACGATCTCCAGCAGCAGGCGCGCGCGGTTTTGCAGCGAGCCGCCCCATTGGTCGTTGCGCTGGTTGGTCAGTGGCGACAGGAACTGGCTGAGCAGGTAGCCGTGCGCCGCGTGGATTTCCACGCCCGTGAAGCCGGCCTGCTCGCCTAGCTGCGCGGTGCGGGTGAAGCGCTCGATCACGTCCTGAATCACCGCCGGGGGCATTTCCTGCGGCGTGGCAAAACGCTTGGACAGGTTGCCCAGCTCCAGCGCTACCGCCGAAGGCGCCCAGGTTGGCTGGCCGAGGTTGGACTGCATCTGCCGGCCGGGATGATTGATCTGCAACCAGAATTGCGCCCCTTTGGCGCGGCCGATACGGGCCCAGCGTTCGAATCGCGCCAGCTGTTCGTCGTCTTCCAGCACCACGCCGCCGGGGCCTGTCATGGCGCGGCTGTCGACCATCACGTTGCCGCTGATCAGCAGACCCGCTCCACCGTCGGCCCAGGCCTGGTATAGGCGAATCAGGTGCTCGGACGGCGCGTGGTCGGCATCTGCCATGTTCTCTTCCATCGCCGCCTTGGCGATGCGATTGGGCAGGGTCGAGCCGTTGGGCAGAGCGAGGGGGTCGAACAGGTTCATGGGCGCTTTCTCGACTGGAGGTGCAGTGACCTTAACGTTAAAGTTCACTTTAATGTCAATGGGTTTCGCACGCGACGTCGAAGCGTGGCCGCGCCGCCAACGCTTTTCGTAGGAGCCGGCTTGCCGGCGATGCGTTGTGCTTTCAAGCAGATCGCCAGCAAGCCGGCTCCTACGGATGTAGCGAGCACTCGCTTATTTCTTCGCGCGCTTGGGTGTCTCGCTCGGCTCGCTCAGGTTCATCTTCGACAGCACCCGCTTGGCGTTGGTGGCGCAGTCGATATCGTCCGGTTTGCTTTCGATCTCGTCGATCAGCGCCAGCAGGTGCGTCTTGCTCTGTGCCAGGCGCTGCTCCAGCGCTTCGATGTCCTTCACTTTTGCCTGCAGGGTATCGAGCAGCTTGCCGTGTTCCCACTGCGACAGATCCTGCGGCAGCAGGGTGCGCAACTCGTCCAGGCTGAAGCCGGCCTGCTGTGCGGTGGTGATCAGGTTGAGCACCAGCACGGCCTGTTCCGGGTAACTGCGATAGCCGTTGGCTTGGCGCTCCACCAGCTTGAGCAGGCCGATGCTTTCGTAGAAGCGAATGCGCGAGGCCGCAAGGCCTGTGCGTTGCGCCAACTCGCCGATCTTCATCTGGGTAATATCACCGTGGCAGGAGTGTGGTGAGCTCAAGGTTAACTTTAACCTTCGGCTCTGGCCATGAGGCTGCAACACTGGCATAGCGTCTATGCTTGCCGAGCCCCCCTGATCAGAGCCGCTCTTGAACCGCATCCCCTCCAGCAGGTACAGCCCGTGAAGCACTCGATACTCATCGCCGCGCTGCTCTGCCTGCTGATGGGGGCGCTTGCCAAGGCCGAGACGTATCAGCTCGTCACCGAGGAATGGGCACCCTACAACTACCGGGAGAACGAACACATCACCGGCATGGCCACGGAAGTGGTGCGGGCCATCATGGCGCTGACCGGCGACGACTTCGAGATCAGGATGAGACCCAGCATGCGTGCCTCTCGTGTACTGCAGACTCAGCCCAGAACCATCATGTACTCGATGTTTCGCACGTCTGAGCGCGAGCCCTTGTTCAAGTGGGTGGGGCCCATCGCCGAGGAGTCCATCTACCCTTACCAGTTGGCCGCTGCAGCGCAGCCGATCCACACGCTGGAGCAGTTGCTGCACACCCCACGTATAACCACCCGGCACGCCGGACTGGTGCCAACGATGTTGGCGTCGATGGGGTTCGACAACCTCGACACGAGCGCTACGGAGAGTGAGCAGCTCTACCGCATGCTGTTGGCCGGTCGTACCGAGGTCATCATCGGCGACACCGACGCCGGCGTGGCCTACTACAGTCGCCAGCTGGGTATCGCCCCGGGCACTCTCAGGCGGGTGCCCATCGAGCTGTACCGCTCCTCGCTGTATATCGCCTTCAGCCGCGACAGCGACGATGCGCTGGTCGCGGCCTGGGCCGCTGCCCTGGCCAAGTTGCGCAGCACGGGGGAGCTGACACGTATCCAGCGCCGCTACGAACGTCGCGACGATCAGTGACCGGCTGAAACGCCCTGATCGATGGCCAGGTCGGCACCGGTGATCGACCGCGCCCCAGGCTGGCAGAGGAAGAACGCCAGTTCCGCCACTTCTTCCGGCTGGATGAAACGCGCCTGATCACCCTGTGGATATTTCCCCAGCAACTCCCGGTAGTAGGCGTCCGGATCGCCGTTGCCGTAGTGCTCGGCCTGGAATTTGAGCATCGGTGTCTCGATGTCGCCAGGTGAGACGGCGTTGCAACGCACGCCGTAAGGTGCCAGATCCAGCGCCAGGGCCTTGGTGAAAATGCTCAGGCCGCCCTTGCTGGCGCAGTAGGCGGCCGCATTGGGGTTGCCCTGGCGTCCGGCGTCGCTGGAAATATTGACGATGGCGCCTCGCGTCTGGCGCAGGTGAGCAATGGCCGCAGCGCACATGAAGAAGCTGGCCTTGAGGTTGACGTCCAATACCAGGTCGAAATCCTCCTCGCTGAAGGCTTCCACCGGCCCTTCGCGCCATACCCCTGCCGCATTGATCAATGCATCCAGTCGGCCAGCTGCTTCGATCACTGCCGTCACCACTGCATTGCAGTTGGCAGGCTTGCGAATATCCGCCGCCAGGCTGCCGACCAGGGCGTGGCGCTGGCCCAGCTCAGCCAGACCGGTAGCGTTGGCGTCGGTGGCGAACACCGCCCAGCCACCGGCCACGAAGCGTGCCACCAGCGCACTGCCCACGCCGCCAGCCGCGCCGGTGATCAGCACCACGGGGCTGATTTTGGGCTCGGTACTCATGGGGCCTTGTCCTCGATCAGGCAGTTGCCGCCATCGACCACCAGCACCTCGCCGGTGATGTAGCTGGCTTCAGGGGAGGCGAGGAAGGCCACGGCTGATGCCACTTCCTCGGGGCGGCCGGCACGGCCTATCGGCACATAGGCCGCGGCGCGCTGTTCATGCGGCGTGCTCGAGCCCGTGGCGATCCAGCCCGGCGCCACGGTGTTGACCGTGATGCCCTGGCGTGCGACCTCCAACGCCAGGCCCATGTTCATGCCCACCATACCGGCCTTGGCGGCGCTGTAGGCCGCCTCGCCGGGATTGCCGCCACGCGTGCCGGTGGTGGAGCCGATGTTGACGATCCTCCCGTAGCTGCGCGCCTGCATGCCGGGGAGCAGGGCGCGAGTGAGCAGGAAGGCACTGGTCAGGTTGCGGGCGAGCGAGAGATTCCAGACCTCCAGGCTCATGTTGGAAAGCTCCGCGAACGGCTCGGGGCTGCCCTGCATCGCCATGCCGGCGTTGTTCACCAGAATATCGACGTGCCCCCAAAGCCCTTCGGCCCAGGCGGCGAACGCCTGCACGCCGGCTTCGTCGGTAAGGTCGACTGCCCTGCCCTCGGCTGCGAAGCCTTCGGCGCGCAATTCGGCGACGCGCTCGGCGATGCGCGCACTGCTGGCGGTGACGATCAGCTTCGCCCCTGCCGCGCCCAGGCGCCTGGCGATGGCCATGCCGATGCCGTGTTCGCTGCCGGCACCGCTGATCAGTGCAACCTGGTCGTTCCAGTCCTGTTTCATGCAAGGCTCCCATCGGGTTGTCGATGCCTGGAAACTAGAGGGAATGAGCTGATAAAGAAAGACGATGGTCATCAGGTGAATTGACGACGACCATGATTTGGAGCTGATGCGTCAGCGTATGGCTGGGCAGCCATCGCGAGGCTGGGGCGAGCGGATATCGCTGCGACCGGGTTGTCCGGTCGCAGCGGGGCGATCAGATTGCCTGACCGCCGGATACCTCGATGCGCTGGGCGTTGACCCAGCGATTCTGCTCGCCGAGCAGGCTGGCGATCATCGGGCCGATGTCGTCCGGCACGCCGACCCGACCCAGCGCCGTCATGTCCGCGAACACCTTGTTCAGGTCCGGCATGTCACGTACGGCTCCCCCCAGGAAGTCCGTTTCGATGGCGCCGGGCGCCACTGTGTTGACTGCGATACCCCGGCTGCCCAGCTCCTTGGCCATGTACAGGCTGAGCACTTCCACTGCGCCCTTGACCGCCGAGTAGGCGGAGAAGCCGGGATAGGACACACGGGTCAGCCCGGACGAGATATTGACGATACGACCGCCATCGGCCATCAGTGGCAGCAACGCCTGGGTGAGGAAGAACACTCCTTTGAAATGCACGTTCACCAGGGCATCGAACTGAGCTTCAGTAGTGTCGGCAATCGACGCCATGTCGCCATGGCCGGCGTTGTTGATCAGGTGGTCGAAACTGTCGCGTTGCCAGGTCTCGTTCAGTGCCTGGCGCAGGCGTTGGACGAACGCCGCAAAGGTGCTGACGTCGCCAGCGTCGAGCTGCAGGGCGACCGCCTTGCGTCCCTGGGCCTGGATGTCGGCAACCACGGCCTGTGCGCTGTCGGTTTGGCTGTGATAGGTGACGACGACATCGATGCCCTGACGCGCGATGTTCAGCGCAGTGTTGCGGCCGAGGCCACGGCTGGAGCCGGTTACGATGGCGATCTTGGTCATGGTAAAAATCCTCTCATGGGTGAACGGGATTCCATTGTGTGGCGCGTGGCGCAACCCCGTCGTTACCGAAACCTCGACGCTTTTTGCCTATTTCTCCAAGAGGAAAAGACATGCTCTGGATCAGCATCAGGAGCCTACGATGAGCGCAGCGCTGCTGGAGGTTGTGCGCGGTTATCTGAATCGACATGGCGAACCCGGCGGGCTTACCCAAACGCCCATTCCCGGCTTGACCATCATTCGCACGTCAGAGCCCAGCGGGCTGGATTACGCCATCACCCGGCCTCTTGCCTGCCTGGTGTTGCAGGGCAGCAAGCGCGTCATGATGGGCACCCGGAGCTTCAACTTCAGCGCCGGTGATTCGCTGTTGATCACCGCCGACGTACCGACGGTCAGCCAGATCATCCAGGCGAGCCACGAGGTCCCGTACATCTCGCTGGTGATCGACCTCGATCCTGCACTGCTCACCGAATTGATGGAGGAGATGAACGCGGTGCCGAGTGCGGAGCTTGAGCCCATCCGCATCGAACCGACCGATAGCGAAGTCGCCGAAGCAGCACTACGCCTGATGCGACTGCTCGAGCGCCCGGCTTCGGCGACGGTGCTGCATGCGTCGCTTGTGCGCGAACTGCATTACTGGTTGCTGGCTGGCCGGCATGGCCCGGCGATCAGTCGCCTGGGCTGGCCGGACGGCCATGCGCAGCGCATCGCTCGGGCGGTGAAGGTGCTGCGCACCGAATTCACCCGGCCGCTGCCGGTGGAGCATCTGGCGTCCGTGGCCGGTATGAGTCCGTCATCTTTTCATCACCACTTTCGCAACCAGACATCATTGACGCCGCTGCAATTTCAGAAGCAGCTGCGTCTGATCGAGGCGCGTCGCCTGATGACGGGGGAGGGCGCCACCGCCAGCAGTGCGGCGTTCGCGGTGGGTTACGAAAGTGTGTCGCAGTTCAGCCGGGAGTACCGCCGGCTGTTCGGCCTGCCGCCGGCGAGAGACGCCAGTGTCGCCTGCTGACACGAGCAACCGCCTTGCTCACACCTGCCTCAGGGGAAAATCCGCAGGTTCGAAGCGTTCGCTTGCGTCCATGCGAATTCCCCGCAGGCTGCGCGTCTGCAGATAGGACGCGTACAGTGGCTCGGCGAAGTAGCTGATCAGGATCGAGCGGCGACGTGCGCCGAGACGGTTCAGGCTGCCGGCGTGTATCAGGTCCACATCGAACACCAGGATGTCGCCGGCCGCACCCGCAAGCTGCACTGCGCGGGACTCGTCGTTGAAATGGATTGGTGGCTCGCCGGCAGGCGGACGGTGACTGCTCGGGACGATACGGGTTGCACCGTTGCCTGGGCCATAGTCGTCGAAGTAGACCATGGCATTGACGATATCGCCCGGGCGCTGCGCCGACAGATCGCGATGCAGTTGCTGATGACCGCCACCAGCCAGTGGCTCTCGGCCCTCCACCTGCGCGAGGAAGAAACGTTCGCCGATCAGCTCGCCGACCACTGCCAGCAGCTGTGGCAGGCGGCACACGGCCTGAATCGTGGCGTCGTCATCCAGCAGCGAGTGATGCCAGTCTGCGCCACGCGGTACCGGCCACTGATCCGAGGGGGTGATGCCCGTATCGAACAGGGTGCGCAACCCATCCAGCCACCCGACAGGAACCGCTTGGCGCAGCAACGCATAGCCATCCCGATGAAGTTGTTCGTGGTCCGTCATGGTCAGGCTCCTGTCATCCATGCATCCCGAAGAAAACAGGTGGAAGCCGAAGAGGCAAGCCCGTTCCTCAATGCATGACTCTCCGTCTGCAAATTCAGCCGCAGGCCATGACCAAGACTGAATACAATGGCGTCTGAACTTTCCGCGCCATGCACATGGCTGTACCGAACGAGGAACGCCCCATGGCATCCGCAGACAAACAGAAGAAGCGCGCCCAACGGGCCAAGACCAAAGCCAGGCAGAACCGCATGGGCAAGCCCAAGGCGCAGGCCAATGTCGTCCACCCGATTCTCGCCAACCCGTTGATCAACGAGCCGTTCGATGATGTCGAGATCGACCTGAGCACCTTCGATTTCAAGGACATCGAGGAGAATGGCTTCGACCCCGCGCATTTCGATGACCTGTTCCAGGCCATGAAAGCCGGCGAAGGCATCAGCCTGCTCGCCCTGTGCCTGATATTCCTGCAGTACCCGGTGCTGGAGCTGGTGGTCGCCGAGGAGTCGGAAGAGGCCGCGACCGACTTCATGATGGGCCTGCTGATCGTCTACCGCGGCATCTTCCACGATGAAGACGAAGACGCCGCGATCACCTGGATCGGCAGCGACGCCTTCCAGAGTGCCTATAACGAAGCGTCGCTGATCCTGCAGAAGAAGAACGCCCGCGCCTGATTCATTTCGGCAGTCAGCCCTTCAGCGCCGCCTCGATTCTGGCAATGTCGATCTTGCTCATGGTCATCATCGCCTCGAAGGCGCGTTTGGCCGCCGCGCGGTCAGGGCTGGCGATGGCGGCGCTGAGGAGGCGCGGGGTGATCTGCCAGGAGACGCCCCATTTGTCCTTGCACCAGCCACATTCACTGGCCTGGCCGCCGTGGTCGATGATCGCGTGCCACAGGCGATCCGTCTCGGCCTGATCGTCGGTGGCGACCTGAAACGAGAACGCCTCGTTGTGCTGGAATGCCGGGCCGCCATTCAGACCCAGGCAGGGGATGCCCATCACGCTGAACTCCACCGTCAACACATCGCCTTGCTGGCCACTGGGGTAGTCACCGGGCGCATGGTGGACTGCCAGCACGGCGCTGTCGGGAAAGGTCTTGGCGTAGAAGGTTGCAGCCTCCAGCGCGTCGCGGTCGTACCAGAGGCAGATGGTGTTCTTGCTGGTCATCCTGAGTCTCCCACCATGGGTTGAGACTCAGCAGTCTAGACGGCAGTGACGCGCTGGCTTGTCCTTGCCTGTTCGTCGTTACGGCTGCGGTTCTGTCATCCAGAACATCGGGAACTGATCGAAGGGGTAGTGCTTGCCATCGTAGCGGACGGTGGTGCTGACCTTGCGTAGCACGGGCTCCTGCCGGCCAGCACGAACATGAGCGGTTACCACCAGGTCGGCATAGCCATGGGCTTGCTTCGACCCAAGGCCCAGCGTCAGGTCGGCTCGCTCCGATTGGAAGTCACTATCCGTGACACAGGACGTGCCCTTTAGCGTCGTCCACGAATACAGATAGGTGGCAAACACCGGCCTTAGCCGAGGCCCTTGCGGCACTACCAGCGTCAGCAGGTCATTGAAGCCGGCATCCGGACAGCTCGCCCCACGCGCGACACTGCGCACCACCACGCCGAACGCGCGAACGCCTGGCGCCAGGTGATAGCGCGCGGTATCCAGCCACAGGCTACCGGCATCGATTTCCAGCGCAGCATCTTCGCCAAGGTAGTCGTCATAGCGCTCGCGCAATTGCCCGCTCTGCGTGTCCACCTTCGCCACCAGCCAGTTGAGATTGCGCTCGCCCGCTGGCGTGGCGTCCTCGGCGTCACGGTAAGCCAGGGTCACCACGGACAACGCCGGATCATCCGGCCAGGGCTTGCAGGCAACCGCCAGCAATGGCCCGTCGCCGCGCCCGTCAGGGGGCGTCCAGCCTTGTTGTCCCAGTTGGGTCGCCAGTGAGTCCAGCAAGGAAGCGTCGCAGGGCTGTGGCTGGCGTGTATCGGCATGGGCGAGCGGCAACAGGCAGAGCGCCAAGGCGGGCAGGATGCTACGTAAACGGTCCATGTTGGTGGGTCCTTGTTCGGCGCCATTCGTCTGAGCGGAAACTGCAGGTGTGGGGTGTGGCGACTTTACGCTGAAAGATGGGAGAGGGTTGAGTAGCTGGACTATGTGGGGACTGCTATCGGCCAAAAGCGGCCTTTCGATCCTCCAAAACTCGAACATCAGTTAGCCATCAAAAACCGACACAAAGACCACACAAATAATATCTGGTCTCGATCAACGTAGCGGCGTGCACTCAACGGCCGTGACACTTTTTGAACTTTGCTCCACTGCCGCATGGACACGGATCATTCCGTCCTGTTTTTTTGATCTTCAAAGGAGGGATGATGCTTTTCGGTTGATTGAGATTCACCGCCCGATTGGGTTGAGCCATTCGCGCGGCATCTTCGTAAATATGGGCGTTTTCTTCCGTTCGCTCCTTCGGTACATGGACCGCGAAAGATTGCGCCCGGTAGTAGGTTCCATCGGCACTAACCTCTGCCAAAACTCCGATTATGTTAGAGGCCGTGACTGCCAACGCAGCTGCGCTTGCCTTGTCATTTACCTTAATCCAGTCAATTTGATGGTCGTGTTGTTGAAGCCAAACGAATAGGGGCTCGCCGCCCCCGGACAGAAGAAAGTAACGAGCCGGATGCTGATTCAGGGTTTGGCGAAGATCGGACAGCAGCTTGGCCAGGTTATTCCGGCCTTCCTCTCCTAGATCACGTATATGGCTCTCGGCCGAAAGCCATCCGCTTGCTCGGGTGGCGTCAAGCGCCTCAAGCAGCTTCAGCACCTCCGCCGGAAAGTCCTGCGTTGGAAACGGACTGTTTTGCCAGTCTTCACCCTCGAAGCTCTTATCGATAATGTCGCTCATGCCATCCCAGATGAGCATGTTCACCTTGCCCCCCTTCAACTGGTCGGCAATATCCTGATCGAAACGGTTCTTCTTCAGATACGCGCCTAGGTGGTCGAACTCATCGAAAAGATGTGCTTGGCGCATTCCCGCTACGGCCTGCCGTACCTCCATGTAGTGGGAGAACTCGCCGGGTGTAGGTAGGAAGCGCTGGAGCACGAATAGATCGTCGATGGATAGTGAAACGAAGGCATGCTTCCCAAGTAGCGGCTCAATCTGCGGTAGTTTTTTGCAGTACGCCGAGAAGGGGGAGAACGATTCGACCGTTAACCCAATCGGCACCATCACGCGGTAGTTGGAACGGCGAACACGGCCGCACTCTTCGTACTTGCCATCCACCAGTTGGTAAAGCGGCACTTCATCCGCAGAGTTAAGATAATTGAAGAAGCGCTCACATTGCTTGTAGGCCTTGATTACCAAGTCCTGAACGGATTGGGCGTGACGTCCGAAATCAAGCGCTGGTGATGCGATGGTCGCGGCCGCGCCGGCCTTGGCTTCAACTAGGAACAGCACATCATCGACCAAAATGAGGGTGTCGTTTTCGGACCACTGCTTGTTGACAGGGTCTTTGTAGTATACCTCTTGAAAAACCGTGGCACCGGGAAGTTGGGCGGACAGAATGTCGGGGAAGGCAGCCTCACTCATCGTCTTCTGCCGATTTTCAAACGTCTTCTTGTAGTCTGGCTTTCGCCGAAGGAGGTTGTAGAGAAGCGCACGATATCCCGCATCCCGGGTGAAACATGGATCGATAGCGTAGTAGTCCGATCCAAGTTGAATCAGTGGTTTTTTTCGAGCGGGTAGTGTCCGGTAGGGTGTCCCCATGAAATCACCCGCAGCAAAGAACTCGGTTTCCTCCCCCCGCCGGTACGCCAGATCCGCCAGTAGCTTCGACGGAAGCTTCGTGTGAAGGCTGACGTTTGCGATGCCGCCCCGGAACATGTCATCCAGCGCCCGTCCCGCAGCTTTCATTTGATCTGTATTGGCCCCAGCCCAAGCCTCCATGGCTTGTTCCAGAGGTTTGCCTTGTGCCGCAGCGAAGGCCTGTGCCGCCTCAAACTGCCTCAACATAACCGTGATAGCGTCGGCATACCCAGAACGCGTGGCGTCGGCCATGGCCTGGAAGCCCTCCGCAATATCGGCGGCACCGACGCCGTATACTTCTTGCAGGACATCATCGTGAGGAGCCAGAACGTAGCGGTAGAACTCACCTTCCAAGACTTGGTAGCGGTTCCCACGTAGCATGACCCATGTGGATTTGGCGCGGAATTCAATGTCGGCCGTATCTGGTCCGAAGATACCCTCTTTGGTGTCTGCGGACGTGACCATGGCGAAAAACATGGCCTGCTCTCGCAGCTTGCGACCACATTCAAACAGCTCGGCGCACTGGGCTTCGTCGAATGCCACGTCCGCAGGGGCAACATCTGATGCGAGAACCGCGTGTACGTACTCCAACATGAACTGATTTTCGTTGATCAGATTATCCGGGCCGTCCGCTTCGTCTTGCGCCTGAGAGAGGCCTTGGTCTGCCATCGCTTTCATTACGTATTGAGAATAGATATAGCCGAGCAGATCATGCGGGGGCATGGCAACAATCAATTCACGCATGCGGGCAGCAGTGGCTTCCATGTCCTTTAACAAAGAAGCGGCGGCCTCTTTTCTTTTTTTTYGTCCAAAACTTTTTCCCTTATGTTGCTTCAGTCTCGATAGTCGATTCTAAATTTTATGCAAATAATCAATAGCAATATAAGCATCGAAAGCCCGTATGCCATTACGGTCCAAGTTAAATACCGCTTTTGGCCGGCTCCTGCCCCATGCGACAGGCTCAAAGCGGTCAGGCAGTCATTGCTACTCGTCCGAGTCATCAGTCTCGCCGAACAAGAATTTCCCTGTGTGCCAAATCGATCGCCCAACGTTGTGGATGAGTTGCTCTCCTTGTCGCAATGGCGAGTCTTCTTCATCGACGCCCGCGAGCTTGATCGCGTCTGTTACCTTTGAGCCAGTAGGGTGTGCATCTCCCACTCGCATATCATAAGCACCGGCAATCTCAGCAAATACTCGCCTGGCTTTGCCGTCTCCAATTTTCTCAGCCAAAATACTTTGGAGTAACTTGTTTGAGCCGAGCTTGGCTTTCTCTTTGTGTGTAGAAATCTTGCGTAGCTCGGTTATATTGAGCCTGTCCGAGAACACGCGAATGATGTCCTTGGCTAACCTGAGCAGGGACGCTCTGTCTTTGCTTGCAAACCTGGATATTTGCTGCCCTGCTTCGGAGTCATCAATATCATGGGTGAACAGAGATATTTCGTATTTATGCCTGAAGCCGTCTTCCAAAAGCCTCATGCTTCCAAAAAACATTTCTTCAACCGCATATGTGGATGCCGGTTTCGCCCTCACCTGCGCGTCCAGTAGCTCACTTGAAACCTTTCCTTCGGGAGCTACATTATGCCCCGCCCAAACATGCTGCTCCCATGAGGGGAGTCGTGCGATGTCATAAGCATATACGGTGATAAGATCCGAGCTGTTTATCCCGAAATGAGGTTTATATCCTGACGTGGAATTAATAGCTCCAGTTTCAGCCGTGTACCACGCCAACTTAAATCCTCGGCTATTTAGAAGCTCATTCACGACGCTGGCCCGAAACCATAGCCAGCGGCCTATGTCCTCGTTATCAAGCTCTGCTGATCTCATTCGCGTTCCATCGGTTTCCACGATGAATTGCGGGAGGTTCGGATCTGCATCTCCACGAACGCGTAGGCTTTTTGATTGGTGGTCTATCCATTCCTCACGCCAAAACTCCCCCTCTACCCGTACACCTTTATAGCCTCTACGATGTCCCTTTGAACTTTCATGGTCAGTGTTCGAGTCATTCTCAGGGCCCATCACAGGAGCGTCTTCATCCTCATCTACGTCCGTTCGCCAGGCTCGAAACATCGCCCAGCTTCCCCCAAAGACGTCATCAAGCTTGCGAACGATTAGGGTGAATTTTCCGTTATCTCTTTCCTCATTGTGAGGCTGCAAATTTGAATATGCGCTGTCCTCAAATACGGGGACGTTTTCTACCCTCTGTCGGTAGTATGCAAGGCGGAGCGACAGATTTCTGGCCGCTAGATAGTCGAGTAAAAATTCTCTTTTTATTTCTATCTGACGATGCTCGCCATCTTCACTCACTGTCTCGCGAGCTACCACAACGAAATTTTCTTCAGGTCTGACCCAGTTATCCCCCTCTTTGACCAAGTGCAGCGCGACTACCAAATCAGGGCTCAGTATCCATTTTCTGCCACCGACAACAGGTTGCGGGTGCTCATAAACTAGATTGACACCTATTGGTTCTTTATCGTTGTATTGATATTGGTCAATGGACGCATAATATCCATCTTCGTATGCATAAGGCGCGACCGTGTGCCCAATACCTATGTCGCTCCATCCAAGACGTTCCTCAACCAGCTGGCGATGCTCTGGCGGGAATGCAACGGAGCCACAGCCAAAATATTCACTGACATAGCCTACTTCTTTTAGATCCCCTTTCTTGCTCTCAACTGACGCTCTCAAAGGAACCCACGCCGCGTTAGAAAATACCCTGCGGGTTTCCTTGGTCTGGAGAATCCACTCTTCACTCATGGTCGAATTTCCGTTATTCATGACAGCATGCTGGGATTAAGCAATGGCCTTCGCTTGAGGTCCTCGACAGGATGGTTTGCGCGAGCTGGCAGATCAACAGGGCCATCTCTGGATGTCGCAAATATCAATGATGAATCGCCCCTAATTTCGTACTCACTCGATGACCGCTTCTGGCCGATTGCAGCCTGTCACCCATCCACCGCCAGCATCAGCAGCAAGGCCATTGGAACGTTTAGGCGAACAGGCACATCGCAGATTGCCAAAGCAGAAACCCATCTCACGACAGGCTCCTGTCCGGCTCGATGCTTAGCTACTTGGCGGCCGTTTCCTTCGCAGAGTCGGTGCTGTACAGCGCTAGGTGGTTGGCGATGCACATGTCGATTGCCTCGACCAGGAACAGGTTGGGCTTGTTCTTGATCGGCGGCACCAGGCAGCGGCTGGCAACCCGTTGGCCGAGCATTTCCGCATCGATGTAGATGAGGTTGACCGGCGACTTCTCCGGATTTTCTTCGGCGCTGAAGAAGGCGCGGGTGTATTCCTCGTCCCCTGCAGTTTTTTCGAAGATGCTGCTGTCGATCCGGGTTGTCAGGACTTCGCCGACGGGTAGTTCCTGGCGGCTGAGGATGGCGACGCCAATCGGGCCTGTCAGGCCTGCGACCAGCGAGCTTTTGCGCAACTGCGATTGCAGGTTGGCGTAGGTCACGAAGTGATGAACGTTGATGGCGGGTTGGCTGCCCAGCTCCGGGAAGGCCTCATAAGCCCGGTGTGCTAGCAGTCGCGGGCCTGTGGGCTTGGTGGCGGTGTCCGGCATGCGGTAGATGGCATAGGCGCTACTGGTGACCAGCAGGCTGAAGATCTCCTTCTCGCTTTCACTGCTGGGGCGTTGATCGTGGATGACGATCTTGTCGGATTGCTCGATGCCGGGGAATTCCGGTGGTGGCAGCGAAGGCTGACTGGCGCAGCCTGCAATGATCAGTGGGCTGGCGACGAGAAGGTATTTGAGAGCGCGCATACGACATCCTGTTGTCGGGAAAAGGTCTGTTGGCTCATGGCCAGGCATCTGCGCGAGCTGGCGATGCATGATGGCCATGGGCTATGCATGCTGGCTCAAGCCTCGAGCGTTTTCAATGCCTGCCGTGGTAGGCCCAGACAAGTGTTCGCTGTGCGCGCAGGCGGCAAGCAGAATATCGATATCGCGCTGCCGGCTCAGCTCATCCACCGCTGCCGTGCCCAGCCGCTCAAGCCATCGACCGCCAGCACCAGCAGCAACATGGCCAGGATCACCGTGGCCGCCTGCGCTTCCTGGAACAGGCTGAGTGAACAATCGGGGACAGACCACGATATTTATGCTGGCGGGGGAATCTTAGGCTGACTCTGCTGGTAGCGAATGGCTGCTTCTGGCCGATTCTGTTGAAAAAGTCGGTTTCTGAGAGAGCTGCTTTTCGGCAGCTCAAAAATCCCTCGATCTCGGCGTTGCTACGTAAAAACCAACACAGCTCCGTCTTTTGAGCGAACCAGATTTCAACGTCGCTAACGCTCTTTCATGGGCAAAAATCGCAACGGGACTTTTTCAACAAAATCGGCCGGTAGGCGCCTGTCGTGACAGGCTGTAACTGGCCAGAGCAGCGAACACTATTTCCGGTTTTAAGCCATGTCTGCCGCGAATACACAGACGTCGCGAGCTACGTGAGGCCGCATTTGAATAATGCGATTAACTACCTAGTCTGATTGTTCGATTCAGTTGAGCCGGATGCTCGAGAATCGGCTACGAGAGTGATGAACTCACGCACCCATCTGAAGCCTGCGTGCCCATCCGACCGCTCATGCCAGAACATGCCGATCGCAAAACCCTCCACCGGCAATGGCGGGGCTACGCACAGCAACTGCTCGTCGCGACCTTCTACGAGACGTCGTGGCACCAGGGCCACGCAATCCGACTGCGCGACCAACTCCGGTACTGGAAGAAATGACGACGCAGACAGAACTACGTTACGCCGCAGTCCCCTCGCTACCATGGCGTTATCCACCGAGGTAGAGAAGCCTCCACCGCGCAGTGACACCACGACATGTTCCAGCTGCGCGAACTCATCCACCGTCAGGTCCGCGCGCAGGCTTGGATGCCCACGGCGCCCGATCAGCATGTAGCTCTCATCGTAGAGGTGTTGCGAGTGGAGTGCTGGCGGAGCCCCGTTCATGTTTATCACGGCCAGATCCACTTCGCCGCGGGTCATCTGCAGTTCCAGCTGTGGTACGTCCAGGATGCGCAGTGCGATACGGACACCCGGCGCTTCACGTCGCATGGCGACAACGAGATGTTTGATCAAGGCCGCCTGCACATAATCCGTGCAGGCGATTGACACCGTCAGGCTCGCCGTCGCGGGCTCGAAATTCAGGTGAGTAGTGACGGTGGCCCTTACTTGGTCAAGTGCTTGGCGAAGCGGCACGAGCAGCTCCAAGGCTTTGACGGTGGGGGTCATTCCACGCTGCGCGGGGACCAGAAGAGGGTCATTGAAGACATCGCGCAGACGGCTCAACTGCGCGCTGACTGCTGGCTGGCTCAAATGCAGACGGGCGGCCGCCCGGGTCACATTTTGCTCGATGAGAAGGGCCTCCAACGTCACAAGCAGATTGAGATCAAGGCGTCTGGTATCCATCGAACTTATGCTAGCAGGAAAATTTTGCGATTTCACAGAGGGTCCGAGCCCCGCGACACTCCAGCGACATTTCCGCGGAGCCGTCATTCATGTCGAAAAAAGTACTGATCATCCATGCCCATCCCGAGCCGTCGTCGCTGACGCGGCAACTGGTGGATGTGTCTGTTGAATGCTTGACTGCGCAAGGGCACGAGGTCCTGCAATCGGATCTATACGCCATGGGCTGGAAAGCAACGTTCGACGAGCACGACTTTCCCGATCGAGCGAACACTCAGCGGCTATCGTTTGGCGCAGAGTCTGCTCACGCATATCGTCATGGCCGCCAGACCGCCGACGTAGCGGCAGAGCAAGACAAGGTCATTGCGGCAGATGCCGTGATCTTTCAGTTCCCGCTTTGGTGGTACGGTATGCCGGCCATCATGAAGGGATGGATAGATCGTGTTTGGGCAGCCGGACTTGCCCACAACTTCAAGGACGCAGGCAACACCTATCGCTACGGAGATGGGGCCTTCAAGGGCAAGCGGGCCATGTTGTCAGTCGCTGTTGGCGGCCCCGCTGAAGACTACTCGCCGCGTGGTATCAACGGACCGCTTGAGCAATTGCTGTTTCCGATCACGCACGGCTCGCTCTACTTTCCTGGTTTCGATGTGCTGCCTACATTCGCCATATACGGCACTGGCAACTTGACCGCTGCAGATGCCATCGCAGCCAAAGAGGCTTGGCGCACCCGTCTCGAGGATTTGTTCACAGACGCGCCGATACCCTTCCGGCCCCAAAATGGTGGGGACTACACGCCCCGCAACGAGCTTAAACCGCATGTGGCCGTGGGCCAGACGGGGATAATGGCGCACGTTGCTAATGGCGAAACAACCCAGCGGCAGCAGCTGGAAACGGAGGGGGCGTTATGAAAACCTTCGTGATTCTGACTCGCCGTGCCGATGGAGCGGCAGATGACTTCAAGCGACTGGCGAAACCGGAGGTATTGCATGTTTGGCAAGGCTTCGCCGACGGCATTGTTCGCGCGGTCCATGGGCTGGCCGCTGGCCCCGGTGCAGCGTTTGAGCTGGAGTCCGCCACCTTCGAAGAGGCGCGCGATTACATCGAGGCGCTGCCTTACGTTCAAGAGAATCTGCTACACGTGCAGTATTGCGCGCTCAAGCCTTTCTCTGACTACGAGAGACTCGTTTCCTCCTAATTAAAGATCAGCGCAGATCAACTCCGTTTGCACGGCGCTGCATGCTGCAGCGATTTGCTCGCAGCATGCACGTTGCGCCAGGCCGGGACTCGTTTGATGTGAGGTGGGCCCGTACTGAGTCAGACGGTGCCCGTACGCTGTGCTCTATCCAATCGATGTGAATCAGTTCCGCGGAGCAGCCCTTAGGGTCCCTCGATCCCGCCGATAAATCTGCTTTCTGCTGGTATTGTGCAGATCCAACTGCACCTGGGCGGTCAGGCTTAAAAGCATGCAAGCCAATTTCTGTGGATCAGAGCATGAATAAACTATCTGAGATGCATGCTCTCGTTGCGGTAGTGGACAGCGGGAGTATTTCCGAGGCCGCTCGTCGTTTGGGCACGGCCAAGTCGATGGTTTCTCAGCGCATTCAGCAACTCGAGAAACGTCTAGGATGCATCCTGCTCGAGCGTGGCCGGCAGACTCGCCTGACTGAATCGGGTGAGGTTTTTTACCGCCATTGCACCGGAATTCTCGCTGACATAGAAAATGCCGAGAATGCCGTTCTGACCTCCCAGTCGAGTGTCCGCGGAGATCTGCGCATCGCTGCTCCGATGGCGTTCGGCATGAGATATCTGACGCCGATTTTGGCGTCTTTTGCCAAGCAATATCCTGAGTTGTCTCTGGACGTTGAGTTCGACGACCGGCGCGTCAACTTGCATGAAGAGGGCTTTGATGCGGCGGTGCGTATAGGCGAGTTGCCGGACTCTTCCCTGGTGGCCAAGACCATTACTCCCAACCGCCATATCATCTGCGCCAGCCCTGATTACCTGAATGCTCATGGCACACCACGGACACCGCAAGACCTGGCTCAGCATTTCGCCATGCTGTACGTGAATCGAGAACCACATGGCATGTGGACGCTACCGGTGAATGACACATTGGAGTCATTCCGCGTGCGCTGTCGGATGCGCACCAACTGTGGTCATCAGCTGATGGATGCGGCAAAGGCGGGGCTTGGGCTTGCCATACTGCCCACATTCCTGGCCGCGCAGGCCATCGTGGATGGTGAGTTGATAGAGGTACTGGAGCCCTATGCGCCTCGTGGCGGCAATATATCCGTGGTCTATCGTCAGTCGCAGAGAGCCTCGCCCAAGCTGCGTGCGCTAAGTAGCTTTCTCAGTGAGCGGATCGGTAGCCCACCGATCTGGGATCAGATGCTGACAGACCATATGCGTCCACAGGGTTGAATCGTTCGAGAAAACCGAAACAGCTATTCATTTTTCTCTGGATTATGGATGGGTAAGCCCTGGCTTATCCTTTTCCAAACAGGCGCTTTACCTGTGTCTGACATGCCTTATTGCCTTCATGGAGGGGCACAGTATGAATCTCATTGGCAAGCGCGCACTGGTAACAGGAGGCTCTCGCGGTATTGGCGCCGCGATTGCCCAGGCCTTGGCTGCAGACGGCGCGGACGTTGCAATCACTTATCGGCGCTCTGCTGAGCAGGCACAACACATTGTGGCTTCCCTGGGAAAAATGGGTAGCCGTGGTTTGGCCATTCAGGCCGACAGTGCTGATCCGGAGGCTATCCAGCGGGCCGTCAGGGAGACCGTCGATACGCTGGGTGGCCTCGATATCCTTGTCAACAGCGCCGCCATCGGAATGGCAGGACCGGTCGCACAGGTAGACCTCGCAGAATTCCAGGCAATGATGGATGTTAACGTGCGCGGGCCGTTTGTGGCGGCGCAAGCTGCAATACCGCACCTGAGCGAAGGCGGTCGTATCATTTCGATCGGGTCGGCTTTGGCTGAGCGTGTCCCGTTTCCGGGCATCACGGCTTATGCCATGTCGAAGTCGGCACTTCTCTCGTTCACCCGTGGCCTGTCGCGTGAGCTGGGTCCGCAGGGCATTACGGTCAATCTTGTCCTACCCGGATCGACTGATACTGATGCGAATCCTGTCGATGGCGAAAGTGCTGATTTCCAGCGAGGTCTGACATCTATAGGGCGTTACGCCGAGCCGCGAGAGATCGCCAACGCTGTCGTATTTCTTGCCAGCCCTGCCGCGAACATGGTGACTGGCATCAGCCTGACGGTCGACGGCGGTGCGAATGCATAGAATCGCGATGCAGAGCAAGGATAAGGGGAACGCTTGATATTGATGGTGTAGTCGTCAGTCATATCGTTCGCCCGGCCCACGAGCGTGCATGGCCGTGCTCCTGACGGGAACATCGAAGCTACTCACAATGATTTGACATGGGTGGCCCTGCCTCGCGTTCATCGAGCGTTGCGCCCTTGGATGTTCACGGAGCCGGTTAAATGTCGTAGACAGTATCGACTTTTACCTGATCAGTCGTGCGTTGTTGCCGATTGTCAGAGACCGCTATCTAGAGAGCCTCGCGTTGTGGAGGTAGCCCTTGCTCACATGCCCTTACGGACTCGTACTGGTTGACAAGGCAGATGCTCGTTTCGCGCCTCTTTTATGAGGGCGAAATCAATCACGACCTCCCCAAGACAATAATCGAGGCCTCCTTCAATGGCTATCAGCTACAAGCCGGAGCTGCAGTATTCCGGCTTTCAGGACCTAAGCGATCAGGTTCGCTTCCAAAGCACAGAAGGTAAAATCTGGTTTGGTGAGCAGCGCATGTTGCTGATGCAGGTGTCGGCGATGGCGAGTTTGCGCCGTGAACTCATCAATACCCTCGGCATCGAGCGCGCAAAAGGGTTCTTCATGCGCCTTGGCTACCAATCCGGGCTCAAGGACGCCGAATTGGCCCGCAAGCTCAGGCCAAACAGTCCGGAACTGGAGATGTTCCTGGTTGGACCGCATTTGCACTCCTTGAAAGGCATGGTCAATCCGAAACCCATCCAGTTGGAACTGGATCAGGAGACCGGCCACTTCTATTGCGAGCTTGAATGGGTTGATTCATTCGAGGTCGAGACCTGCCTGACGGAGGTGGGTGTGATGGATGAGCCGGTTTGCTGGTCCTTGCTGGGCTACGCATGTGCGCACTGCTCTTCGTTCATGAAACGCGAAATCATCATTCAGGAAACGAGCTGCCGCGGGTGTGGTGATGAGCGCTGCATCATCATTGGGAAACCTGCTGAGGAGTGGGAGAACGCAGCAGAGTTCAGAAAGTACTTTCAAAGCGACCCCATCATCGAGGAGCTGTATGAACTGCAATCGCAGGTCAGCTCACTGCGCACGAGCCTGGAGAAGCAGGAAGGCCAGTACTACGGTATCGGGCGCTCCCCTGCCTATATGAAGGTCTGCAAGACGATCGACAAGGCAGCCAAGGGCAAGATTTCGGTCCTGTTGCTCGGAGAAACCGGTGTCGGCAAGGAGGTCATCGCTCGCAGCGTGCATCTTCGCAGTGATCGCGCCGAGCAACCGTTTATCGCGGTGAACTGTGCTGCCATTGCGCAGGACTTGATCGAGGCTGAACTGTTCGGCGTTGAGAAAGGCGCTTATACCGGCGCCAATCAGACCCGCCCGGGGCGCTTCGAGCGCGCCAGCGGCGGGACCATCTTTCTGGACGAGGTGGTAGAGCTGACGCCCAGAGCGCAGGCGACCTTATTAAGGGTGCTGCAAGAGGGGGAACTCGAACGTGTGGGGGGCTCTCGGACCCATAAGGTCGATGTGCGAGTCATTGCTGCCACCAATGAGAGTCTCGCCGATGCGGTCGAGGCAGGCCGGTTTCGCGCGGATCTTTACTATCGCCTGAATGTGTTTCCGGTTCAGGTCCCCCCTCTGCGTGATCGGCTCGAGGACCTGCCGCTGCTGGTCGAGCACTTTCTAAGCAAGTTTCATCTGCAGTATCACAAGCGCACGCTAGGTTTGTCAGACAAGGCTCTGGAGCTGTGTCTCAGTTACGCGTGGCCTGGAAATATCCGCGAATTGGAGAATGTGATTGAACGCGGCGTCATCTTGACTGACAGCAACGAAACCATAGGACAGGACGCGCTCTTTGCGGTTTTCCCGAAGGCAGGCACTGTGCGTGGTGATCGTCTCAACGCCGATGGCGCGCTGGTTCAGGCTGAGGACACAGCAAGCACGGCCGATTGGGTCACGCAAATCTTCGAACGAAACATAAGCCTGGAAGTTGTAGAAGAACAGCTGATGCGACGGGCAATGGACCATGCTCAGCAAAACGTTGCGCAAGCCGCTCGAATCCTGGGATTAACTCGACCTGCGCTAGCTTATCGTCTCAAGAAAAGCGGCATTCTGGATGAGGAGGCGACTGAGTGATTTCAGTTGCCTTCTCGGACGGATCAAATCGCTTGCGAATTTTCGTGGCATTAACCAAATGATCAATGGGCTGCCACTATTTATCAAATGATGAATTCAACCCTCTTCGATAAACAGTGGATTTGAGCTGAATCCCGTCAGCTACAAGCCTATCCTGCTGATAAATATAGTTTTTCTCCAAGTTTTGCTGCGATGGCATACCCTTTGCTGTAGTCCTGCCAGTTGCTGGGTATGTACCCCGTACTTAGCGACGTGTTTGTTCTTACGCATCACAAACGGTAGTTAATCGGAGAAAGCCCATGATCACCTCTAAAATTAAATCGCTCGCTGCAGCAATTACGCTCGCTGCGTGCATTGTGACGGTTACGCCTGCGGTCGCGCAGTCAACCAGCGAAGCACAGTCTGCGGCTTCACTTTCGGTAGTCATGGAGTTTCTGGCCAATACTGCGCCCGATAAGGTTGAGGCAGCTGCCGAGAAGCTGGCAGCTCCGGACGCCACTTATGTTTCTCTCAACTTCGATAACCCGGAATTAAGGAAAATCTTGCCTTGGACGGGCACAAACAAGGGCCCGAAAGCCTTTAGTTCATTATTCCTGCAGGTCCAGGATTACTGGAAAATCGAAGACTTCACCATCAGCACTCAAATCTCCTCCGGAGAAGATGTGGCGATTTTCGGTCAGTTCACCTACCGGTCCGTGGAGGTCGACCAGGTATTCACTTCGCCGTTCTCCATCCATGCCAAGGTGCGTGACGGCAAGATGACCTATTTCCAGTTCATGGAAGATACCTACGCGTCTGCCAGTTCCTTCCGACAGTCTGGCTCCTGGACTGTGAAGACCTCTGCGAACGCAGCCCCCTTTGCGGTGGGTGCGGATTAACGATTTTGATCGCGAGGACCAAGCCTTGTGTCGGCATCCCAGAGAGTGAAAACACTCCTGGCGTGCCGGCAGATAGCGCCCAGATGAGGGAGCACATCATTGCCAACCTCTCTCTATGCGCCGTTTCCAGAGATGCCGTTGGCGCCAGCCGTCGCCCAACGGACCGCAGCCA
The DNA here is from genome assembly GCF_014892995.1 of Pseudomonas sp. EggHat1. Lineage (NCBI taxonomy): Bacteria > Pseudomonadati > Pseudomonadota > Gammaproteobacteria > Pseudomonadales > Pseudomonadaceae > Pseudomonas > Pseudomonas sp. EggHat1. The sequence goes on from NZ_JACKQK010000008.1 coordinate 175,632, forward strand.
TGCGGGGACAGGGCCCGACAATTCACACCAGGCAAAACGCAGGAGTTAGCCATGAATATCCATACCCCACACACGTCCAGGCATGCGTTGAACTGGGTCGGCGGCGAGTGGATGGGCTCGGATACGATCCGTGGGTCCATCAACCCTGCCACCTATGAGGTCATAGGTACCTATGCCGAAGGGGGCAGTGAAACCGCCGAAGCGGCCATCGCCGCGGCGAAACGCGCAATGCACGAGACCGATTGGGTGCACGACCGCAAGCTGCGCGCGCGCGTGCTCGACAATCTTGCAGACGCGTTCGAACGCAATCGGGGCGAACTCATCAAGATCCTCTGCACCGAGAACGGCAAGATTCAACGCGAGGCCAGCTTCGAAGTCGATCTTTGCGCGCCGTCACTGCGATATTTTGCCGGCATCGTGCGCACTGAGGCCGGACGGGTCGTGGACTCCAAACCGGGCAGAATCGCGATGATGATGCGCCAACCGATGGGCGTGGCGGGAATCATAGTGCCCTGGAACTCGCCGATAATCCTGACGGTACGATCACTCGCCCCTGCATTGGCGGCCGGCTGTGCGGTAATCATCAAGTTGCCGGGCAAGAGCGCGCAGATCGCCTCGACCCTGTCCAAGATCTTCAGCAACGTAACGGTACTGCCCCGCGGCGTGATCAATGTTTTCACCGACGAGACTGGCGATGGAGCCAAGCATCTCGTGGCCTCGCCGGAGGTGCCGATCATCAGCTTTACCGGTAGCACTGGCACCGGCAAGGCGATCGCTCTCAGCGCCGCACCGCACTTCAAGCGAGTTGGACTGGAACTCGGCGGTAAGACGCCATCGATCGTGTTCGACGATACGGATCTCGATCTTGCGCTACCCATCCTCGAAAAGTCAGTGACAGTGTTTGCGGGCCAGTTCTGTGTGACGGGTCAACGGGTGATTGTGCAGGAAGGGATCGCCGACGAGTTTCGCAAACGCTTTGCCGAACGCCTGCGCGCGGTAAAGATCGGGCCTGCGGCAGACCTGTCGAGCGACATGGGCCCGATGATCGACCGCGAGAACGTCGAGCGCGTCGATATCCTGGTTGAGCGCGCCATTGCGCAGGGCGCGGAGGTCATTGTGCGAGGTGGTCCGGTGGCCGAAGGCCCGCTGTCGAAAGGCGCATTCTTTCGCCCCGCGTTTCTGGAGGTGAGCGATCCGACGATGCCAATCGTCCAGGAAGAGACGTTCGGGCCGGTGGTCACCATGCAGAGGTTTGCTACGGAACAGGAGGCCGTTGCGTTGGCCAACGACAGCATCTATGGCTTGGGAGCGAGCATCTGGACGCGCGATCTCTCCAAGGCGCTGCGGATCGCGCCCCGGATCGAAGCGGGTATGGTCTGGATCAACGAGTGGGGCGCACTCGGCGAAGACACCGAGGAGGGCGGTTCCAAGCAGTCGGGGCTCGGCCGTCTGAACGGTGTGGCTGCGATCGAGGACTTCACCGAGATCAGAACGATCACGCTCAATCCAGGACTGATGGATAACTAAGTGTGGCCTGATGCCAGGGCGCTATAACGTCAGTAACGGGGGCAGATATCTTCAACTTCGCCTTCGGCGGTCAAGATGTCGTGCCACAGGGCAATCATAAGCGTCGATTGATTTTGGCTGGCAATAAATGTCACGCATTTGGACCTCCAGTTCTTCTGACTTCTCCATCAGTGAGGCCATAAAGCGGGAACAAGAAGCGGGCGTCAGTTGTAGTAGATATGTGCCGGTTGAGTCAGTTTGTTCCTGCGAGGGTTTTCGTGAATTTTGGCGGCGCACAAGCATCGGAAATATTTCTCAAGTAACTATTATGGTGTCGGTTGTGTTGAAAATACACCAGTTGACTATCTAATAAGTAATACGAAACTCATGAATTAACCACCCGATCTAGGAGCGCGAGCTATGAGCGAAAGTATCGATACGGGTATTATGTTGAGTAACAGTAGCGTCGGTCGCCCTGAGCGTGCAGAACAGGCAAGACGACTGTTGATATTGCTAATGGAAACGGAAAGGGCAATTTATCGTGATCCTGATATCGCATCGACTTACCTTAATCAGGCAATTAGCTTGCTGACAGTCACCAGGCATAACAAACACAACCCATACAAGCCTCGCGGAGGGTTGGCGAGCTGGCAGATGTCGCGCGTAGATAAATTCATAAATGACAATATCAGTAGCAGTATACGGACAGTCGAACTTGCCTCATTGCTCAGTTTGAGCGCCAGCCATTTTACACATGCCTTCAAACAAACGACCGGTATGACCCCCTTGGTATACGTAGCGACTATGCGTGTGAAGGCTGCGCAGCAATTTATGCTTTGCTCCATGCATTCCCTAAGCGACGTTGCGCTAAGTCACGGCTTCTGTGATCAGGCACACTTTTGCCGTGTATTTAGGCGGGAAACAGGGTTGTCGCCGCAAACATGGCGAAAGTTATATGCCTCCAACGCCTGACTATCCAATCCGTCATTTGACAAAGGTCACCACTGCATCATGAGTGGGGGAAGTCCAGTTATGTAATGGGATGCTATTTAATATTCTTGAGGTTTCACTTGATCGTCCTGCTCGTGGTGTATCTGTTCATGCCCATGGCCACGCGCGCGTTTGCAGACTGGCTGAGATCTCACAATCGGGTGGGCGATCTTGAGGCAGGAAAAAACCTCGGCAGCTTTCAACTACCGGCGGTTTGCGCGGCACCGCCAACCTGGCTCCTTCGGCTGTGCCGATGCCTCGGACTGGTCGCGGCGCTTTACGAACAGACTAGCCGCCAGGGCACAATGCTGTGTTCGGCTCAGCTCACCCAGCGCTGCCGTGCCCAGCCACTCAGAGCATCCACCGCCAGCACCAGCAGCAACATTGCCAGGATCACCGTGGCCGCCTGCGCTTCCTGGAACAGGCTGAGCGACACGTAGAGCATCTGCCCCAGCCCGCCGGCACCGACGAAGCCGAGCACGCTGGCCATGCGGATGTTGTTTTCCCAGCGATACAAGGTGTAGGCCACCAGTTGCGGCCAGACGCCGGGCAGGGTGCCGTAGCAGAAGGCGAGCATGCGTCCGCCGCCGCTTTCACGGATGGCGTCGGCCGGTTCGCGTGGGGTGTTTTCCAGCGCTTCGGCGAACAGGCGGCCGAGCACGCCGGCAGTGTGCAGGGCCAGGGCCAGGGTGCCGGCGTTGGGGCCGAGCCCGGCAGCCAGCACCATCAGCGCCGCCCACACCAGTTCGGGGATGGCGCGCAGGGCATTGAGCAGCAGGCGTGTGGCGTGCAAGGCGAAGCCGCCGAAGCGCCCGGCGGCTGGCAGCGCTAGGGCCAGGCCGAGCAGGGCGGCGAGCAGGGTGCCGATGGCGGACATGGCCAGGGTTTCCAGCGCGCCACGGCCAATGGCCTGCAGGTGTGCGCTGGAGAAGTCCGGCTGCAGGAAGCCGCTGGCGTACTGGCCCATCTGCGCCAGGCTGTCGCCGGCGACCAGGGCGCCGAGGTCGATGCCCAGATAGAGGAACGAGGCAGCCACCGCGCCGAGCATGGCGGCGAGCAGGATCAGGTTGCCGGCTCTCATGTCAGCCTCGCGCGCAGCAGGCGGCTGAACTGGTCGGCCAGCAGCACCAGCAGCAGGAAGGTGAGCAGCATGCTGGCCACTTCGCCGCCAGCGAACATGCGCAGCGACAGGTCGATCTGCTGGCCCAGGCCGCCGGCACCGACGAAGCCCATCACCACCGACGCGCGAATGGCGCATTCCCAGCGGTACACGGTGTAGGAGAGCATCTCTCCCGCAGCGTTGGGCAGCACGCCGTAGGCGAAGGCGGTCAGGCGGCTGCTGCCGGCACCCAGTAGCGCGCGCGTGGGGCGGGCGTCCACCGACTCGAAGATTTCTGCGTACACCTTGCCGAGCATGCCGGCATAGGTGATGGCGATGGCCAGTACCCCGGCGGTGGGGCCGAGGCCGACAGCGCGGACGAACAACAGTGCCCAGACAATCTCCGGCACGCTGCGCAGGAAGATCAGCAGGCCGCGCACCGGCCAGCGCGCCAGGTTCGCCCACCAGGCCGGGCGGCCACCCCGGTGCACGGCCGACAGCGACAGCGCGCGGCTGGACAGCAGCGCGGCGGGGACGGCGATCAGCAGGGCCAGGCTCATGCCGGCGGTGGCGATGGCCAGGGTTTCCAGGGTGGCTCGGCCGAGCAGGGCGAGGAACTCGCCATCATGTGCAGGCGGCCAGAAACCGGCGAGGAAGTTGCCCATGGCGCGGGTGTTGTCGCCATCGACCAGCACGGCCAGGTCCAGTTCGCTCAGGCTCAGGCCCGGCCACAACAGCAGCAGCGCCAGTACGCTGATCAGCAGGCGCGGCAGGGCGGCGGGGTCGCGTGGGGCGGCGGTCAGCATCGCGGGATATGCACCGGCTGCGGCTGCACGGGTGAGCTGGGCGTGGCCTGCAACTGCTCGTTGGCGTACAGGGCTTGCAACTGGGCGGGTTGCACCTGCGCGGCCGGCAGGTCGAAGGCTATACGCCCGTCGCGAATGCCGATCACCCGGGGGAAGTGCGCCAGCGCCAGGTCCACTGCGTGCAGGCTGGCCAGCAGGGTCATGCCGCGCTCGGCAGCCTCGCGGTTGAGCACGGCCAGGGTGTGGCCGGCCAGCACTGGGTCCATGGCCGAGACCGGTTCGTCAGCGAGAATCAGCTCTGGCGCCTGGTACAGCACGCGGGCGATGCCGACGCGCTGCAACTGGCCACCGGAGAGCTGGTCGCAGCGCTGGTAGAGCTGCTCGCTGATATCCAGCCGCGCAAGGGCGGCCTGGGCACCGTTGGCATCCAGCGGATGCAGCAGGTTGATCAGGCCCTTGGCCAATGACCATTGGCCAAGTTTGCCGGCCAGCACGGTGGTGACCACGCGCTGACGCGGCGGCAGCGGCGGTGCCTGGTGGATCAGCCCGATGCGTGCACGCAGGCGTTGGCGCTGGCGAGCGGCCAGGCGCCAGGGGTTGTGCTGCAGTAAGTCGATCTCGCCGTGCGTGGGTTGCAGGCTGGTGGCCAGCAGGCGCAGCAGGGTGGTCTTGCCGGCGCCGGAGGGGCCGATGATGGCCACCCGTTCGCCGGGACTTACCTGCAGATCGATGTTTTCCAGCGCCACCTTGCCGTTGGCGTGGGCCAGGCCCACGCCACGCAGGGCGATGCTCACTTCAAGAGGCCAGCGGCGCGAGCGGCTTCTTCGATGCCTTCGTAGTTTGCAGGCTGGGTCTCGATGAAGCGGCTGGCGGCCTGCAGGTCGAGAATCGCCTTCTGCTCGGGCTTGGCCGGGTCGAGGGCGAGGAAGGCGGCCTTGATCTTCGCCTGCAGGTCGGCGTCGAGGTTGCCGCGCACGGTCCAGTTGTAGTCGTAGTAGGTCGGGGTGGTGGCGAAGACCTTGACCTTGTCGGTGTCGACCTTGCCGGCGTCGACCAGCTTCTGCCATACCGAGGCGTTGAGCACGCCGGCATCGGCCTTGCCGGCCTGCACCCAGGCAGCGGTGGCATCGTGGGCGCCGGAATAGGCCACGCGGCTGAAGAAATCTTCCGGCTTGATGCCGTCCTGCAGCATGAAGTAGCGCGGCATCAGGCTGCCGGAGGTGGAGGACACCGAACCGAAGGCGAAGGTCTTGCCTTTCAGATCCTGCAGGGATTTCACCGCCGGGTCGGAGGTGATGAACTTGCTGGTGAACTCGGCGTCCTGCTCACGCTGTACCAGCGGCACGGCGTTGCCGGTCTTCAGGCGCGCCTGGACGAAGGTGAAACCGCCCAGCCAGGCCATGTCGATGCGGTCGGCGGCTAGCGCTTCGACCACGGCGGCGTAGTCGGCCACTGGCACGAACTCCACCTTCATACCCAGTTCCTGTTCCAGGTAAGCACCCAGCGGCTTGAATTTGCGCAGCAGTTCGGTAGGAGCTTCGTCAGGGATGGCCGAGACCTTGAGGACATCGGCGGCTTGCACAAATACAGCGGATACGGACAGGGCGATACCGGCGGCGAGCGCCAGGGTGTTCTTGAACATGTCGGATTCTCCGGTTCAATAGCGGGGAAGGCGCGCGGAGTATAGTGGCCCGGCGCTGCCGATGCAGCCCCGGCAGCACACAACTGACGCCGAGGTTAAGATGCGGGTCTGATCTTCATTGCCTGGAGTTGATCGATGACCGCAACGCTTCCCGCCCTGGCCTTCGCCGGGATTGGTCTGATGGGCCTGCCGATGACCCGCCGCCTGCTCGCCGCAGGCTACCCGCTGACCCTCTGGAACCGCACGCCGGACAAATGCACATCGCTGTTGGCGCAGGGCGCGCATCGCGTGCAGAACCCCGCCGAGCTGTGTCGCGATGCCAATGTGGTGATGCTTTGCCTGGCCAATACCGAGGTGGTGCGCGAAGTGGTGTTCGGCCCGGGCGGGATCGTCGAGGGCGCGCGGCCGGGGCAGTTGCTGGTGGACTTTTCCAGCCTGGAGCCGGCGGCCACCCGTGAGATGGCGGCTGAACTGGAAGCTCGCACCGGCATGCGCTGGGTGGATGCACCGGTTTCCGGCGGCACACCCGGCGCCGAGGCCGGCACGCTGGCGATCATGGCGGGCGGCCGCGAAGAGGACGTGGAGCGCGTGCGCCCGATTCTCGCGCACCTGGGCCAGCGCCTGACGCGCATGGGCGAGGTGGGCGCCGGGCAGGTGACCAAGGTGTGCAACCAGATGATCGTCGCCTGCAACGCGCTGGTGATCGCCGAAGTGGTGGCGCTGGCCGAGCGCTCCGGCGTCGATGCCAGTCTGATCGCGCCGGCACTGGCCGGTGGTTTCGCCGACTCCAAGCCGCTGCAGATCCTCGCGCCGCAGATGGCCGCCAGCCAGTTCGAGCCGATCAAGTGGCACGTGCGCACGCTGCTCAAGGACCTCGACACGGCGGTCAAACTATCCCGTGAGCAGGGCAGCGCCACGCCCATGAGCGGCCTGGCCGCGCAGCTGATGCGCCTGCACGGCAGTCAGGGCAACCTGGAACGCGACCCGGCTACGCTGGTGGAACTGCTGCGGGAGCAATGCCCATGAAGATCGCCGCCAACCTGTCCATGCTGTTCACCGAGTTGCCGCTGCGCGAACGTGTGCTGGCGGCGATGACGGCGGGTTTCGAGGGCGTGGAGATTCAGTTTCCCTACGACCTGCCGGCGGTCGCTCTGAAAGAAGTGCTGGAGTTGACTGCGCTGCCGTTGGTGCTGATCAACGTGCCGGCCGGCGACCTGATGACGGGTGGCGCCGGTCTGGCCGGCGTGCCGGCGCGCCAGGCCGAGTTCGATGCCGCGTTGCAGGAGGCGCTGACCTACGCTGCCATGGCGCGCCCGGCTTGCATCAATGTGCTGCCCGGCCGCCTGGCCGAAGGCGTGAGCCGCGAGCAGGCGCTGGATTGTCTGGCCGCCAACCTGCGCAAGAGTGCCGAGGCCTTCGCGACGTTGGGCATTCGCGTGCTGGTGGAGGCAATCAACCCCATCGACATGCCGGGGTTTCTGATCAACACGCCGGAGCATCTCGATGAGCTGTTGCGCGCGGTGGATCACCCGAATCTGGCTGCGCAGTATGACCTCTACCACATGGCGCGCCAGGGGATCGATGTGGCCGCAGGCATGCGTCTGCTGGCCGGACGTATCGGCCACGTGCAGTTCGCCGACGTGCCGGGGCGCGGTGCGCCGGGTACAGGTGAGTTGGCATTCCCGGCGTTGCTGGGTGCGTTACGTGACAGCGGTTACAGCGGCTGGCTGGGTGCCGAGTACAAGCCCGGTGAGGCGGGCACGCAGGCCAGTCTGGGTTGGTTGCAGGCGTTCAGGGCTTGAGTGCGAGGCGTGCCTTGGTCGCGGCTGAAGCCCCTCCCACAAGGGCTGCACAGCTGCTTGTAGGAGGCGCTTCAGCGGCGAGCCTTTGCTCTGGGGCGAAGGCTCAAGACCGTGCCGCCACCCGCTCCAGCGGCCGGTAATGTGGGGGGAAGAGGGTCACGATTTCTTCCAGCGGTACCGGTTTGCTGAACAGATAGCCCTGGACCTGATCGCAGTCGCGCTCCTGCAGAAACGCCAGCTGCTCGGTCGTTTCCACGCCTTCGGCGACGACCTTCAAATGCAGGGCGTGGGCCATGGCGATGATGGCGTGGACGATCTCGCGATCCTGATTGGAGTGGGCCACGTCCTGAATGAAGGAGCGGTCGACCTTCAGCGTATCCAGGGGTAGGCGGCGCAGGTAGGCGAGCGAGGAGTAACCGGTGCCGAAGTCGTCGATGGACAGGCTGACGCCCAGCGCGCGGATGTTTTCCAGCAGGCCGATGGCGCGGTTGATGTTGCTCAGCAGCGCACTCTCGGTCACCTCCAGCTCCAGGCAGTGAGCGGGGCAACGGGTCGAGTTCAACAGCTGTTCGATGCGGCCAGGCAACTGGTCGTTGGCCAGGTTCAGCGCCGAGCAGTTGACCGCGATCTTCAGCCCCGGATAGCCCATGTTGTCGAGGCTGTTGAGGTCGAGGCAGGCACGGCGCAGCACCCAGTTGTCGAGCTGATCGATGAAGCCGTTGGCTTCGGCGATGGCAATGAAGCGCTCCGGTGTGAGCAGGCCATGCTGTGGGTGATGCCAGCGCACCAGGGCTTCGAGCTTGCTCAGCGCGCCGCCGCGCAGGTCGATGATCGGCTGGTAATAGAGGATCAGACCGTTGTCCTGTTGCAGAGCCTGACGCAGGTCTTCTTCCAGCTGCAGCTCGAACGAGGCTTTCTGCTTCAGATGCGGGTTGAAGAAATGCACCACGTTGCGCCCGCTGCCCTTGGATTGATACAGCGCCAGGTCGGCGTGCTTGAGCAACTCGTCGGCGCTGGCGCCGTCCTGCGGGAACAGGCTGATGCCGACGCTGGTGGTCATCACGATCTTGCGGCCGGCCAGGCCAATCGGCTCCTTCATGTGCTCCAGCATGCGCGCGGCCAGCGCGCGCGGGTCGGCGTTGCTGTCGAGGCTGGCGACCACGCAGAACTCGTCGCCACCGAAGCGCGCGATGATGTCGCGCTCACGCAACGCGCTGCGGATGCGCTGCGCCACCACGCGCAGCAGTTCGTCGCCTGCGTCGTGGCCAAGGCTGTCATTGATGCGCTTGAAGTGATCGATATCGAGGAACATTACCGCCAGGCTGCGGCCGGTGACGGCGTGTTCCTCCAGAGTGGCGGCGAATACCCGGTTGAAGCCGCGGCGGTTGAGCAGTTCGGTCAGGGGGTCGAAATGTGCCACCTGCTCCAGCGATGCCTTGGCCTGATCGAGCTGCACCAGCAGGGTGTTGACCCGTTGCAGGTCGCGCTCCTTGTCGTCCAGCTTGCGACCGATCCAGGCCGCAGCCAGGCTCAGGCTGAGAATCAGCAGGGTGATGGAGGCGACGATCAGTACCAGTTGCACGCTGTTGTCGGCGCTGCGCAACTGCAGCGGCGTGCCGTCCGGCACCACCAGATGGAGTGCAGTCATGCCGGTGTAGTGCATCGAGGCGATGGCGGCGCCCATCACCAGCGCCGCTGAATATTTCATCCAGCGTTGGCGGCGCTGCGAGCCATGGCGCACGTAGCGGTTGAGCAGGAGCGCGGCGAAGCTGGCGCTGACTGCGATGACGATGGACAGGGTGAACAGGCCGACGTCGTAGTAGGCCTGCGCCTGCGAGCGGATCGCAGCCATCCCGCTGTAGTGCATGGCGCTGATACCCAGGCCGATGATGATGGCGGCCAGCAGCTGCCGACTCAGGCCGGGACGCGGCATGGCCATGTAGTACACGGCGAGGAGGGCGGCAGCCAGGGCTACCAGCAGCGACAGCGCGGTGGTGGCGAGGTCATAGCGAATGGCGACAGGGGCCTGGAACGCCAGCATGCCGATGAAGTGCATGGACCAGATGGCGCCGGCCAGGCACAGCCCGCCAAGCAAGCCCCAGACCAGGCGCATGCTGCGCCTTTGTACCTGATCGAGATGCTTGGCGATGGTCAGCGTGCTGAGGCTGCCGACGCTGGCGATGGCGTACGACAGAGCCACCAGCCAGGGGTCGTGTTCACAATCGAGCAGGAGCTGACCCTGCTCGGGCAGGTCGGCGAGAAAGCGGATCGATAGTCCTTCCATAGTCACCCCGCTTGGCGGCGGCTTGCGTGCCTTGTTCAGTGAAGCACAGGCACGCGCGTACCACCTATTTTCCGTAATCGTTGAGCGATATCACCCGCGTTTTGCCGATGCGGTGGCGATAGATTTCGCGCAGGTACTTGATCGCCTGCTTGACGCTTTCGCGTGTCAGGCGGATGTCGTTGATCGACACGAACTTCTCTGCGTCGTGGATCAGCTCGCGGTACTTCTTCTCGTACATCGGTTTGATCGCGTACCAGTTGGTGTCGAGGATCTTCGCCGGGTCTTCGTGCTCGTTGAGCATGGCGTCGAGCTGCGCTTCGTTGAAGCGTTCGGAGACGATGAAGTCGAGCATGGCGTCGTCCAGGCTGTCGTCGAAGCGGTACTGGTCGCGCGCGAAGCAGCGCTTGATGTAGGCGACGATCAGGGTCAGGAAATCGTCCGACAGGCACGGACTCTTGACGATCAGGGTGGTCAGCGAGAGGTTGGCCGAGGCGCCGATCACCAGCGCATAGCGCTTGAGCGTGGTGTTGGGGAAGAGGTTGTTGAGGTGGGTCTTGAGCCGGTTCAGGTCCATGTAGGACAGCTTGTAGTCCTTGGGCAACGAGACGATGGACACCACCGAGGAGCAGTTCTTGAAGAAGTGCAGGTCGCTCAGTTGCGTCGCGTCGTAGCCGCTGGTCTTGTACTGCTCCAGCGCCTGGCGATAGCGCTTGGACTCGATCGGCAGCAGGCTGATGCCCTCGATGGCCTGGGTGACCTTGTTGAAGTGCGGCAGGTCGATGGAGCGGAAGAACAGGTCGTCGATGTTCAGCCGTGGCGGGCTCTGATCCTTGTCCAGCACGCGGAATTTTTCCGAAAGCTGGGCGTGCTGTTCGGGCACCACGGATTCGGCGTAGGCCACGGCCACCGGGCCGGCCAGACTCATGAACAGGTCGTTGGCGTCGAGGCGGATGGTCTCGCCGATGTCGATGCCGGCGCGGCGAAAGTAGTTCTGGTCGTAGTCGCTGGTCACCGCCTGGGCGGTGAGGATGTTGAAGATCTGCTGCGAGATGTACTGGTTGGCGTGGCGCTCCATGGCGGTCACGTCGATGTTGTGGATGCTGCCGTCACCGCTTTCTTCGGCGTACCGCATGATGTCGTTGGAGATCAGCATCATCGCGTTCCACGGGCGGATGCGGCGCATCACGCTTTCGGCGCTGTTCTGCTCGTTGTCGAAGTTGTAGGAGAAGTCCCATTCCTCGGCCAGGTACTTGCACAGCAGGCGTCCGGCGTTGATGTGCAGGGCCTCGGACATCTCGCTGCGCTGGTCGGAGATGTTCGGCAGGATGCAGATGCCGCTGGTGAAGATCGGTTCGAAGACGAAACCACGTTCGCGCTCGGCCTCGCCATCGTCCGGCGTCTTGCTGTCGAAGGTCTTGCTCATGTAGGCGAACTGTTGTGCCAGGCCGAACTCCGAGGCCATGCCCGAGCCGGTGCCGCCGCCGGCGCTGAAGATATAGAAGTACAAGCGCGACTGGTTGGCCTTGATCCCGCAGGAGTCGATCAGATAGCTGTGGATGAACTTCCAGTCTTCGTTGGAAAAGCGCTGGGTGTCCTTGTTGAGGATGATCTTGGCCAGGTACTGACCGAGGATCGGCGCATTGCCGGCCCCACCGGCATGCACCTCGGACAGGTCCATGATCTTCATCTTGCTGTAATCGTCGAGAAACCCGCTCATCTCGCCCTTGCGCGAGAAACGAATGCGTCCGGCGATGTCCTTGTCCAGGTCGCCGAGCATCACCAGCGGCTCGATCAGGAACACCGGCTTGCTGTTCTTGCGCGGCGCGCGCAACAGGTTGCTGCGTATCCAGCGGCTGGGGCGCGAGGCCTGCTCGATGGCGGCAGTGGCTTCGCTGTGAAACTCTTCCAGATAGAACTGGCGTGCGTTGTAGACCAGGGATGCAACGTCCAAGGCGATGTTCGAGCCGCAGCGGCCAAGGCCGATCAGGCACACCGAGGGAAACTGCTGGATGCGGCTCGACTCGCCCTCGTCCAGCGGCTCGCCCAACGGGAACACCATGTTGCGCAGGCCGTCGAGGTTATCGAGGATGCGCTCGATATCGCGTTCGGTGAAATACAGATACTGCTCGCCACTAGCGCTGCGCCCCGGCAGCGCGGGGGGCGCCAGCAGGTTGTCGGCGATATCGGCCAGGGTGGCTTCCTTTGCGGGGGCTACGGCGTCTTTTTTAGTTTTCATCAGTGACAGTCCGGCGAGTCAGTGGGGTATTGGCCATTGGCCATAAAATGACCAACCCCATAGGTTCTAGCACGGAAAAAAGTACTTTGCCTTATTCCCCGCCGATATGAGCTGCTTTGGCCGATGTGCCTCGTCGCTGCGCATCAGGCACGCGAATGGCAGTGGCACTGCCCTGCGTAGGGCGTACTCGCCGCAGGCAGGACGCCGCTAGTGAGCGGCAGAGATGGCGCCCCCATGGGGGCAGGGGCGCCGGGCGTATTTCGGAGGGGAGGGTGCGCGGTGCGCACCAATCGCTGTGCGTCTCAGGGCACCAGCAGAATCTTGCCGTCCCGCTCGCCGCTGGCGGCTGCCGCTACGGCGTCCTTGATGTGCTCCAGGTCATAGGTGGCGGCGACGCGGGTCTTCAGTTTGCCGCTGGCGATCAGTTGCACCAGCTCGCCGAACACCTTCATCTGCTGCGCCGGGCTGGCGTTCTGGAACCACTTGGCTAGCCAGAAGCCGCGCAGGGTCACGTCACGGAACACGAAGGAGGCTGGCGAAACCTGGCAAGCCTGGCCGCTCATCATGCCGTAGTTCACCAGCACGCCGCCGTTGGCCAGGACCGCTGCCAGGTTGTCGGTGCTGACGCCGCCGACCGCATCGATACCCAGGCGCACCTCGGCGCCACCAGTGGCTGCACGCACACGCTTGGCCAGGTCCGGGCCGTCCACCAGTACCAGATCACCGCCTTCGGCCTCGACGCCGGCAATGGCCGAATCACGGCGTACCACGTTGATGGTCTTGAAGCCGCGCAGCTTGGCCAGTTGGATCAGGTAGCTGCCGACGCCCGAGTTGGCGGCGTTCTGGATCACCCAGTCGCCCGGCTTGAGATCGACGAACTCGCTGAGCAGCAGCGAGGCGGTAGGTGGGTTGACGGTCAGCATGGCCAGTTGCAGCGGGTCGGTATCCGGCAGCGGGATGAGTTTTTCCGCCGGAGCATTCAGCGCCGTGACCCATGTACCGCAGCCGACTGGCAGCAGCACGGTCTGGCCGACCTTGAAGGTGCTGACGCCCTCACCGAGCGCTTCGACCTTGCCCACGCCTTCGTTGCCGCCCACGGCTGGCAGCGGCGGCAGCATGCCGTAAGCGCCGGTCAGGGTCAGTACATCGGACGGGTTGATCGGTGCAGCCAGTACCTTGACCCGCACTTGCCCGGCCGTGGGCTCCGGCAACTGCAGTGGCACGGCGCTGATCACGTCCTGCGGCACCGGGCCGCGTTGTTGGTATTCGGCTTTGAGCATGATCTGGATCTCCTGAAGGCAGGCGCAAAATGCGTGCAGCCAGTCTAGCTGCGATAGGGCAAAGTGGAATGAATCGGCTGGCATCCACTCTGGTTATGAAGGCGGCCAGGCGTCTATGCTCTGGCGGGACCGATAGTGGGGTAGAAGATGCTCAGATGGTGGCTGGGAGTGATGCTGGCATGCCTGAGCCCGACGGTTGCGGCCGAGTTGCTGCATGTCGGCTTTGGCACGCACAAGCCGCCTTATGTCTACGAAGGTGAGCCGCGCGGCCTGGAATATGAATTGGTGGAGCGTGCTGCGCACAACGCCGGTTTTGAAGTGACCGCCTATTACGCGCCGATAGAGCGCTTGCACCTGATGCTGCGCCGCGGCGAGATCGACGCCATTACCACCACTCACGAGCGCAGCGGGGTACAGGCCTTCTATTCGGCGGTCTACATCCATTACCAGAACGTGGCGGTGGCACTGGCCAAGCGCGGTTATCAGATCGAGCAGATCGCCGACCTCGGCCAGTACGCGGTCAGCGCCTTTCAGCGTGCGCGACTGCTGATGGGGCCGGAGTTCGAGCGCATGGCCATGAACAATCCGCGCTACCGTGAGGAGGCGCTGCAGATCAATCGCAATCGCCTGCTCTATAGCGGCCGCACCGATGTGGTGGTGGGCGACAAGCGCATCATTCGCTACCTCGATCGCGAGGTGGATGATCAGGTCGACGTGACCCAGCCACTGGCCTGGTTCGATATTTTCCCACCGACGCCATACCGTGTCGGCTTTCGCCGTGATGAACAGCGTCGGCGCTTCGATGAGGGGCTGCGTATGCTCAGAGAGTCCGGCGAATACCAGCGTATCGAGCAGCGCTACCTGACGGACTGAAACCTGAGGAAACTTTTGTGGGGCTGCCACGGCTCAGGGGCTGATGCACTATGGCCGCCTGTCTGACGCATGGAGACGCCACGATGCCGCGCCTGAAACCTCTCGCAGCCCTCGGCCTGCTCGCCCTGTTCGGTTATCAGTACAGCTTCGCCGAAGACCGGCAACTGAGCTCCGAGCTGGGGCCACTGAACGTTCACACCGTCGCCGAAGGCCTGGCCAACCCCTGGGCCGTCGCCTTTCTGCCCGATGGCCAGGGTTATCTGGTCAGCGAGCGGCCAGGTGCCTTGCGCCGGGTAAGCGCCGAGGGTGACGTGTCCGAGCCGCTGCGCGGCGTGCCCAAGGTCTTCGCCGTCGGCCAGGGCGGCTTGCTCGACGTGGTGCTGTCACCTGATTTCGCCGAGGACCGCCTGGTCTATCTGTCCTACGCCGAGGAAGGCGACGGGGCTGCAGGTACGGCTGTAGGGCGTGGCAAGCTGTCGGCCGATGCCACGGCGCTGGAAGGCTTCGAGGTGATCTTCCGCCAGCAACCGAAGCTGTCCAGCGGCACGCACTTTGGCTCGCGGCTGGTGTTCGACCGCGATGGCCATCTGTTCATCGCCCTGGGCGACAACAACAATCGCCCCACCGCGCAGGACCTCGACAAGCTGCAGGGCAAACTGGTGCGCATCTTCCCGGACGGGCGCATACCCGAGGACAACCCCTTCGTCAGCCGTGACGGCGCGCGTGAGGAAATCTGGTCTTACGGCCACCGCAACCAGCAGGGCGCAGCGCTCAATCCCTGGAGTGGCCGCCTGTGGACCCACGAGCATGGCCCGCGTGGTGGCGACGAAATCAACGTTCCTGAAGCGGGCAAGAACTATGGCTGGCCGCTGGCGACGCACGGGGTGAACTATTCGATGCTGGCGATTCCCGAGGCCAAGGGCGAAACGCTGGAAGGCACCGAGCCGCCGCATCACGTCTGGGAAAAATCACCGGCGATCAGCGGCATGGCCTTCTACGATGCCGAGCGTTTCCCGACGTGGCAGCACAACCTGTTCATCGGCGCGCTGTCCGGCCAGGCGCTGATTCGCCTGCAGCTCGATGGCGACAAGATCGTGCATGAGGAACGTTTGCTGGAGTCACTGAACGCACGGGTGCGCGACGTACGGCAAGGACCGGACGGCTATATCTACGTGCTGACGGATGCGCCGAAAGGGCAGTTGCTGCGCCTGGGGCTGGCGAGCGAGTAACGCTGGGAAGGGGGCTGGGTGCGCGATGCGCACCCGAGGCGATCACTTCTTGCTGATGGTGATCTGGCGCGTGCCGCCGTAAGTCTGGCCGCTGACGCCCTTGGCGATCTGCTGGATCTCGCCACCGCCCTGCAGGAAGGCAGCAATCTGCGCCTCGATGGACTCGCGGGTTTCCACGGCTGGGGCGGGTTTGCTGACTTTGCTGGAGGAGGACTTCACGCGCAGGGTGGCCATGACCTTGATCTCTTTCAGATGGGCGGCCGATCATTATGCCTCAATCAGCCCCTTTCTGCTTGGCTAATCGCCGTGATGAATAGCGAAACGCTGTTTCTCACCCACTTTTCGCAGCAACTTATGGCTTGTTTCCCAGGCACTTATGCCACCATTCGACCGGCCGTCGTTTTGCCATGCGGCCAGCCCGGTCGCGCGTCAACTCGGGTAGAATGGCCGGCTGTTTTGGTGAGGTGAAACGCGATGGCCTTGATTGGGCGGATGAATTCTTTGCAGGTGGTCAAGCACACCGACTTCGGTCTGTACCTGGACGGTGGTGCGGATGGTGAAATCCTCCTGCCCAAGCGCTACATCCCCAAGGACACACCGAGCGAAGTCGATGACTGGCTCAACGTGTTCCTCTACCTCGACAGCGAAGACAAGCTGATCGCCACCACCCTGAAACCGAAGATCCAGCTCGGTGAATTCGCCAGCCTCAAGGTGGTGGATATCAACCGCGTCGGCCTGTTCTTCGACTGGGGCCTGCCCAAGGACCTGCTGCTGCCGCATTCCGAAGAGAAGCGTCCGCTGCAGATCGGCGACTACTGCGTGATCTACCTCTACCTGGACAAGCGCACCCGCCGCCTTACCGCCACCGCACGCCTGGACCGCCACCTGGACAAGGTGCCGGCCAACTACCAGGTCGGCCAGGAAGTCGACCTGCTGGTGGTCGAACGTACCGACCTCGGCTTCAAGGCCATCATCGACGGCAAGCATTGGGGCCTGATCCACAAGAACGAGCTGTTCAAGTTCATCCGCAGTGGCATGCGCGAGAAGGGCTACATCAAGGAGCTGCGCGCCGACGGCAAGATCAGCCTGAGCCTGCAGCCCATCGGTCACGAAGCCGCCAGTGGCCTGGCCGAGCAGATCATCGAACGACTGCGCGCGCAGGGCGGTGTGCTGGCGCTGGGTGACAAGAGCCCGCCGGAACTGATCTCCGAGCATTTCAGGGTCAGCAAGGGCAACTTCAAGAAGGCCATCGGCGGCCTCTACAAGCAGGGCCTGATCCGCATCCACGACGACCGCATCGAACTGCTCGACAGCTGACGTCACAGCGACTTGAGCGCGAGCGTGGCAACTCGCATAATGCCGTCGTTTTCCCGCCGGTGTAGCTCAGTCGGTAGAGCAGCGCACTCGTAACGCGAAGGTCGTAGGTTCGATTCCTATCTCCGGCACCATTAAACAGTTTCATGCAGTGCCAAGCAGTTGCATGATCATCCCAAGAAGCCCGCCTAGTGCGGGCTTCTTGTTTCATGCCGTCCCATATTGTCGCATGCAAGCGCTTGTCTTCTGAGTACCTCTGCGAGTACCTTTAGTTAGTTCAATAATCTATGGGTACTCGGCATGGCTTTGACGGCTTTGCAGGTAAAGAACGCTGCACCACGCGAAAGGGACTATGGCCTTGCCGATGGCGGCGGTCTGTTCCTCTGGATTCGTGCGGCAGGCGGCAAATCCTGGCGCTTCCGATTCCGGCTGGATGGCAAGCAGTCGCATATTTCCCTTGGCACCATCGACAAGGTAACGCTCGCACAGGCGAGGCAGCTTGCCTTTGATGCTCGCCAGCTTGTGGCGCAGGGGCGGCATCCTGGGCTTGAGCGGAAGGTTGCGCGTGCACAGGCGGCGATGTCTCGCGCCAATACGTTCAAAAATCTTGCATCGGAGTGGCATCAGCATAAGTCGCCGCGATGGTCGGTAGGTTATGCCGGTGACGTTATGGAGGCTTTCGAGCTGGACATCTTTCCCCAAGTAGGGAATTTGCCGCTAACCGACATCAAGCCTATGCACTGGCTACAGGTTTTCCGTCGTATTGAGGCGCGCGGAGCCCTGGAGAAGCTGCGCAAGGTTCGGCAACGTTGCCAAGAGGTTTACCGTTTCGCGATTGCCACGGGGCGCGCCGAGTACAACCCTATCGCAGACATTGGAGGGGCGCTGCAGACCCCAACCTCTCGACACTATCCCTTCCTCCCTATCGCTGAAATCCCGGAGCTGATCCACAGCATTCAGGCGTGTCCCGGGCATGACGTAGTGAAGATCGCTACTCGACTGTTGATTCTGACAGGGGTTCGAACTGCGGAACTGAGAGGGGCTCCTTGGTCGGAGTTTGACCTCGATAACGGGCTCTGGCTGATCCCAGCCGCGCGAATGAAGATGCGCCGTGCTCATCTCGTACCGCTCTCCCAGCAGGCGCTCGCCGCATTGCGTGAACTGCAAAGCATAACTGGCGGTTACACGCTTGCTTTCCCCGGCCGTAACGATCCGGCCAAACCCATGAGCGAGGCCGCTATCAATCAATTGCTGAAGCGCTCTGGCTATGACGGTCGCGCCACAGGCCATGGGTTTCGACACACGATGTCCACCACCTTGCATGAACAGGGCTATCCCAGCGAGTGGGTTGAAACCCAGTTGGCGCATGTGGATAAGAACAGTATTCGCGGTACTTATAACCATGCTCAGTATTTGGAAGGGCGCAGAGAGATGCTTCAGTGGTATGCCAATCACTTGGAGATTCTGCCATGTAGTAATGCCGAGGCCCCTACAGTCGTGGGGGAGAAAGTTGCATGAGTAACGATGTAAAACGATTGTCTGATCTGGTCCCGAATTACGCTCGTTACTACATGGTCAGTCATCAGGAAGCGGCATATGCTCTGCATGAACTGATCCAAGAGCTATCTGTGGAGTATGTAGATGTTCGGGAAGATAGATTGTCGCTAGGTAAGGTCTTTTGGGTGGGGAGGGTGGGGGAGTCAAAGCGTTCAGCTAGATTTTACAATCTTAGTTTTGAAGGGCTTGGAAAATACTTTGACTCTTTCATTAATCCGCTCCCTGAAGTCGATAACTCTCTTGTGGGTTGCTTTTGTGCGAGTGAGGCGGAATTAAAAAGAATCCCGGCAAGTGTTATTTACTTCTCAAGAAAAGCCTTGGGTGAATTGATACTCAATGCAAGGTTGGAAGTTCCGGCATTTATATTGAGTGATGAGGTTTTGCAGGCTGAAGAAAATCAAGGTGATGCTGGGTTTAAGCAAAAAGAGCAAAATTATATAAGTTTAATTATCAATGGGCTTTTTGAGATAATTAAAGAGGTTGATAAGGCTCACACTGAGCAATTCTTGGATGAGGAGTCCAAGAGGCGAGCCGAAACCATCAAACGTCGTGCTCTGGGACTGCGCTCGGCTCGTAAGAACTTTAATCCATGTCCGGCAATTCTATCTCTCGCAGAAGCCGCAGGTGTGGATATGCCAAATAGCCCGAAAACACTTAGAAAATACATGGGCGATAACCTCTCAGGCGATGCCGGTAGCGCTGACTAGAAAGGTTTTTTGGCATTTCCTAAAGAAATAGGCAATTGCCGGGACTCATCGTAGGGGTGTCAACGAAGCTCTAGCCGTCCCATACGGTTCCAAGGAGTCCCATCCTGATGGCTAGTCAACCTATCTCCCCTTTGCTACTGCGTATCCCTACTGTCTGCGCGATGGTGGGACTGAGCAGATCCCAAATCTATCGACTGATGAAGGCTGGAAAATTCCCGGCAAGTATTCCGCTGGGAACTTATTCTGTGGCATGGTCTGCTGAGCAGGTACATGCATGGGTTGAAGAAAAGATCTGCGCATCTGCTCGTTAGCGATGCCTGCAAATATGAAAATTTCCAATCTTCTTGCCAGGTTGGAAGAGAACCAAAAGCGGTCTCGCGCTCGCCAGAGCTCTTCAGAGATTGAGAGTGAGCATTGTCCTAGCTTATTGCCAAACTGGTCAGACTCAGTGCGGCGCACCCCGAACGTTGCTCTTCGCTCAGCTTTGTTCGCAGCAGTCAGTAAAGGGTATCGACCTTATTATGAGCGAGTAAAAATTAACGCTCTTGGCGGAATTAGCATAATTTATACAGGAGCCCTACTGGATCAAGGTGATTTGGATGTCTGGGAAACTGTGCTGCACTTGGCTCGAAAACAAGAGTTAGGGTCGGAATGTCGAGTAACTGCTTACCGATTGTTAAAGGAACTCGGAAAAACTGACACCGGAAAGAATCGAGCAATCTTAGACAGGCATCTCAGCAGAATGAATGCAACTGCCTTGCAGGTTCGGGTGGGCGGGCACTCGTATGAGGGTAGCCTGATACATGAGGTCTACCGCGATCATGAGACCAGGAGTTATGTCATTCGATTGAATCCCAGTCTTCGAGTGCTGTTTCTTACTGATCAGTTTACGGACGTGGACTGGTCTGTTCGACAGGCATTGCGTGGACGACCACTTGCACAATGGTTGCATGGTTTCTATGCGACGCATGCAAAGCCATATGATTTGAAGGTCGAGACTTTACATAGGCTTTGTGGAAGCCGATCTGCCTGTATAACCGACTTCAAGAAGGACTTGCGCCGGGCGCTGGACTATGTGGGAAAGGCACGCGAGGCATCAGGACAGTCTTTTAGCTATTCAATAGAGGGTAACTTAGTACAAGTCAAAGTCACGCCTAGCCCATCTCAGCGGCGGTATCTGGCGAAGAGTTGATACCGTTCCAGCACCCCTATAATGCCGTTCTAGTGCCCCTGACTACCGTTCCAGCACTCCCGCGATACCGTTCCAGAGCCCCTACAGATACCGTTCTATCGCCCCCAAAACGCGACATCGAAAAAGGTCTGTAGCCCAGGCAGAATCGGTTGTGCAGGGTTTTTAGCTTGAGGCGATAATCGGCTTTTAATCAGATCTAATCTTTGTCACTGACCAGCGCTAGCTGACGGCGATGGTGCGTCCTGCCCGGAGGGCATGTCTCACCGCCACGGCTGTTTCATCGGTGCCAGTCGCCCAGGACTCCATCATTACGTTGAGCTGATCAATCCTGTTCTGCATTAACCTGCATTGCTCCTGTGCTCTAGACACAGCTCTCAGCGCCTCGTCGCGATCCTGATCAGCGATGGAGAGAATCCCTCGAAGCGTTTCCATCTCGCAATGATGGTCTCTTTCTGTTGCGGCTAGCCTCTCCAAATGTTGCTGCTCGACTGCCTCAAGCTCATCACGATGCTCTTGGAGTATCGCTTTGTGCCGAGTCACACTGGCCTCCAGCGTGGTTTTGATCTGCAATCTCGCCTGCTTGCCTTCGATAAGCAGCAGTACCAACACAGTACTTGCGATCAGGAGCGCGCCGATCACGAACAACAGACTGCTGTTGATCCAACTAGGGTCAATATTCAAATTCAAAGTAGGTACGCCTCGATAAAGTTGGAAAATCCGGTTCCGGTGAGCATCTTTATCGCCCAAGGTAATGCGTGGACACGTCTTCACGGGAATGCCCCAGCTCTTCGACAACTGCTAAGCGTGCAAAGCGATCCAGCTCCCAGTTCTGGGATCTGAGGTTCCCCCCCTCAACCGGGGAGCGGCTGCCCGAATAGTGGGCATAGCGCTCGTTGGCGAACGCATGACGCAGACCATGTGAAGTCACACC
Organism: Pseudomonas sp. EggHat1; assembly: GCF_014892995.1. Taxonomy (NCBI): domain Bacteria; kingdom Pseudomonadati; phylum Pseudomonadota; class Gammaproteobacteria; order Pseudomonadales; family Pseudomonadaceae; genus Pseudomonas; species Pseudomonas sp. EggHat1. The sequence continues at coordinate 197,080 of NZ_JACKQK010000008.1, forward strand.
AAGCTGGGCCTTGGTCAGCCCCGCTTTGGCGACAACGCGGCTGTAGTGGCCCAGCGCCTGTTTCAGAGACTTGCCCGGATCGGCGGTGCTTGCCGTACGGCGATCTGCAAAGGTTTTGGCTCTATCAATCAGCTCTCGCCGCTCTGGTGTATCAATGGGCACCGTACGATCCCGACCACCTTTCGTGCCGATGCTGACAGCCAGATAGGTGCCCTTATCAGCCAGATGAGGCCGCAGCATGACAGCTTCCTTAACCCGGAGACCAAACCGGTGCTGAAGCTCCACCTGGAGCGCGACACGTTCATCCAAGGCGCGCAGGTCACCAAGTTTTTGCGTAACGCTCACGCCGTTTGCCTCCCACCCCTTGTCCTGAATGTTGATCGACGTTCTAGCGGCCTCATGATTCGGGAAATAGCGCTCCGTGCGTTCCACCATGCCCTCTTTGCCTATCCACGAGGAAAACGTTCTCAGGGTGGAGAGACGGTTTTGTAAGGTCGAGGAAGAAAGCTCCTTGCTCAGCCAGTGCTTGGCCAGCGCTTCTACATGACGGCCTTTGAGCTGCCTGACATCGCCCAGCTTGTAGCCCATCTCTCTCAGGTCTGTGAACGCCTGATACAGCACAGTGGAGCGCTTTTGCTGCGTCTCGTGACTGGCGACTGTCCCGTCTGATGCCTTGATACCGTTGTGCTGCTTGAGCACAGATGCCAGTGAGGATTTCCAGCCGGCCATAACTGCTCCTGGTCTCTCTGATTTGGGGGGAGGTGCGCGTATGGAGATACGTGAAAGCGAACTTGCTACCTGGAGCACGGTTTCCCGCACACAAAGGCACCCCGGAGGGCGGACAACCCGATCTGGGTTCCGGCCAGCCTGCTGGGCTGGTTTTGCATCGTTGATACGGACTTGCGGTATGGCTAACCCTGTCGCGTCATCATCGAACCGCGAGCAATGCTCAAGCGTGCAGCGATGAAGAACGTGTCGGGGCTCCACTAACGCAAGCTCGCACCTAGATGCGGTTACTACGGTTTCGCAACGTGCGCGCCAAGACTCCAATCCTCCTGGCCGTTACGTGGTATGTGCCGGTGAGGCGAGTGCGGTCTACACCCACTATCACTGTCTGCCCCCGCTGGCAGGCCATCCCATTTGGCGGGAAGCGCTAGGCGCTCCGTGTGGATCATCATCACTGCATCCCGCTCGAACCGAGACCCCAGGCCGAGCGTTTGAACCACCTCCATCGTTGATTAGTAACTACCCATCCAACGACCCAAGGGCGTTGGAACGGGCGCCCTTGGTCTGTTGTTGCAGGCCAGGCTGATGACAGCCCAAACCCACGTGACCCTCTCGCTTCTGCGATGACGCAGATAGCTCGAGGGCGGTTGCTCCAGAGAATCAAGCAACCACTAGCACGAGACTCAGTCGCGAGTTTCGCCCTGCCGGGCTCATCAGTCGTGCGCGAAAATTTCCTTCACCTGCTGTGATCATTTTTCGAGAAGCCGCGAGCCCTGTTCAACCGAACCTGATGTAGTTGCTGCGGCCCACTCTCTTTTCTGGCCTGCGGCTCAGAAAAGAGAGTGGGGGCCAAGACCGTCAACAACTCCTCAATTCCAAACAGGCGAATTGGGGAGTTGATGCAAGTGCGTGGGGTTCAGTGGAGGCGCAGGAGGGTGACCGTTAGGCTCGGTAGGTGTGAGCCAATTAGGGGGAGCCCGCTATGAAAATCGACAAAATTTCCACCGGACTGGACTGGCTGCTTCAGAGGTTGCCTAGAGCGTCACTGTGGACATTCCGCACCGCTGCGGTGTTGCTGGCTATTGGAATGATCCATATCGCAGCAGCAGCCATGATTGACGGCTACACAGCTAGAGTTCTGGAGCAATACGCACGAGCAGAGGCTGAGCGCTCGATCCTCGCCCTACCACTAGGGCATATCCTGGGCAGTGTGGGCGTGATCATGTTGTGGCTGTGGGTGCCTATGATTCTGACCCGCCTCTTCCTCGGTCTGCGTGCGCGCCTATGGCGTCGGGCAGGTCAGTGATGGGCACTGCGACGGCAGAAAATTTCGCGGGATTCAACTGGGTTTTTGCGCTGTGGGATAGCGCTGCATTAACGATCATTGCTGCCACCGAGCCGGTGTTTATGGTGCTACACCAGTTCAGTACGGCACTAATAGTTGTGGTGGGTTTTGCGTGGTGTTTTTTGATTGCCCTGCGGGTTCGCGAGGGAATTGCTGGTGTCCTGGCTGGCGGGCTTTTGATTTTCGCGTTGGTGCTGCCGTATCTCATGAAGCCTGCGGCGGTCCAGCTCCCCAGCGGCGCCACTGTGCAGATGGTGGAGGCTCAGGCGCTGACGCTCAAATTTGTCATGTCGGCGCACAGAATTTTCCAGTCGCTTATTGAGCCGGTGCTGAATACGCACTCGGCGGCAGGGACAATCGTGCCGGCTCAGGCTGCGATTGACGATATCGTTGGGCGATCGGCAGACGTGTTTGCTGGCAGTGATCTGGCTCAGCTCATACGCGACTACAACGCCAGCTGTGTTCCCCACACCAACAATCTGACTGGACCAGAGCGTGCCACCAAGATCGAGGCCCTGCATTCCATTGGGTTGCTCGGCGGGGGCGGACTGGGCATTCCAGATCAGGAAATTAGCCTGATTTCCCAGGCGCGTACGGCTCTCTCTGCTTCCTGGACATTTGTGTCCGGTGGTTGGGCCACGTATTTCCTGGGAGGCGGTGAAGCCCGCAAAGGATTGGAGCGGGTGTTGGATCAACGAGCCATGCAGACCAGGCGTGAGGAAGGCCTGCGTATGCTCGAACACGTCGGACCGTTCATGGGAGGACGCTACAAGCTCCCGGCGCAGGACTTTTGGGCCGCTAAGTTCTCGGGCAAATCGGAGGCTCAGCCTACGTACTTGCCGATCAGCCTGATACCTAGCCAGAAACGTGTCGTGGTCGCCCCCGCCGAATTCGAGGAAATCCATTTTCAGCCCTCCAGCTGCGTCGAGGCCTATCGGGTGGCCCAGCTCGGAGCTGAGCAGGCCTACCAAGCGCTGCGTGAGTCGGGTGAGGTCATCGCGGGTGGCCAGCGCGTTAGTGCAGAGGTTGGTGCGGTTAGTACGGCGGTTGCCTGGCAGCGGTTTATGGCTCGGTCGCTACAGCACACAACAGATCTTTCGGCTGAGGGGAGTGAGGTAGCCGGGGGCATCCTGGCCAGCGCTCAAATGTTCAAAAATTTCAAAGGCTGGCTCGATCTGCAGACGCTTCTACCTGGGTACGTAATTTTAGCGGCTTGGGTTTTCTGGATTGTTCTGTTACTTGCGCCGTTGTTCCTGCTACTAGTTCCGTTGCGGGGAGGGCAGATAATCGCTCAGTGGCTGGCGCTTCTATTGCTGCCTGTGGTTGGGGTGATGGTGGCCCAGATAGTGAATTTTGGGGCGTCCATGGTGATGGCGGCTGTAGCGGTTGGTCAGGCCGGCGCTGCCAGCGGGTGGATTGGGGCTGGAGCTGACTACGACGCGTTGCGCGGGATGATGACGGGACTGGCTACGGGCGTCCTTGGTTTCGCAACGTGGATCACCGGCAGCATGCTAGGCGTTTCGCTGAGCGGGTTGGCCGGGAGTTTGTCGGGGGCGGTGGCGACAGCCAGTGAGGCGGGCGCCTTCGTATCTAAGGCTGTTGGGATGGCCATGCTGGTAGGGCGTCTGGGTCGAATGGGAGGCTCCGCTAACGTGAGCCGGCGTAGGCCAGGTAGCGAATCAGACGGGCAGAGCGCTTCTCGAAATGCTGCTGGTGTCGCAGGTACTAGCAGGGCTCCATCGCCAACCCGTATAGTTATGACGCAGTTCACTCCGGCAAGCTCTCGAACCAGAAGGCTAGGTGGAGCGAACGTAAAGGGGTCGCAGTCGCTTAATCCACCCAAGAAGCCAACCCCGCCTACCACACCTCCTACTTAGTTTCGGGCAAGAGGGACGGCGCCGACCGTTCTGGTGCCGGCGATGACGCCACATTAGTGGGGCACGCCGGCACGGCCCAACCCCTACCAGAAAAACTCATAAAACCCTCAGCAAACCCGCGTTTTCCTGTGGCAGGCATTTGCGCCGCTCAGGAAAAACGCTGTCGAATTCTGCATTCCCACTGACTCAGCGCTGAATATGCACCGTCAAACCGCTGCTGCTCCCTAGGTCTGTTCTCCCCGGCCACTGATAAACCCACAAAAACCACTGAAAAAGAACCGTCATTCATCGTCGCGTAGTGGGGTTTCTTTTGGGTACCACAGCCATTCTCCCAGGTATCGCCGCGGCGTCCCCAATCCCCAGTACGGCAACCGACGATTTTTCCTGACTGCTCGGTGACACGCGTCTCTCTCGGGGTAGCGTTCCAGCTGTCATGAGCAGAGGTTTTCGTTATGGGAAGGTTGCTGGTGGGGTTTATGTGTTTTGGTGGAGGGATCTGGCTGGGCTCTTATCGAGTGCTACCGCTGTGGGCCATCGGCTTGCTGATCTTTTTGGCGGCTGGCCTGTTGGGCGTGGTGGAGTGGCTGGAACAGCGGGAGGGGCATGACGATGATGCAGGCTGATCTGGATGAATTGATGGTTGTCAGCTGCCTATTCCCTGGCATGCAGTGGACAGCCTCCGAGACGCGACCTGTGCTCATCGGCAGAGACGGCAACATTCTGCGTCTGTACTGGATGCCGTTGCTGCTATGGCTGGATGAATGTTACGCCTCGCTTTTCATTGAGCAGCTCAACCGCAAGGGTGTACGTCAGCTTAATGAATGATGGCAAAATGACGCCAATTTGCAGATGCAAATTACAGCCTACCGAAAGGCAATAGAAATCAATGGAAGGACATATGCGTACGCTATTTAAGTTTGCGGCAATCATTATTGCCGGCTCGTTTCTCGTAGGCTGCGGCGATGAGGACTACACGGGCGCCTATCGGTTACACGCGCCCAATGATCTGACCTTTGTTCTCACAATCCGAGGGGATGACGCGGATATCTTTGTGGAAAAAGGGCGGGAAGCCCGGATCAACCCCTTGGGCAGGATGAAGGTGTCAGTTAAAGGCGAGAAGCTGTTTCTTGATGACGTAAACAGCGATGAACGATGGGTTATGACACGTAACGTGGACGAGAGAAGTCTCGATTGCTTGAACTGCGAAGCACTTAATCTCAAGGATACCGTGCACTGGAAGTATGACCCCCAAGGGCCATATGACCTGGAGCAGCTTTTGAAGGAGCAGGCACGCAAGGATGAGGAGGCCCGTAATGCCGCACTGGAAAAGGTACAGAAGGAAGCCTTGGAGCAGGCACGCAGAAAATCAGAGGCCGCGAAACTGACACCTTATGAAGGCGATTGGGTCTATCAACGCACCACGAAGCATGATCCGTTGACCATCATGGGCATCTGGCGGGAGAGACAGATCAGGGTCTGGTTGTTCAAGTTTGAAAATATGGATCGCCTGGGGTACGAGACTCCAGGGTTTGAGGTAACAGATGCCGGCTTGAAGATCGGCGCAGGCCCCGATGCGTACCTGTACACCCTCAGCGCTGACAAAAGTGTACTGACCTGCATGGACTGTAGTAAGCCGGTGCGTTGGGCCAAGGCAGACCCCCAAAAGGATCTCAGTGATCGTTACTACGCGCGTAAGATCGCTGGTAACCCATGACGTCCTGACAGCAACCTGCCTTGTGAGCGGCGAGTGCCCAACGGCACTCGCCGGTCGTCGCTAGATCAATCCAAACCACAGTGGCAGATGGGGGAGTTGCAGCAGCGCCACCATGACGATGGTGGCTCCCCAAGCCCCCTCCAGTTTCCATTCCCACTTCAGCTCGATCCGTACTTTCTTCATCGTTTCTCTCTCCTGGTCTTTATCACGGTGAATGGCGTTGGTGCCGTCCGTGCGTTGGCCATGTTCTGGTGCGTTTGCGCGTGCCAGAAGCTGCCATTTCCAAAAAAACATGCCACCGGAAAAACCGAGTGGTGTGTTGAGGATGATGAAGAGGTGATCGAAAAGGCGCTCTATATGGGCCCTGTAGCGGGCCGCGTTACAACCTGCCGAAAGGCGAAGTACCTTTTTTCCGTGCCACCAGCCCGAGGATCGAGCCGCGCTGTGTTTTTCGCGGGCGCGAAAATCCAGGATGACAGCTCCTGTGGTTTACAGTTCGACGTTGAGTTCTCGAATCCCAATCCCGGAAGCAAAGCGTTCCACGGCAGTGAGGCTGGCCCAGATGCGCACGGGTTCGCGCCGCGAGCGCAAGGGCGTAAGCGTCCGGCCAACCCGTCTTGCACCAGGCGACCTATCTAGGGAGTTGTCGACGCAAAACTGGGCTTCCCTCGCCAAACAAGCGCAGGTATTGCGCGAATGTAGATCAGCTCACCTACCAACTCGACCAACGTCTGTGTGATTACCGCTGCGGCAGCAAGCCCTCGAATATCTTCAGGCAATGCTAAAGCCAGAGGCAGAACAACCAGGGAGTTTCGAGTTGATGAGCTAAAGGTTACTGCTCGTGCTGTCGTGGCTGGCAGTTTGGCAACTCCTGATGCCAGCGCTCCCATTAGTGGTGCCAGTACCAGAAAGCCAATGTACACAGGGATAACTGGAGCAAGCAGATTGATGTCGCGCACCACCGAAGATATCTGAGATCCAACCACCACGATCAGAACCGCAGCCATTGCTGGAACGGGTAGCCATGCCCACACGGCGTTCCACCCGGCGACAATGTTCGACCGCTTGGCCGCAGCAGCTGTAGCTACCGCCAAAAAAAGCGGCGCGACGATTAGGAGAAGAAACGCTTCAACGAATGGGCCGATGGAGATTACGACTTCGGATTGCCCACCCAGCATGAAGGCCAGGTAAACAGGCAGCAAAACAAGCTGAAGCAATAGTAGAACCGGGGTTGCCGAAAGAATCGCGCGCGAGTCGCCCTTGCCAATGTGAGTGAAGACCACCACGTAGTCGATACAGGGTGTCAGCAATACCAATAGAGCGCCAACGAGTATGGCCGGGTGGTCTACAAGGCCTCTAGTGATGCCCCAAACCAATAGCGGAATCAGTATGAAATTGGCGATGAGAAGCGCCGTCATGAAGCGTTTGTTGCTCAGCCCTTCACGCAAATCCAAGAAGGGTATTTGCAGAAACATTGCATACATCAGCACGGCGATTGTGGGGGTTACCAGCACATCCAGCCCTTGTGCTGCTGAGGGTGATATTAACCCGCCGATTGCTGCTGCTATGACCGCTACGAAATAGATCGGTATCTGGTTCTGCTCAAGCGTATCCCTGTTCATGACTCCCCCTCTAGCACGAAAAGGGCGTCAGACTAGCAAACCTGCCTCGATAAAGGGGCCCAACAATGCGGCAGCAGTTGGCCGATCTCACTCGCCCGCTGCGTCGGCAGTCGTGTCAGCACATCCTTGAGGTAGGCAGCTGCCACTACGTTTTGTTATCAAGCAGGTCCATAGCAAGGTCTGCATTCTCGTAGAGAACGAGTCTTTGCGCACGCGCGGCACGTATTTTGAGCTCGCATGGGGATGCCGTGTCAGTGCTCATAAGCAACTGTTTTGGAGACAGCGGCTTAACGGCGGGCTGAAGTGGTCTAATGTTGGTGGTGGTATAGAGGAAAAAGATGGAGGGGGCGAAGCCCCCTCCTATTGGGGTAAGGCGCTGTGAAGTGCTCGGTGTGGATTAGTGGAGTGGGCGCGCGCCCGGCTCCTCAAGTTCATCGAGCTCCAGCTGAACCTCAAGGGGGCCTTGGGGTTTTGCTGGTTTCACTTCATCAACCTCAAAGCAAAAGGCAGTTTTACCTACCTCATGGGCGTACAGGCGACGACCATTGCGGAGGGTGATGAATGGCCTGCAGATCATAGTACTCATACGAAGTTCTCCAATGAGAGACCTCGGAGGCACCTTGGGTCGAACGACCGCCGGTCAAGCAGGCTTGTCAGGGATAATTGATATCCGTAGAATGATTTCCCGCGATTGAAAAAACCTGACCTCCAAGGTTGGTTTAGTTAAATGTGCTCTTGGGTTCGGCAAAACCTTCGATGCACGGCTATCAGCTCACTTCCCTTGTAAGCAAGGGTGGTGGGCTTTTTGCTGCTTAAGACGCTAATGCAGCAAATTTCATATTCCCACACATTCTGTCAATAGTCAACAGCTGGATGGGTAGAATTTCAGGTATTTCAGGTGCTTACGATTTTGGTGCCTTCCTGTCTCGGTTCTCGCTGGTCAGATTTCAAACATTGGCTGCTCTGGCTCGGTGCGCAGGCTGATGTGGTCGGCTTGCCACTTCTTGAGCAGTTGCGATTGGGCGTACGATAGGGCTTCGTCCGAAATAACCTCGATATCGACTAGCTCAATCCAAATCCAGGCATCATCGCTGTCCTTGCTGGGTCGGCAGCGCGCCTCAAAAATCGACCGGATTGTCTCTGCTGCTGCGACGGCTGCGGCCCGGGCGGCAGCAGGGTCGACATCTGTCGCATAAAGCAGCGTAACTACGAGCTCATAGGGGTCATCGGCTCCGTTTCGCGCATTCTCTGTGCCGCCATCCACATCAAAGAACACTGCGGTGATGTGGTTGCCGGTGTCTTTGAAGGCCTTGGCCAGCTTCTCGGCGATCTTGGTCTCTTCCTTCAGGCGCCGATCAAACTCGTCCGGGAAAGCTGCTCTGCGATACCTGGCTGCTAGCCAGCGCTGAAACACACCATGCTCCCTATTCGTCATCCTGTGTGAGGGGCTGGGTAGGTGCTCGCTTAGTCCGTGCCTTGGGTTGTCGACTGCATCTTTGGGGATGAGAGCTCGTCTATTGGTGTCGATTTCAACGTGGACTTCTTCGCCGGTCGCGGAGAACCCCACGTGCAAGCGGCGGAGGTTCTTGCAGTTGGTGTAGTTGCCGTTGGGTGCTCCATCCAGGAAGGTGCCAAGCACTACCTCCACAAAGGGCTCGGTATCGGGTGGTTGTGCGAGGTCGCAGTCGTGGGAGGCAATGACTGCGGCAACCTTCTCTGGAGGGAGGTTCGGGGCGAGCTCCAGTTCCCGAACCGTTTCCGGTTGAAGAAGGTATCCCTGTCGCCAGGGTGTATCTCTGCTCCAGCTACCCATTCGGCTACTTCATCCTCTATGCCTGCTCATCAAGGTGAGGGGTGCCTGCATCGCTCGGGTCGATGGAGGTGGCAACCGCTCTTCCTTTAAGGCGATGGGTTATTCCTGAGCGCTGCCGAGCCTCTGCTTGAAGCATTGCTATAAGTGCCTTGGCGGCGGATTCGCCTGATTCCCCGCCTTGCATCTGCTCAAGGAGGGTTTTCCCGCCGGGCAGTCGCCGCTTGATCAAGCTGCCGCTGCCAGTGAGGCCCTCTCGGTGTAGCAAGGTTGTGGCGTCTGCTAGCTGCTGAAGTAATGTCTCGTTGTGTGTGGAGATAGGGTCTCCGGCTTGCCAGTTGTAGATGGCTTGGCGTGATACGCCAAAGAAGGATGCTAATTCGGTGACTGGAGGCTTAAGTGTGTTGCGCACAAATGCAAGGTTTTCGGCGGAGCTGCGAAGCTTGGCGCGCTGTGCGTCTGCATGGATCTTTCGCTCGGAATACTTGATATCGAGCAGGCGGTATCCTTTGTCGTCCCGCGTGGTGACGTAATGAGGTGTTGCTATTCCGCCAGTGCCGACCAGCAAGGCAAGCGCAACGCCTCCGCAGCCTCGGATGAAGCGAGAGGCTGCTCCCTTGGTGCGCTCGTCTTGATTGGTGCATGCCGCGGCGGCTTGCATTCCTCGCTTTTGGTGCGCGGCGCGATACTCAAGGCGCTGAGATGTCAGAAAGCTATTCGCTAGCTGCAGTTGCGCGCTTGTTTGATTTGAGGATGTGATGTGCATGGATTGGGGGCTCCCTTTAGGCATCCCAGGCTGAGCGCGCAAAATCCGTGGTCGTTGCGCGGAAGCATTGACCGATAAGCTCATGTAGCTCGTCCATTCTGGTTCGCACTTCGGAAATGTCGTACGGGCGCCGCTCGACGGAGAAGCCGTCTGTGTCGATGAGGGCGTGAATGCCCGCAATCGACGCGAAGCGCTCCTGTATCTTTAGGCGCTCGGGGTCGATGTCTGGGGGGAACGCCAGTCGGCCATTCTGGATGACGGTGCGGGCCACTACCTGGCCGATCCCGTCTGCCAGTAGAACGGCTTCTGCAAAGGAGTGGCTGAATGCGGACTCCTTCATCAGGGTTGGCAGCCCTAGCACTTGCGGGGCAAGGTATTGATCGAGATCCTCTCCTTGCCTGGGGACCACGGCATCAAGATAGCGTAACCCTAGGCGCTCAATGAAGCTCAGCCCGCCAATGGCTTCGTCCAGAATCCTCAGTCCTAGCTCAAGCTGCTCATAAAACTCATCGAAGCCGGCGTAAATCGTTGTCTCAAAGGTGATTGAGGTCGGCTGAAGAAGGAAGGCGTTGGTGTCATTTAGGTCGGAGAAAACAAAGCGATCCAGCTTCTGAATTGTTGGGGTTGGGGTCTTGTCATCCGCTCCGTCTGATGCGCTCTGGAGGGAGAGTTGCATCTGGGATGATTTGGTGAAGCCCGGATAGCCGGCTTTGCGCATGCGCTCCTGGATTTGTGGAATGTAGGAGTCCAGTGAAAGCAGGGGGTTGTGTTGCACCTGGCCTATCGTGAAGAAGACTGGTGGATTCTTGAGTTTGTTGCCCATTGCTCTCGTCCATGCTTGACACTTTGATTGACAGTTTACACATCGCTTTACAGATGCGCAATTCGATGAGTCGTCACCCTCCGGTTGGGCTTTGGCTTCTGGTGCTATTGGATTTCCGTCGGGCTTGGGGTGTGCGCTGTGCTGCTTAAGCCGCTCGCAACCTGCGCTAGAGGCTCGGCTGCCGGTCTTGATGGTCCGAGTGGGCGTCTCGTTCTGAGGTATAGGTGGTGCGGCGGTGAGTGCCTATTTGAGTGCCTTTTTAGTTGATTAAATGCATCGGCCTCAGCATTTCCGAGGCCTTCATCTATCAAGTTGCACTCCTATCTCCGCACCATGTCCAGCAAAGGGTCAGCTTCGGCTGACCCTTTGTCGTATCAGCGCTGCAAATTCCCTGGCGCTGCTGTCAAAGCCGGTGTGATGATGATTTCGGCTCAGGCGCTTGACGTCTGGCCCTGACCCGCAGGGGAGGTGCTCATGTTCATTCGCTCGCTTGTACTGATTCTGGCTGCGTCGTTCGCCGGTGTTGCGTTCGCCGATCAGCCGCAGACCATTCGCGTCATCCCCAAGAGCTACGTCAGCCCCGGCGCCAGTGGCAGCGTCTCGGGTTCGTCGAGTTATCAGCAGCACAACCTCTACGGTGGGCAGCGTCTGCCGCAGGGCAGCGTGCGTCAGGAAAGCAGCTATGGCAGCCATTCCAGCGAAAGCCGTGGTGGCATTCGGCAGAGCACCGAATACCCGGGCGGGCTGATCATCGAGCGCCAGCCGGGCAGTGGCAGTTATCAGCAGCAGCGCAGCCGCTGACGCCGTAGGCTCTGTACGAAAAGTGCCTGCGCTCGATGATGCTGCGTTAAAAACAGGCTGGAACGCCAGACCGGTCAAATGCTCATTTACAACACGTAAACTCGAATGCGAGCCCAGTCCGTTCTTCGCCTGTTTTTGTGGGGCCGCCATCGGTATTGCCTGACCTTCGCTCGACGACTTTTCATGCAGACCCTAGTGGCTGGCGGCAGTCTTGTTTTGGCCGCTAGGGGCATCGGCAATCACTGCGCGATTGCGCCCCTCGCTCTTGGCGCGGTACAGGCATTCATCGGCGCGCTGCAGCCAGCTTTCCCAATGCTCGCCACTGTGCAGAATGGCGCCGCCGATGGAGACGGTCACCGCGCCGCCAGGGCTTTTCAGCTCCTGTGCGACCCAGCTGAGCAGATTCTGCGCCGCGGCCTGCAGGCCCGCCAGCTCGGTATTGGGCAGCAACAGGAGAAACTCCTCGCCACCAAAGCGGAACAAGCGATCTTCCTTGCGTGAACAGCGCTTGATCAGCTCGACGAAGGCCACCAGCACCTGGTCGCCAACGTGATGACCGAAGCGGTCGTTGATCTGCTTGAAGTGATCCAGATCCATTACCAGCAGGCCGTAGCTGTCGCTGTGGCGGCGATGGCTGGCCATGGCGATCTTCAGTTCGTCGTTCATCGCCCGGCGGTTGCGTGCGCCGGTCAGCGGGTCATGAATGGCCAGCAGTTGCAACTGGTCGCGTTGGTTGCGGGTGCGGAAGGCGAAGATGAAGCTGAGCACGCTGGCCATCATGCAGGTGACCAGGAACGACACCATCTGGTAGTGGCTTTCGAACACGCTGCCGGGCACCAGCAGGGCATGGCTGACCAGGCTGACCAGCACCAGTGCAGTGGCCAGCAGGGCCTTGCCAGGCGTGACCATGAAGAAGTTGAAGAGGATCAGCGGGTAGATCCAGAACAGGCCGTTGACCCCCAGGTTGATGGCGATCAGCGTGGCGCCGACAGAGAACACGGCCGCCAGGTAAATACCGGGTTTGACCGTGTCGCGGGTGACCCAGGCATAGAGCACGGCGAACAGCGTGGACAGAACGATGATGGTGTCGGCGATGCCGACCAGATAGTTGCCCTGGAGCAAGCGGTAGATGGCATAGGGCGAGATGCCGATGACACCGAACAGCCCCATCAGGGTGATGATCGACAGCTGGAAATCGTTGCGCAGGCGCTTCAGCAAACGAGCGGTCTGGGTAGCCATAGCGTTTCTTTTCGTTGTTATGGGGCAAGCATGCAGAGCTTTGACCGCGGATGGCAAGGGGCATTCCTGAGCAAAGTGCCAGTATTTTTGCCCAGGGCGACAGGCTGCTCAGTGGATGCGCAGCGAGATGAGCGATTTAGTGCGCTGATAGCGGGTCAGCCGTTCGGCCAGCTCGGCCGGCAGGCTTTGACAGTCCTCGAAGCCCAGGCGCTGATAGAAGCTGCGCAGTTCGGGATGGCAGAACAGCCAGACGGGTTCGGGATGCAGTGCCAGGCTGTGGCTGAGCAGCGCAGCCGCCACGCCTTGACGTCGCAGCGCAGGGGTGACGAACAGGCCGGTCAGCCACTGCCCGCCCGCCAGTGGGCGCAGGCTGAGGGCAGCGACGATCTGGCTGGCGCTTTGTGCTACCCACAGTTCATCTCCCGTCTGGCTGCGCATCGGCGAGCGGTGGTCGCGGTAGAACTTGTCGACCAGAGGTCGTAGCTGCAGGGGCAGATGGCGAAAGTGCGGTGTGATCATGGATTCAGTGGCGGCTTACTTGACCATCGCATTTTGGTTAACGGTTGCGCATTTACGACCTGGCGGGCGGTGACAGCCCGTTCGCGTCGCCGCATCATGGACAATCGCATTTTGCTCAAGGATTCGCCGCGTGTCTCAGCCTTTCCCCGTATCCGTGGTGTTCGCTGCGCAGAGCGTTGCCGGCCAGGTACGTACGCACAACGAGGATGCCCTGGCCTGCCGTCCCGATCTGGGGTTGTGGGCGCTTGCCGATGGCATGGGCGGGCATGAGCGTGGCGAGGTGGCCAGTGCCCTGGCGCTGGAGGAACTGGTGGGCGCCGTGCAGCAGGGCGAGGAGCTGCTTGCAGCGGTGCATGCCGCCCATCTGGCAATCGTAGCGGCTGCGCAGCCCGTTGCGGGCGAGGCTGGCATGGGCAGCACCCTGGTTGCCGTGCGCCTGGACGGGGAGGAGTTCGAGCTTGCCTGGGTCGGCGACAGCCGCGCCTATCGCATCGGCAGCGAACATATCGAGCAACTCAGTCACGACCACAGCTGGGTCCAGGCCATGGTCGACGCCGGCCAGATGAGCGCCGAGGAGGCGCGTGAGCACCCGCGTCGCAACGTGATTCTGCAGTGCCTGGGACAGGTCGGGCAGGTGCCTGATGTCGGTTTGCTGCGCGCCCGGCTGGCGCCGGACGAACTGCTGCTGCTGTGCAGCGACGGGCTGACCAACGAGCTGGACGACGCGGCCATCCAGCAGTGTTGCGCCGAAGCGGCCACGCTGGAAACGATGGTCGAGCAACTGGTGGGGCTGGCTAATAGCCATGGCGGCAGAGACAATATCAGCTGCATCGTCCTGTGCCTTGGCCCAGCTGCCGAGCCCCGCGAAGCGCCGACCCCCGGTCTGCTGCGCAAGCTGTTCAAGTCCCTTCAACCCTGATTGCCAGTCGAGCCGCATGAGCCAGCCTTCCATCAGCGTACCCGGTTACAGCATTCACCACCGCCTCGGCAAAGGCGGCATGGCCGAGGTCTATCTGGCTACCGAGCAGGCGCTGCAGCGCCAGGTGGCGCTCAAGGTGCTGTTGCATCGTGAAGACGCCGCCTTCACCCAGCGCTTCATCAAGGAAGGCCATACCGTCGCCTCCCTGCAGCATCCTTCGATCATCACCATCTACCGCATCGACCAACTGGATGACGGCCGCCACTTTCTCGCCATGGAATACCTGGCTGGCGGCGATCTGGCCCAGTACAAGGGCCAGCGCCTGGAGCCGGCGCGCGCGCTGCGTATCGTCCGGCAGATCGCCAGCGCCCTGGCGCTGGTACACGACAAAGGGCTGGTGCACCGCGACATCAAGCCCGGCAACATCCTGTTTCGCGACGATGGCACCGCCGTGCTCACCGATTTCGGCGTGGCCAAGGAGCTGCAGCTCGACAGCGAGCTGACCCAGTCCGGTATTGCCGTCGGCAGCCCGGCCTACAGTAGCCCCGAGCAGGCGCAGTGTCAGGCGCTGGACGCACGCAGCGACATCTACAGCCTCGGCGTGATCCTGCTGGAAATGCTCAGCGGGCATAACCCCTTTCGCGGCGGCAACTACACCCAGACCCTGATGAACCAGTTGCAGCTGCAAGCGCCGCCGCTGCCAGAGCCTCTGGGCGAGTTGCAGTGGCTGCTCGACCGCATGCTGGCCAAGGACCCGGAAGATCGTTTCGCCGACTGCCACGTACTGCTGGCCAGCCTCGATCAGCTGCAGGATGTCGAGCAGGACCAGACCCGTCTGAGCCCGGCCGTCAGCCTGCCGCCTCGTCCATCCCGGCGGCGCTGGCTGCCCTGGGCCGTGCTCGGTCTGTTGTTGCTCGGCATGGGTAGCGCAGGCGGCTACTACTGGCAGTTGCAGCAGCGCATCGCCGGGCTGCTCGCGCTGGCTGAAACGCGCTTGAGCGAGGGGCACCTGTTGACCCCGGCGCAAGACAACGCTGACTACTATTTTCGCCAGACGCTGGCCCTGGATGCAGGCAACCGGCAGGCCAGCGACGGCCTGCAGCGCGTGCTGCAGGCACGCATCCAGCAGTATCTCGACCTGGCCGAGCAACGCCTGGGCGAGGGCTTGCTGATCCTGCCCGAGGACGACAGCGCGGTGTATTACTTCCGTCAGGTACTCGGCTGGGAACCGGACAACCTGCTGGCTCTGGCTGGCATCAATCGCGTGGCGCAGCGCTTCATCGAACAGAGCGAGGCGGCCTATGCGCGGCGTGAATACAACCTGGCGCTGGAACAGATCAAGCAGGGCCTCGAGGCAGAGCCCGACAACGAACGGCTGCTGGCCCTCTATGACAGCCACGAGCAGCGCGTGCGCCAGGCGGCGAACCGCCCGCGCAGCGCACAGCCGGCCCAGCAGAACCCGATCAAGCGTCTGCTGAACAACCTATTCGACTGACCCGAGGCGACCACGATGCTCAGACTGCAGTTCCTGGATAACCGCCAAGCGCCGGTCTGGCTGACCGACGAGCGCCTGACCATCGGCCAGGACAGCCGTAACCAACTGGTGCTCGGCGATGCCGGAATCGCCAGCTTCCACGCCGAGATCCGTCAGGATCACGGCTACTACTACCTCAGCGATGCCGGGCAGGGCGCCACCTGGGTCAACGACCAGCGCGTCGGTACCCGTTTTCAGCTGCGCGATGGCGATCGCCTGCGCCTGGGCGCCGTCGAACTGCAACTGGTCGATCCGGCGAAAAGTGTGGCCAGGCCCGAGGCCGCGGCGCCGCGCTGGTTTCTGCAGGTGATCCAGGGCGAACACCAGGGGCGCAAGTTTCATGTCCACGGCTCGATGACCTTCGGCCGTTCGAGCAAGTGCGAGTTGTGCTTCAGCGATCTGGAACTGTCGCGCCGGCATTGCGAGTTCTTTCTCAAGGACGACGTGCTGGAGGTCAAGGACCTTGCCTCGGCCAACGGCGTGCTGGTCAACCAGCAGAAGGTCAGGACCGCCGTGCTGCAACCGGGCGATCAGTTGAAGATGGGCACGGTGACGCTGCTGGTGATCGGGCCGAAGGTGAGCGTAAGCGATGCGCCCGACGAGGATGCCACCCAGTTCATGCGCGTGACGGACCTGCCGCCTGCGCTGGCTGCCAAGGTTGCAGGTGGCGGCGCCACGCAGATCGCCCCGGTGCCGCAGGCGGCGCGCGCCAGTGCCAAGGCTGCGTCGGCGGCGGCCAATCCACTGCGAGCAGCTCAGGCCAAACCCGCGCCCGTTGTCGTGGCGCCTGCGAACAGTGCGGGCAAGCTGTGGCTGGGTGGGATCGTACTGCTGCTGATCGGCGTTGGCCTTGGCGCTGTCGCGATGCGGCTATTGGGCTGAGGCGGGGCGCGTCGCCCGATAGAACCGGCATGGCGGGTTGCACCCGCCCTACGGGGTAGCGGTCGTGTCGTAGGGCGGGGGTACCCCGCCGTTGTGGTCCCGGTGGGTTGGTGCGCACCGAATGCCTCGAAACACGCTGAATCTCAGGCCGGCATCAGGCGTCGCCGCTCCGCACGGATCTCCGGCAGGTCGCTGCGGCGCAGGTAAATGCGCAGCGGTTCGCTGAGGTTGACCCGGTCATCGATGCGCTGTTCCTGCAGCCAGGCCAGGCGCTGGCGATCCAGGCGCATCAGTTCGCCTTCGGCGCTGCTCCACACGTATTCGCAGGTAGGGGTGATGGTTTCGGCCGGCACGTCGAGGCCGAAGCTGTCTTCGGAAAAACGCAGCAGGTACTGGCCGGTCTTGGCATTGAAGCCGACGAAGCCCTGCAACTGGTCGGCGGCCTGGCAGATATGGGCTGAGCTGATACTCATGGCAAACCTCGGAGTCCTGTGGGGTTTGCACGCAAAACGAATGGTTCTGGTTATCGGCGCAGCCTAATCGCTGGCATTGTCACCCGCGTTGTCGTGGATCAAGAAACGGCCGGGAGCGGTCTTTGATGTCGCTGGCGCCAGCCCTACAGGAACGGCTGGCGTTGCAGAGCCGGCAGCACCTGATCACGCAGCAGCGGGGCCAGGTCATCGGGCAGGGGCAAGGTGGTATCGAGCCAGCGCAGCTCTTCCAGCTCGGCGGCCGGCTGCACCGCGTGGGGCAGGGCGGCGCGATAGATGTCTGCCTGCACCCAGGTATCGGCCTCGTTGGCGGCGGGCGCCTGGAACTGGCCGAGCGGTCGCAGTGCACCGGCCTGAAGTTGCAGCTCCAGCTCTTCATAAAGCTCACGCGCGAGCGCCGACAGCGCGTCTTCGCCCGGTTCACGCTTGCCACCTGGCAGCATGAAGAATCGGGTGTTGCGCTTGCGCACGAGCAACAGACGACCTCGTGCGTCGAACAGGCAGGCGGCGGCGATATGCAGGGTGGTTTTCATGGGGCAAGCACTGAGCTGGTGGCGTCTCTGGCGAAACCGGACAACGCAAGTTGCCAAGCCTCGCCGCGGGGCGGTGCGCCTACGGGGCTGGAAGCCCTGCCTGATAGGGCGCCGGATCAGGGCGCCCGGCGAACATCAGCCGGCCAGGCCGACGTAAACGTTCTGCACGTCATCGTGGCCGTCGATGGCTTCGAGGAAGGCTTCGACTTCTTCCATCTGCTCCGGCGTCAGGCTGCTTACCGGGTTTTTCGGGCGGTAGCCGAGCTTGGCCGAGTTGACGGTGAAACCCTGCTCCGGCAGTGCCTTGCACACGGCGTCGAGGTCGGTCGGATCGGTGATGAACAGGGTCGAGCCCTCGTCATCGGGCACGAAGTCCTGGGCACCGGCTTCGATGGCGGCCAGTTCCGGGTCGGAACCCTCTTCGCTGCTGGCTTCGATCAGACCAACGTGGTCGAAGTCCCAGCTGACCGAGCCGGATGCACCGAGCTGGCCCTTGCGAAACAGCACACGGATCTCGGCCACGGTGCGGTTGACGTTGTCGGTCAGGCACTCGACGATCACTGGTACCTGATGCGGGGCGAAGCCCTCGTACTGGGTGCGCTCGTAGTTGATCACTTCACCGGACAGACCGGCGCCTTTCTTGATGGCGCGATCCAGGGTGTCCTTGGGCATCGAGGCTTTCTTGGCCTGGTGCACGGCCAGGCGCAGCTTGGGGTTCATGTCCGGGTCAGCGCCGTTACGCGCGGCGAGCATGATTTCCTTCACCAGCTTGCCGAAGATCTTGCCTCGGGCATTGGCGGCGGCTTCTTTGGGTTTGGCTTTCCACTGGGCGCCCATCTGGGGTCTCCTGGCCGATAGGTGAGAGGGTGTCGCGGCGCGCAGGGGCGGCCGGACGATCACTTAGGCTGCGGATTCTAGTGCCTTGCGGCGCCGGCGGCACGCGCAATTTCCCGGATGGTGTTTTTGCGGCAGGGGAGGGCCGACGCAGCGAGGCTGCGCCGGCAGGCTGGAGCTCAGGCGTCCGGTGAGTGGCTGCCGAGCAGGGTCTGGCCGTGCTTTTTCTCGCGCTTGGCCATGCGTTTCTCATGCGCCGTTTTCAGCGGTTTCTTCTTGCCTTCTTTGTGTGAATCCATGCTTTTGCTCATGGTCGCGTCTCCGGGAAGCAGTTCATTGACTGGGGGGATGCGTTCGGGTCACTGCCACCTCCTCGGCCCCTGTAGCCGACTGCAATGCAATATCGCCTTTCAAGCATAGCTGGCGGGCAACACTCTGTTGCGAATCGTGGGTCGTCACGCTGTTCGGTTTTTCTATGCTTGGTCTTCGTCGTCACTCGCTCGAGGAACTCACCATGCCCCGTTTACTTCAGCGTTTCGCCGCCGCGCTCGGCCTGCTGGTATTGCTGGGCGGCGCCCCAGTGCTGGCACACGCGGACGCCTTGCGTATCGGCATCATCGGCACCGGCAATATTGGCGGCACGCTGGCGCGATTGTGGGTCGAAGCGGGGCATGAGGTGATGATTTCCTCGCGCAATCCCGAACGTCTGCAGCCGCTGGCCGATGAGCTGGGCGAGCGTGCCCGCGTCGGCACCCCGCGTGAGGCGGCGGCCTTTGGCGAGGGGATTCTGCTGGCCGTACCCTATGGCGCGACGCCGCAGGTCGGGCGCGACTACGCCTCTGAGCTGGCTGGCAAGGTGGTGCTGGACGCTGGTAATCCCCGTCCGGGACGCGACGGGCCGATGGCCGAGGAGGCGGTCAAGATGGGCGCCGGATTGGCCTCGCAGCAGTTTCTGCCGGGCGTGCGCCTGGTGCGCGCGTTCAATGCCATCTCTGCGCACAACCTGCGTAGCCAGGCCCATCGCAGCGGCGAGAAGCTGGCCATCCCGCTGGCCGCGGATGACGAGGCGGCGCTGGAGGTGGCGGCGCGTCTGGTGACGGATGCCGGCTTCGACCCGGTGATCGTCGGACCGTTGTCCAGTGCCAAGTCCTTCGACTTTAACAGCGGCGTGTCGGCGCGCATGCCCACCGCGCGTGAGCTGCGCGAATTGCTGGGGTTGTGATGGCGCTTGCCTGGCTTGCTCGGGCCAGGGAACATGACGGCCCTGCGCAATCATCAAAAGGAGTTGTTCATGTCGCGTCGGATGCTGATCTCGGCTCTGCTGCTGGCGGCGGGAATGGTCCAGGCAGCACCCGAGCAGGTGCCGCTGTACCGGGAAATCAAGGACTGGGTGATCGCCTGCGACAACCTGCGGGCATGCCAGGCGCTGAGTGCCACGCAAGGCTTTGATTACACGCCATTGAGTCTTCATCTGCAGCGTGCTGCGGGTGCGCAGGCGCCGTTGGCGTTGTCGCTGCACCATGCCGGGCGAGGTGGATATGCACCGCTGCAGCTCGATGGTCACGCATTATCCAGTGCCGGGCGCCTGCGCCTGGTGGACGAGGATGGTGAAACACTGCTGGCGGCCGAGGGGGCCGATGCCCAGGTTGTGCTGGCCGAGTTGCGTAATGGTGCGCAGCTGCGTATGGCAGGCGATGGCGAGCACCAGGCGGTGGTGTCGCTCAGTGGGCTGTCCGCCGCATTGCTGCTCATGGATGCCGTGCAGGGGCGGATGGATACCCGCACGGCGTTGTACCGGTCGGGTACGCGCCCTGACAGCGAGGTGCCGGCGCCGCCGCAGGCGCCACGTCTGCGTGCCTATCCTGGCGTTGCACCACTGAGCGAAGTCGAACAGCATGACATCGCCCGGCACCTGATGGCCGCGACTCGCAGCCAGTGGTTCGAGGAGGGCATGACAGACGAGCCTGAGGCCGAGGCCTTCGCGCTCAACGAGCGCGAGGCGTTGGTCATCATTCGTACCTGGTGTGCGGCCTACAACTGCGATTTCGCGGTCTATCGCGTCAGCCGTCAGTCGCCGTATGTAGAGCAGGACATGCAGATCGATCCGCTGCCGTTGGGGCACGATGGGTTATCCGGCTGGGTCAGTTATCAGCCGCAGACAGGCGAGCTGGCTTACCTGCACAAGGGGCGTGGCATTGCCGATTGCGGCGAGTCGGGTAGTTGGCGCTTCGATGGCGAGCGTTTTCAGTTGGCCTCGTTCAGCTTCCTGAACCGCTGTGCGGGGCGTAACCCCGGCGAGTGGCCGCAGCTGTGGCGGGTGATCGAGCCCTGAACCGGCGTGGGTAGTTGGGCGCACCAGGGCTTCAGGCAGTATCGGGTCACGATCCAGGAAGCGGTGCGTAAGGCGCACCCTACGGGCGGGGGATCTATAGGTAGCGCCAGATCAGTTGCACACCCGCCATGAGAATGCCCAACCGCGCGATACGGTAGAACCACAGGTGGTTGACGCGCGATTGCAGCCACAGGCCGCTCCATACGCCCAGCGGCACGATGGGCGCGAGCATCAGGCTCAGCAGCAGGTTTTCCTCGGTGAACTGGCCCAGCGCCGCGTACGGGAACAGCTTGGCGGCGTTGGTCAGCAGGAAGAACAGGTTGATGGTGGCGACGAAGCGCACCTTGTCCATTTGCTGCGGCAGCAGGTGCATCATCACCGGCGGGCCGCCCGCGTGGGCGACGAAGCTGGTGAAGCCGGCCAGGCTCGACAGCAGTGTGCCGCGCCCTTTGTGCAGCGGGCGTGGCGCCTGGTTACCAACCACCAGGCCGAGCCCGACGAAGGTGATGGCGATGGCGCCTATCAGCAGGCCGATGGCGCGTTCGTCGAACAAACCGAAGGTCATCGAGCCGATGGCGATGCCGATCACTGCACCCGGCAGCATGACCTTGAGATTGGCCATATCCCACTTGCCCCAGTAGGCCTTCAGGCCCACCACATCGGCCAGGCAGAGAATCGGCAGCATCACTGCCACCGCCTGTTTCGGCGAGGTGGCCAGTGCCAGCAATGGCACGGCGATGCCGCCCAGGGCGCCGCCGAAGCCGCCCTTGGACAGCCCGGTGAGAAACACTGCCGGCAGGGCGAACAAAAGGAAATCGTGCAGAGTCATGGGTTTGGCGTAACGCTACGGAGGCGCGCAGGTTAGCAGCCGCCAGTGGCTGTGTGGCTTTTTTCCTCGGCCTCTGTGTCTTTCTGCTGTTGGGGGGAGGCTGCTCTAATGCCGGCTCACTCAACCTGAGGTTTGTGCTCATGACACCCAAGGATCTGCTGCTGGCGCTGCTGGTGATCGTCGTCTGGGGGCTGAACTTCGTGGTGATCAAGGTCGGCCTGCATGGCATGCCGCCGATGCTGATGGGCGCTCTGCGCTTCATGCTCGCAGCCTTTCCGGCGATCCTCTTCGTGCGACGGCCGCAGGTGCCGCTGCGCTGGATGCTGGCCTATGGCATGACCATTTCAGTGGGGCAGTTCGCCTTTCTCTTCTATGCCATGTACGTCGGCATGCCGGCTGGCCTGGCGTCGCTGGTGCTGCAGTCGCAGGCGTTCTTCACCCTGTTCTTCGCCGCGCTGTTTCTTGGCGAGCGGCTGCGTCGCAGTAACCTGTTCGGTTTGCTGGTGGCGGCCAGCGGTCTGGTATTGATCGGTCTGCAGGGCGGGCAGGCGATGACCCTGGCGGGCTTCGCCCTGACCATTGCGGCGGCCTCGATGTGGGCGCTGGGCAACGTGGTGACGCGCAAGCTGGGCAGGGTCAATCTGGTCGGCCTGGTGGTCTGGGGCAGCCTGATTCCACCGCTGCCATTTCTGGCCCTGTCGCTGTGGCTGGAAGGGCCGGAGCTGATTGGTCAGTCGCTGCGCACGCTCAGCCTGGACTCACTGCTGGTGCTGGCTTACCTGGCGTTCGGCGCCACCATTCTCGGCTACGGGCTTTGGAGCCGCTTGCTGTCGCGTTATCCAGCCAGCCAGGTGGCGCCGTTCTCGCTGCTGGTGCCGGTGGTGGGTATCAGCTCCTCGGCACTGTTGCTCGGCGAGCGCCTTGGCAGTCTGCAGATGGTCGGTGCGGCGTTGGTCATGGCCGGGCTGCTGATCAACGTCTGGGGCGGACGTTTGCTCGATAGCTGGCGTCAGCGCGAGCCGACGCTGCGGTAGGGTGCGCTGTGCGCGCCGCTTTCTGAATCGTGCCCTGATACTGCCTGGAGCCTTGGTGCGCACGGCGCACCCTACAACGACTGGCTCAGTCTTGCGGGCGTTTGCTCGATAGCTGGCGCCGACGCGAGCCGACAAGGCGTCACGAGATGCTGAACCGGATGAGCGCTGCTGTCACGAGCGGGGTACGTGAACCGAAGAGCCGCGCTGGCGACTCTTCGGTCTAGTCAGGTCAGTCCTGGCGGCTGGTGACTTCCAGCAGGTGGTAGCCGAACTGGGTCTTCACCGGGCCCTGTACCACGCCGACCGGCGCGCTGAAGACGACGGTGTCGAATTCCTTGACCATCTGACCGGGGCCGAACGAGCCCAGATCGCCGCCGCTGCGGCCGGACGGGCAGGAAGAATTGTCTTTGGCCAGTTGGGCGAAGTCGGCACCGCCTTCGATGGCGGCTTTCAGTTCGTTGCACTTGTCTTCGCTGGCAACCAGGATGTGGCGGGCAGTGGCGCGGGCCATGGGAGTACCTCCTATCAATGAAGGTGCAGAGCCTAGCGCAATCGTCTCGACAAGCAAACGGTAGGCCGTTCGTCCATTTCTCAGGAGTCGCCTCGGAGTCTGGCTTGTCCCATTTTCTGTAAGTGGGCATGTGCCCTGAACTCGGGTTTCACTGAGGAGACGTGCAGATGAACACCCTGAGCATCGACGGTTGGCGTAAGGCCGACAATGACAGCAAATCCATCCCCATCGGTACCCTGCAGTTCCATGTCAGCGAGGCGGAGCACTTGCGCCTGGAACGGGCTGAGGAAGAGCTGCAACACAGCGGGCTCAGAGACACCATGATCGACGCCGACATGCAGACGCTGGAGCTGGTCATGCCGGACGGCTTCGGCCCGCTGAGCGAATGCAAATGGCGCGTATACATCGGCGGCGAGGAGGGGCGGGGCCAGTTTCATCTGGTCGGCTACAGTGCCGAAGATGGCTGCCTGATCTACAGCAATGCGGTGATGGTCGACCTGTTGGGTTGACCGGCACAGGCAAAACCTTGCCCCGCGGTGGCAAGCCGCTGCCGCGAATGGATGCGCAACCCGCGTAATGACGGGCCTGCAGTGGCTGGCCCGGAATCTGCTTTGCATGAGGCGAACGGATTTCGCGGAGGCCTCATGACCAGTATCAACAACAGCATGCCTGCCATGCTCAGCTACTACGGCAGTCAGCTCAACAATCGCTCGAGCGCAGGCAGTGGCGACACCGGCGACCAGGTCAGTCAGGACCCGCTGGCCGACCTGCGGCGTTTCGCCCTGCAGGTGGTGGCGCGCAGTGATGGCGGACTGTTGCGTGCGATGAATGGCGGCGCGGCGCAACCCGGCAATGCCGTGCAGCCCACTGGCGACAGCCAGCCGGCGACCCCTTCGGTGATTCAATTGCCGGACGTGATGCAACTCGATCGCGACGATGCCGCCTCGCTGCTGGCGCAGGTACAGAAGATGGTGGATGCCGGCATGGAGGGCAGCGTGCGCATCTCCGGCTACAACGGCGACCAGCAGACCGACTCGCTGGAGACCTACCGTCAGTGGCTGCAGGAGAAGGGTGGGGTCAGCATCTACGTCTGATCCGCACCTGTTCAGCTCAGAACGGGCTCTACGTCCTCTCGGGTGATCACCCGGTTACGCCCGGCGCGTTTGGCCGCATAGGTGCGCCTGTCCGCCGCCAGCATCAGCTCGTCCAGTGATTGCCCGTCCACCCCGAAGCAGGCCACGCCGGCGCTCAGTGTCATGCGCAGCGTGGTCTCATCCACCGCCAGCGGCTGTGCCGCCAGGCGTTCGCGCAGGCTCTCGGCGATTTCTCGAGCTTGCGTCGCCGTGCTGCCTGGCAGCAGCACGGCAAACTCCTCGCCGCCCAGGCGGCAGAACAGATCGTTGACCCGCAAACGCTGCGCCAGCACCGTGGCGAAGTGAACCAGGGCGCGGTCGCCGACCTCGTGGCCGAAGCGGTCGTTGATCTGCTTGAAGTGATCGATATCGACGAATACCAGCGAAAGCGGCGTGCCATTGCGCAGCGCATGGGCACGCTCGCGCTCGAATACCTCGGCCAGCTTCAGCCGGTTTGGCAGACCGGTCAGGGAATCTGTGGTCGCCTGATCGGTCAGACGCTGCTCGTTGAGGAGGCGGCTGCGCTCGTAGATATGCGCAAAAATCATCACTGCCAGGCTGGCCAGGCCAAGATTGGCGATGATCTCGATGTTTTGCAGCAATTGATCAGAGGCAAACCGCCGGCTGAAGACGAACAGGCCGATGCCGACGAACAGCACCGAGCCGTACATGCCCAGACGCAGCCCCAGCAGCAGATAGCAGATGATCGGAATCGACTGTATCCAGGCGAACACCGCGAAGGTGGTGTGGGTCTGAGCCAGCGCCAAAATCATGATGCTGAAGAACGGCAGCAGGTAAACCGCGGTCAATAGCTGCAAGTTGTGCGTTCGGTCGACGATGGTCAGCAGATACAGCGACACAGCGGCGTAGCCGATCTCCAGACCGGCCAGCAGCCAGTTGTCGTGCAGCAGATTGACCACGGAGAAGAACAAACCACCGCTCAAGGTGATCCATAGCAAGGCCTTGAGGACCAGGCGACGATGTTGTTCGTTCTTGGCGAAGTAACCGGGCATCAGTGTTCTCAGCGGGAGAGGCAAGTGCGCAAATTGTTCGATGACGGCAGATGGCGTCATGCAGGAACCCTGCCGTTCGGCCGCGATGCCAGTGCATGCGGGCGTTCGATGGGACCAGGAAACCGGCCATGATCCTGCGCCGGAAATTGCGTCAGAATCACGACGTTAGTTGGGAGAGGACGGTATGACAACAACAAAGGGCATATGGGGATGGCAACGCTGCCTGTTGGCGCTGCTGCTGATGGGCTTTTGGGGCGCGGCTCAGGCCGCTGAGGACCTTGCGCTGATCGAGACGATCAACAGCTATCGCAGCGAGGTGCAACGCTGCGGCGTGCAGGCCTCCGAGCCACTGCCACCGTTGACCAACGACCCACGTCTGATCCTGCCTGCCAATGGCACCGCGGATCTGCAGGATTCGCTGAGCGCGGCCGGTTATCCGTTGGTCAACGTACAAGCCATCACGCTCTCCGGCCCGCGCAATGCGCAGGCGGCCATGCAGGCCTTGAGCGAGAGTTTCTGTCGTGTGTTGCTCGATCCGCAATTCATCGACATCGGTGTCAGCCAGCAGGATCGTGACTGGCGCATCGTGCTTGCACGGCCGCTGCTCAGTGCGCGCCTGCAAACCTGGCAGACCGAGGGGGAAAGTCTGCTGCTGCTGATCAACTCGGCCCGCGCCGAGGCGCGCCAATGCGGTGACCAGCGCTTTGCCGCTGCCGCGCCGCTGGTATGGAACGCCGAGCTGGGCAACGCTGCCGAGAGCCACAGTCGGGCCATGGCCAATGGCAACTTCTTCGCCCACCAGGGGCGTGACGGCCTGACGCCGGGTGACCGCGCGGAGCTGGCGGGTTACAGCGGTAGCAAGGTTGGCGAGAACATCGCGGCGGCTCTGGATAGCACCGCCAAGGTGGTCGAGGGCTGGCTGGCCAGCTCCGGGCACTGCGCCAACATCATGAATCCGGCGTTCAGCGAACTAGGCGCTGCCTACGCCAACGACCCGCAGAGCGATGCTGGCATCTACTGGACGGCGCTGTTCGGCGGGCAATGAGCCAGTGGCTCAGGCGACGCCGAATACCTGGGCCAGGTGCTGCTCGTAGCGCACCACGTCGCGCTCGATGTTCGGCACCTTCATCACGTCGTTGCAGATGAAAGTGGGCAGGCTGCTCATGCCGAGGAATTCGTTGGCCTTGTGGAAGGGGAAGTACACCGCGTCCACGCCTTTGCCTTCGAAGAAATCGGTCGGGTCCTCGAAGGCCTGCACCGGGGCGTTCCAGGTCAGCGACAGCATGTACTGCTTGCCCTGGATCAGGCCGCCGCTGCCGTACTTCTGCGAGGCGTCGGAACGGGTACGGCCGTCGCTGGCATAGAGGCTGCCGTGACCGGCGGTGAACACCTCGTCGAGGTACTTCTTCACCGTCCAGGGTGCGCCCATCCACCAACCGGGCATCTGGTAGATCACCACGTCGGCCCAAAGGAATTTCTGCACTTCTTCTTCCACGTCGTAGCCGCCGTCGATGAAGGTGGTCTTGACGTCGAAGCCGGCGCGGTCGAGAAAGGCCAGCGCTGCGTCATGCAGGGTGCTGTTGTACTGGCCGTGGGAGTGGGCAAAGGCTTTGCCGCCGTTGAGCAGGAGGATCTTTTTCATGGGGGTTCTCCAAAAATGTGGCGGCAGGTTATCCAGTCCTGCGCGTGCGAAACACCCCGGAACGGTCAAATGATTATTGACTGAAAGTCATGAAAGGCTTGTCGAATACTGCATTATGGTGGGGCATCTTCCCGCATCGAGGAACCTGCTCCATGTACGGCTTCATCCTTCACGCCCACACCAGACCCGAACAGGCCGAGGCCTTCGAGCAACTGTTCCGTGCTTACGTCGAACCCAGTCGCGCCGAGCTCGGCTGCATCGAATATCACATGCTGCGCGACGCGCAGGACCCAACGCTGTTCATCTTCTACGAGGTGTGGGCGTCACGGGAGGCGTTTGCCGAGCATACGGCCCTGCCACACATGCGCGCGTTTCACGACACGCGCATGGACTACCTGCGTCGTGATGTCGAGATTCGTGAAATCGAGATGCTCAGCCCGGCCCGTTGAGTGAGTCGCTGAAAACCCGGTGCGCACGACCTTGGCGGCCCCGCGACAGCCTACGGAGCGTGTTGCTGCTGTAGGGTGCGCCGTGTGTTCAGCCGGGGGACATAGGTAACGGGTGTCGGGAGACATAGGTAACGCATTTAGGCTTACGGAGTTCATCGAATCGGGAGATCGAGTGATGCCGTGGCCGGAGCGCAGCACTATGTCGATAAGGCGTGAATTTGTTCTGTTGGCGG
>NZ_JACKQK010000009.1:0-221183 GCF_014892995.1 Pseudomonas sp. EggHat1
ATGGGCCATGGATGGCCCTTCGCAGCGGGCCCCTGGAGCGGTGATGGAGCGAGGGAACCCCGGCGCAGCCGGGGCCGTATGCAGGGGTGTGTTTCTTTGCTTACTTTCTTTGCACAAGCAAAGAAAGTGAGTCGCCCGTAAGGGGCGAACCCCATCAGATCAGACGATCTCGCTAACGGAGAGTGCCAAGTCATCGACAGCTAACACGTAATTACCAGTCCGGTGCCCAACGTATCCTCCCCCGCGAAAACGCAAATACCTTTCTCTGCCCGCCCCCTGCCGGCGACTGCACCGTTCGTCAGGAGATACGAGCATTCGCAATCGATCTTTGACAAGCATTCTCATTAACATTAGTATCCGATCCATCGAACAGAACCACCAAGACGAGCCTTGCTTATGTACGTCTGCCTCTGTGAAGGTGTCACCGATACTCAAATCCGCGATGCGGTCTACGAGGGCTGCTGCAGCTATCGTGAAGTGCGCGGCACGCTCGGCATCGCCAGCCAGTGCGGCAAGTGCGCTTGCCTGGCCAAGCAGGTCGTCCGCGAAACCATCGCTGAAGTGCAAAGCAGCCAAACCTCGCTGGCCTACCCTGCAGGTTTCGTCGCGGCCTGACGCACGGCCGAGAATAAAAAACCGGATCTGAGCATCCGGTTTTTTTTCGTCCTCGAACAGCCAAGGGTCACGTCGGACCGTCGCGCTCCAGGTGATCGAGATCCACCGCTTCACCCGGCTTGGCGTGCAACTTGGCGCGGATGTCTTCGAAGAGCGCATCGTATTCGGCATGGGCACGCATGATCGGGCTGTGGTTGGGCGGCAAGCCATGCTTGGCTACCAGGCGGGAGATCACGCTGGCGAAGTTGAACGCGGTATCGCGATGCATTTCGAAGACTTCCTCGAATGCCCTGCCCTCGATCTCGCCGACCAGGCGCCCATGCAGCATGGGTCCTTCTTGTGAATCCTTGCGCACCTCATAGTAGAAATCGATGCTGTAACCAGGTTGCCCGCCCAGGCCAGGCGGATTGCTGCGATGCAGGTGACCAGGTTCGAACATGGGGCTCACTCCTTTGCCGTGGCACTGCGAGAAACTCCCTGACGGGAGCGTGCGAAGAGTCTAGCTCGCTGCTCAAAGCCCTGCATCGCACCATTTCAGTGCACAGCTGAATCCCCTGCCCTTTCCTGTACCAACACCCAGGGGGCGACCACGACTGCCCACAACTGGGGGTTGCGCGCGAGCAGATCTTCGGCACGTGTATCTTCGAGCTTGCACAGCAGGCCTTGGTTCATCCATTGCGCAACTCGAGCCTGATCGTTCTCGGCCAGGGCCTGCGCGACCGCCACCAGATCCTCGCCACCCTCGACCCAGAGTAGCGCACCGCGAGCGAAGAACGGCTGCAGTTCCTGCCAACGAATCGGCGCTGTCTCACCGAGCAGCTTGGCATAGAGGGTGCTAGATTGATCCGTCATGGTGTGTCCCGTGTCGATGGCTTTGAATGCAGGCGCGCAATGATAGCGTCGGCAACTGCCCTGGCAACCGCGCGACGCTCGCCAGCCGACCCAGGCCACGCCGTTTTTCTATACATTCCTTGCAATTTAGCGACAACCCCACGTATCGCCTCCAGCTGCCGGCTTTTCAAGGCGCAAATCCGCGCTCTACACTGTTCCGGTACAGTTGCCGGAGGCATTACCGGGGTAACGGACCCGGTTCTGCAGCTTCGGCCGCAAGAACTACAACAACGAAAAACACAAGAGTGGAGCACTCATGAACAAGGCTACTAAGCAGATTTCCAAGCTGTTCGCGGCAATGGCACTGGCGGGGGCGGCCAGCTATTCGATGGCGGCCGACAACATCAAGATCGGTCTGGCCGGTCCGGTGACCGGTGCCGTTGCTCAGTACGGTGAGATGCAATTCATCGGCGCCAAGATGGCCATCGAACAGATCAACAAGGCCGGCGGCGTCAACGGCGCCCAGCTCGAAGGCGTGGTCTACGACGACGCGTGCGATCCGAAACAAGCCGTTGCCGTTGCCAACAAGATCGTCAACGACGGCGTCAAGTTCGTGGTTGGCCACCTGTGCTCCAGCTCCACTCAGCCGGCTTCCGACATCTACGAAGACGAAGGCATCCTGATGATCACCGCGGCTTCCACCAGCCCGGACATCACCGCTCGTGGTTACGAGCTGGTCTTCCGCACCATCGGTCTGGACAGCCTGCAGGGCCCGACCGCCGGCAACTTCATCGCCGACCACGTCAAGCCGAAGAACGTCGCCGTCATTCACGACAAGCAGCAGTACGGTGAAGGTATCGCCACCGCGGTCAAGCAGACCCTGGAAGGCAAAGGCGTGAAGGTTTCCCTGTTCGAAGGCATCAACGCCGGCGACAAGGACTTCTCGGCGCTGATCGCCAAGCTCAACCAGGCTGGCGTCGACTTCGTCTACTACGGCGGCTACCACCCGGAGCTGGGCCTGCTGCTGCGCCAGACCAAAGAGCGCGGCCTGAACGTCAAGTTCATGGGCCCGGAAGGCGTGGGTAACAAGGAAATCTCGGCCATCGCCGGCCCGGCTTCCGAAGGCCTGCTGGTCACCCTGCCGAAGTCCTTCGACCAGGATCCGAAGAACCAGGCGCTGGTCGAGGCCTTCAAAGCCAAGAACGAAGACCCGAGCGGTCCGTTCGTGTTCCCGGCCTACGCTGCCGTTCAGGTCATCGCCGAAGGCATCGAGAAAGCTGGCGATACCGATACCGCCAAGGTAGCGGCTGCCCTGCGCGCCAACAGCTTCAACACCCCTACCGGTTCCCTGGGCTTCGACGAGAAGGGTGACCTGAAGGACTTCAGCTTCGTGGTGTACGAGTGGCACCAGGACGGCACCAAGTCCGAAGCCAAGTAAGCTTCCTGTCTGAGCCAAAGCCCACTGCGCGAGCAGTGGGCTTTGTTTATTAGAAGAATTCCGGCCTCGCGCTGCGCCACAAGCGCCGCTTTACGCAAGCGCCCAGGAGTTAGGCAATGCCTGATCTTTATCACTACCTACAACAGCTGATCAATGGCCTGACCATTGGCAGTACCTATGCCCTGATCGCCATCGGCTACACCATGGTCTACGGCATCATCGGCATGATCAACTTCGCCCATGGCGAGGTTTACATGATTGGCTCGTACGTAGCCTTCACCGTTATCGCCGGCCTCGCCATGTTCGGCCTGGAAGCCGTGCCCTTCGTGATGATCGCGGCCTTCGCCGCCACCATGATCGTCACCAGCGCCTACGGCTACAGCATCGAGCGGGTGGCCTATCGCCCCTTGCGCGGCGGCAACCGCCTGATCCCGCTGATCTCCGCGATCGGTATGTCGATCTTCCTGCAGAATGCCGTGTTGCTCTCACAGGACTCGAAGGACAAGGCCATTCCCAGCCTGCTGCCCGGCAATTTCGTCTTCGGTGAAAGCGCCGCCAACGGCGTGGTGGTGTCCTACATGCAGGTGCTGATCTTTATCGTCACCTTCGTCACCATGATCGGTCTGACCCTGTTCATCTCCCGTTCGCGCCTGGGCCGTGCCTGCCGCGCCTGCGCCGAAGACCTGAAGATGGCCAACCTGCTCGGCATCAATACCAACAACATCATCGCCCTGACCTTCGTCATCGGTGCTGCGCTGGCCGCCATCGCCTCGGTACTGCTGGGCATGAACTACGGCGTGATCAACCCGCACCTGGGCTTCCTCGCCGGCATCAAGGCCTTCACCGCTGCGGTACTCGGTGGCATCGGCAGCATCCCTGGCGCGGTACTCGGCGGCCTGCTGCTGGGCGTTGCCGAAGCCTTCGGCGCCGATATCTTCGGTGACCAATACAAGGACGTGGTGGCGTTCAGCCTGCTGGTGCTGGTGCTGCTGTTCCGTCCAACCGGCATCCTTGGCCGCCCGGAGGTGGAAAAGGTATGAGCCGCAACATCAAATCCGCGATTTTCAGCGCCCTGCTGGTGCTGATCATTTCCTACCCGGTCCTGGGCCTGAAACTCTCCACCGTCGGCATCAGCCTGCGTGTGGAAGGCGCAAGTGCCTTCGAACTCTGGTGCATCGGCGGCGCTGCTACGCTGATCTTCCTCTGGCAATTGCTGCGTGACCGACTGACTCCGACCTGGGCCAAACTGCCCAAGCTGCCCAGCGGCTCCGGTCAGGTCGGCAACTTCCTCACCCTGCCCTCCACCCAGCGCTGGATCATCCTGGCGATGGTCATGGTGGCGCTGGTGTGGCCGTTCTTCGCCAGCCGTGGTTCGGTGGATATCGCCACGCTGATCCTGATCTACGTGATGCTCGGCCTTGGCCTGAACATCGTGGTCGGTCTGGCCGGTCTGCTCGACCTGGGTTACGTCGGCTTCTACGCAGTCGGCGCCTACAGCTATGCGATCCTCTCGCACTACTTCGGCCTGAGTTTCTGGATGTGCCTGCCGATCGCCGGGATGATGGCTGCGCTGTTCGGCTTCCTGCTCGGTTTCCCGGTGCTGCGCCTGCGCGGCGACTACCTGGCCATCGTGACCCTGGGCTTCGGCGAGATCATCCGCATTCTGCTGCGTAACCTCACCGAACTGACCGGTGGCCCGAACGGCCTGAGTATCGCCAACGAGAACAAGCCGACCCTGTTCGGTCTGTCCTTCGAACGCCGCGTGCCGGCCGACATGCCGACCTTCCACGGCTACTTCGAAATCGCCTACAACTCGCAGTACAAGGTGATCTTCCTCTACCTGATCGCGTTACTGCTGGTGCTGCTGACCCTGTTCCTGGTCAACCGCCTGC
Organism: Pseudomonas sp. EggHat1; assembly: GCF_014892995.1. Classification (NCBI taxonomy): domain Bacteria; kingdom Pseudomonadati; phylum Pseudomonadota; class Gammaproteobacteria; order Pseudomonadales; family Pseudomonadaceae; genus Pseudomonas; species Pseudomonas sp. EggHat1. The sequence continues at coordinate 4,777 of NZ_JACKQK010000009.1, forward strand.
TGCGCATGCCGATCGGTCGTGCCTGGGAAGCCCTGCGTGAAGACGAGATCGCCTGCCGTGCGCTGGGCCTGAACCCCACCGTGATCAAGCTTTCGGCCTTCACCATCGGTGCCAGCCTGGCCGGTTTTGCCGGTAGCTTCTTCGCTGCCCGTCAGGGCCTGGTAACGCCGGAGTCGTTCACCTTCATCGAGTCAGCGATGATCCTCGCCATCGTCGTACTCGGCGGCATGGGCTCTCAGCTGGGCGTTATCCTCGCCGCCATTGTCATGGTGATGCTGCAGGAGATGCGTGAGCTGAGCGAGTACCGCATGCTGATCTTCGGCCTGGTCATGATCTTCATGATGATCTGGCGCCCGCAAGGGTTGCTGCCGATGCAACGTCCCCACCTGGAGCTGAAGCGATGAGCCGCACGATTCTCGAAGTAAGCGGCCTGTCCATGCGTTTCGGCGGCCTGTTGGCCGTCAACGGGGTGGGCCTGAACGTCAAGGAAAAGCAGGTGGTGTCGATGATCGGCCCGAACGGCGCCGGCAAGACCACCGTCTTCAACTGCCTGACCGGCTTCTATCAGCCGAGCTCCGGCAGCATCCGCCTGAACGGCGAGGCGATCGAAGGCCTGCCCGGCCACAAGATCGCCCGCAAGGGCGTGGTGCGCACCTTCCAGAACGTGCGTCTGTTCAAGGACATGACGGCGGTGGAAAACCTGCTGATCGCCCAGCATCGCCATCTCAACACCAGCTACCTGGCGGGTCTGTTCAAGACCTCGGCATTCCGCCGCAGCGAGCGCGAGGCCATGGACTACGCCGCCCACTGGCTGGAACAGGTCGACCTGGTGGACTTCGCCAACCGTGAGGCGGGCACCCTCGCCTACGGTCAGCAGCGTCGCCTGGAAATCGCCCGGTGCATGATGACGCGCCCGAGCATCCTCATGCTCGACGAGCCGGCCGCCGGTCTCAACCCGCGTGAAACCGAAGACCTGAAAGCCCTGATCAGCGTGCTGCGTGACGAGCACAATGTCACCGTGCTGCTGATCGAGCACGACATGAAGCTGGTGATGAGCATTTCCGACCACATCTACGTGATCAACCAGGGCACTCCCCTGGCCGACGGCACGCCGGACGACATCCGCAACAACCCGGACGTGATCAAAGCCTATCTGGGGGAGGCGTAATCCATGCTCAGCTTCAACAACGTCTCAACCTTCTACGGCAAGATCCAGGCGCTGCACGACGTCAGCATCGAAGTGCAGAAAGGCGAAATCGTCACCCTGATCGGCGCCAACGGTGCCGGCAAGTCGACCCTGCTGATGACCCTGTGCGGCAACCCGCGCGCCACCAGCGGCAGCATCCGTTACCTGGGTGAAGAGCTGGTGGGCATGGACACCCCGGAGATCATGCGCAAGAGCATCGCCATCGTGCCGGAAGGCCGCCGCGTGTTCGCCCGCCTGACCGTCGAGGAAAACCTGGCCATGGGCGGTTTCTTCGGTGACAAGGCGGACAATCAGGAGCAACTGGACAAGGTGCTGCACCTGTTCCCGCGCCTGAAGGAGCGCTTCGCCCAGCGCGCCGGCACCATGAGCGGCGGCGAGCAGCAGATGCTCGCCATCGGTCGTGCCTTGATGAGCAAGCCCAACCTGCTGCTGCTCGATGAGCCGTCTCTGGGTCTGGCGCCGATCATCATCCAGCAGATCTTCGACATCATCGAGCAACTGCGCAAAGACGGCGTGACCGTGTTCCTGGTCGAGCAGAACGCCAACCAGGCGCTGAAGCTGGCGGATCGCGGTTACGTACTTGAGAACGGCCACATCGTCATGCGCGGCAGCGGGGAAGAGCTGCTCAACGATCCCAAGGTACGCGACGCCTACCTCGGTGGCTAAGCGCAACCTGCGACATCGGAACCGCCCTTCGGGGCGGTTTCTTTTTATCTGCGGGAGTGCAACGGTCCACATTGGATCGCCCGCAAGCGGGCTCCTACAAACAGTAAGACCACCGCCTCCTGTAGGAGCCGGCTTGCCGGCGATCATGGCCTGATGGCGAACTCTTAAGCGAATATTTCCGCCCTCTTGCGTCAGCCTCGACGAGTATTAGTCTCAACAGCTCTACTCTCGCGAGTCCCGCTCATGCGCAAGCCTCTACTCCTGCTACTGGCCATCACCCTGCTGCTGAGCGCCTGCAGCCGTGTCGGCCTGGCCTATCGCAACCTCGATTGGCTGATCCCGTGGAAGCTGGGCGACTACGTGGCGCTGACCAGCGAGCAGAGCGCCTGGCTCAAACCCCAACTGCAGGAACACCTGACCTGGCACTGCAGCGTCGAGCTGCCGCGTTATCTCGACTGGCTGCAACGCAGTCAGCAGGCGCTGAGCAGCCGTGACAGCGAGCTGATGGCCAGCCAGTTGGCCGACTTCGAGCAAGCCATGCAGCGCATCGCCGTGGAGATCACGCCCAGCGCCATCGAACTGCTGCGCGGTCTAAGCCCGCGTCAGGTCGATCAGCTATTGGCGGCAATGGACGAGCAGAACGCCAAGCTGCGTGAAGAGTTTCTCGAGCCGCCCGTGCAGGAACAGGTCAGTCGGCGCGCCGAGCGCATGGAAGAGCGCCTGCAGCCCTGGTTTGGCACGCTGAACGCCGGGCAGCGCGAGCGGGTGCAGAGCTGGGCACAGGGCCTGGGCGAACAGAACAAGATCTGGCTGGAAAACCGCATGGTCTGGCAACAGGCTCTGCGTGAGGCATTGGAAGTACGCCGTGGCGATGACTTCACTGCGCGCATGACCGCCCTGCTGCAACAACGCGAGCGCTTCTATACCAGCGCCTATCAGGCCAGCTATGAAAGCAACCGTCAGGCCATGGCCGAGATGATCGTCGATCTGGTCGAGCAGGCAGACTCACACCAGATGGAGCGAGCCGACAAGCACCTGGAAAGCCTTCATGCCGACCTGGCTGCGCAGCAGTGCCAGGGGGGCGAGTCAGTAGTCAGTCGTTGAAACAACGGCAGCCGATAGACTCAGTCGTGGGGCTACCCAGGCCGTACGCACCAGGTAAGCCGGTGCGCACGGCGCACCCTACGACGCGATCTCGCTATAGCGTCGGCAAGCGCCAGTCGATGGGCGTCATGCCGTTCTGGCTGAGGAACTGGTTGCAGCGACTGAAATGACCATTGCCGATGAAGCCACGATGCGCCGACAGCGGCGACGGATGCGGCGAACGCAGCACCAGGTGCTTGGTCGGGTCGATCAGGCGCTGCTTGCTCTGCGCATGGGCACCCCAGAGCAGGAACACCAGCTTGGGCTGATGTTCACTGACGACCTCGATCACCCGATCAGTGAAGAACTGCCAGCCCTTGCCGGCATGCGAGCCAGCATTGGCGCGCTCGACGGTCAGCGAGGTGTTGAGCAGCAGCACGCCCTGGTCGGCCCAACTCTGCAGGTAGCCATGGGCTGGAATGTCGATGTTCAGGTCGCGCTTGAGCTCCTTGTAGATGTTCACCAGCGACGGCGGCGTCTGCACCCCCGGCTGCACCGAGAAGCACAGGCCATGCGCCTGACCCGGACCGTGGTAAGGGTCCTGACCGATGATCACCACCTTGACCTGATCCAGCGGCGTGGAGTTTAGCGCATTGAAGATCAGCGGCCCCGGCGGATAGATTTCCTTGCCGGCCGCCTTCTCCGCCTGCAGAAACGCACGCAGCTCGCTCATGTAAGGCTTGTCGAACTCCTCACGCAGCGCGTGTTTCCAGCTGGCTTCGAGCTTGATGCGGTCGTCGGTCATGCGGTTTTCCTGCGGGTACAAAACGAGTGGAGGCACGCTAGAGAAGGCAGCAAGGCAAGTCAAGGAAGAGCTTGCCGGCAGGGCGAAGGATGCTTTGCTAGCCTTTCGGGAACCGTATCAATCGATGATGCCAAGCCGATGTCTCCCTCTACCGATACCCTGCGCATGGCGTTGCTCAACCGTTTCCTGAAGGGCGAAGCCAGGATTCCGCAAATGCCTGAAGCCGCCGTCCGCATCAGAAAGCTGTTGGACGACCCACGCACCTCGCTGGAACAACTGACCCGCGTGATCACTGGTGACCCGCCGCTGGCCGCGTACCTGATGCAGTTCTCCAATACACCTCTGCTGCGCGGGGAGCGCTCCTGTAGCTCGCTACGCGAACTGCTGGGCCGCCTTGGTACCCGCCAACTGGCAGACCTGGTGCTGGGCTTCAGCCTGCAAAACCTGTTCACCAGCACCGAACCTGCGCTTCAGCTGGCATTTCGCGCTCGTTGGCGCAGTGCCAGGGAGCGCGCCGCCCACTGCGCGGTACTGGCACAGCGCACAGGCATGTCACTGGACGATGCCATGCTCGGCGGCTTGCTACAGGACATCGGCAGCCTGCCGCTGCTCTCGGAGCTGGAGCACTGGCCGAACGTGCCGCGCGCGAGCGACACGCTTCAGGAGCTGTGCGAGCGCCTGTCTGGTGACCTCGGCGCCCTGGTCCTGACCCGCTGGCAACTGCCCTCGGCGATCATCGAGTCCACTCGTCTATATGGACAGTGGCAGCGCGAGCATGACGGCGCTGCCGACCTGGCGGATCTGGTCCTGCTTGCCAGTGCCCTGCAGACGAGCCAGACGCTACAGGGGCCGCTACCAGCGCAGGTAAAACTGGGGCTGGAGCAGCCACTTGGCGAGCTGAGGCAGGAGCTGGCGGGCGAACTGCAACTGTGGAAGCGTCTGCTCGCCTGAAGTGCCTGCTATGCAGCCTCATCAGGCACATGGATGCAGCTTGTCCTCCCTCTGGAGCAGGTCGAGACTCTTCTGCACGCCCATGCAGGAGGTCATATGAGCGACTCGAACGGTATCAGCCGCGAGCGCCTGGAACAGGCGCTCGCCCACTCCACCTTTGCCCAACTGCTCGGCGCCGAACTGCTCGACTTCGCGCCAGGCCGGGTCAGCCTGCAGGTGCGCAGCCGTCCCGACCTGTGCCAGCACCATGGCTACATGCATGGCGCGGTCGTCGGCTTCATGGTCGACAGTGGCTGCGCCTGGGCAGCGGCGTCGATGGTTGGCGATGTGGTCACCAGCGAATACAAACTCAACCTGCTCGCACCCGCGCTTGGCGAACGCCTGCTGTGCCGCGCCGAAGTGCTCAAGGCCGGCCAGCGCCAGGCAGTATGCCGAGCCGACGTGTTCGCCGTGAAAGACGGCCAGGAAAAGCTGGTGGCCACCGGTCTGGCGACCATCGCGCGGGTATAGCAGGCGCGCGACTAACCCTGATGCAGCGTCCGGTAATGACTGGGCGCCATGCCCACCACCTTGCGAAACAGCCGCGAGAAGTAATACGGATCCTCATAGCCCAGTTGCTCGGCGACCTGACGCACCTCGATGTCGCCGCGATCGAGCAGGCGGCAAGCCAATGCCATCTTCAACTGAATGAAGTCCTGGATTGGCGCGTGACCGGTCAGCGCGCGGTAGGTCTTGGCGAAGTGAAAGCGTGACAGCTTGAAGTGCGCCGCCAGTTCGTCGAGGTTGAGGCTACCGTTCAGGTGCTCGCGCATCACCGCCTGCACCGCTTCGATATCCAGCACCCGCCCGGATTTCAGACTGACCCGCGCCGGTAGTACCGCCAGCGAACTGAGCATCGCCTGCAAGCGGTGCGCAGCATGGATGAAGGGCAATGCGTTTAAGCCCTGGCGCTGCAAGCCCAGCAACGCCTCGAAATCGCCGATCAGCCTGGGCTGCACGCCAATACGCCGGTGAGGTTGAGTGCCCATCAGGCGCAGGAAGTCCACGCCGAGACTGCCGTCGAAGTGCACCCAGTAGATCGTCCAGGGGTTTTGCCCATCGGCGCCATAGGCATGCGGTGCATCCTTGGGCAGCAACAGCAAATCGCCAGCGGTGACCTCGAATCGTCCATCCTCTGTTTCCAGCCAACCCCTGCCGGAACGGCAATAGATCAGCAGGTGATCGTCCGGCTGCAGGCGCCGCATCTGGTGCCCGGCCGCCTCCGGGTAAAAGCCCATGGCCAGGGGATAGCAGCCAGAGCTCAGCGCATGGCGCGCCAGCAGGCGGCGCAAGCGCGGCGGCGTGATGAAGCGCTGTCCGCCAAGCGGCAGCGGCCAATTGGAGGTTTCCACCCGCATGCCCATACCCACCACTTCCTTCCATAACGAACCGAATGACAAGATCGTCCATCTCAAGACCAAGATCGTCAATCCACAAAGCGGCGGCGAGTGGCTATAAAGAACCCCATACAAGAACAACAGGAGGCGACCATGCCCATTACCCTGCCGCAACTGATCGATGGCCAGTGGCAAACCAGCCAGGCCGATGAGCTGATCGAAGTCACCGACCCGGCCACTCAGGAGGTAATCGCCCTCGCCCCCAAGGCCACTGCCGAGGAAATCGAAGCGGCAGTAACCGGTGCACAGAAAGCCTTCCTCGCCTGGCGCGAAGTACCGGTATCGGAGCGCGCCCGCCTGATGCTGCGCTACCAGCACCTGCTCAAGGAGCATCACGACGAGCTGGCGGAGATTCTCGCGGCGGAAACCGGCAAGACCTTCGCCGACGCCAAGGGCGACGTCTGGCGCGGTATCGAAGTGGCCGAACATGCCGCCAACATCGCCAGCCTGATGATGGGCGAGACAGTGGAGAACGTCGCCCGCGAGATCGACACCGCCAGCTGGGTCCAGCCATTGGGCGTGTGCGTCGGCATCACCCCGTTCAACTTCCCGGCGATGATCCCGCTGTGGATGTTTCCGCTGGCCATCGCCTGCGGCAACACCTTCATTCTCAAACCCTCGGAACAGGACCCGATGACGCCCAATCGTCTGGCCGAACTGTTCCTCGAAGCTGGCGCACCGGCCGGCGTGCTGCAGGTGCTGCATGGCGGACGCGAGCAGGTCGATGCGCTGCTGGTGCATCCACTGGTACGCGCGGTGTCCTTCGTCGGTTCAGTGACGGTAGGCCAGCATGTCTATCGCACCGGCACTCAGCATCTGAAACGCGTGCAGGCCTTCGCCGGGGCCAAGAACCATATGGTGATCATGCCTGACGCACCCAAGGATCAAGTGCTCAGCAACCTGCTCGGCGCCAGCTGTGGCGCGGCCGGTCAACGCTGCATGGCGATCAGCGTGGCGGTGTTCGTCGGCGAATCGAAACAGTGGATCGACGAGCTGGCCAAGCAAATGGCCGAGCTGCGCCCTGGTCACTGGCAGGACAGCGGTGCCGCCTATGGCCCGCTGATCAGCCCACAGGCACGCCAGCGCGTACTGCGCCTGATAGAGGAAGGCAAGGCCGAAGGCGCCGACTGCCTGCTCGACGGCTCGCACTGCGCGGTGGACGGCTACCCGGACGGCAACTGGGTCGGGCCAACACTGTTCCGTGGCGTGACGACGAAGATGGGTCTGTACCGCGAGGAGATCTTCGGCCCGGTACTGGTGTGCATGGAGGTTGCGACCCTGGAAGAAGCCATCGAACTGGTCAACGCCAGCCCCTACGGTAACGGCACCAGCCTGTTCACCCGCTCCGGCGGCGCTGCGCGGCATTTCCAGCACGCGATTGAAGTCGGCCAGGTGGGCATCAACGTGCCGATTCCGGTGCCGCTGCCGTTCTTCTCCTTCACCGGCTGGAAGGGCTCGTTCTATGGCGACCTGCACGCCTACGGCAAGCAGGCAGTGCGTTTCTATACCGAAACCAAGACGGTGACCAGCCGTTGGTTCGACGACACACCGCTCGGCGATGGCCCGAACATGACTATTCAGCTGAAATGAGAACCGGGTGACCGTTTCTTAGACTAATAGACGATCACTCGAACTGGACGAGCGGCGTAAAACTGTTCTCTGCAGAACAAAAACAAGGAGAACTGCAATGCGCCAACTGTCCGCCACACTGGCCCTGTGGGCCGCACTTACCGCCTGTGCGCAGGCTGCCGAGCCCATCACCCTCGGCCTCAACTACCCGCGCACCGGACCATACAAGGAGGAGGGATTGGCGCAGATGCGTGGAGCCCTGCTGGCCATCGATGAAATCAACGCCGCTGGTGGCGTGCTGGGTAGACCTTTGCGCCTGTCCAGCAAGGACACTGCCTCACGTCCGGCCAAGGCAGAGAAGAACGTCGACAAGCTGGCCGCCGAGGGTGCGGCGATGCTCTTCGGTGGCTCCTCCAGTGCGGTCGCCATCGCCGCAGGCAAGCGCGCCAAGCAGCACGGTCTGCTGTACTTCGGCACCCTCACCTACTCCAATGACACCACGGGCAAGGATGGCCACCGCTACATGTTCCGCGAGTGCAACAACGCCTGGATGAGCGCCCGGGTGCTCGGCCAATACCTGAGCAAGACCCTGCCGAACAAGCGCTACTTCTATGTCACCTCCGACTACACCTGGGGCCACACCACCGAGGCCTCGCTGCGTCAGGCCACCGCCACCGACAATACCGCCCAGCACACCAGCGTGCGCATCCCCTTCCCAGGTGCGCGCCTGGCTGACTATCAGGACGCGCTGACCCAGGCCGCCGCCAGCAACGCCGAGATCCTCGCCCTGGTGCTGTTCGGCGAAGATCTGGTTCGCGCCATGCGCATCGCCAAGGACCTGGGCCTGACCGAACGCATGCAGATCGTCGCGCCGAACCTGACCCAGAGCATGGTCGAACAGGCCGGTCCCAACCTGATGCAGGGCGTGATTGGCACCGAACCCTGGACCTGGCGTGTCCCGGCGCTGGAAAAATCCGCTCGTGGCGAAGCCTTCGTCGAAGCCTTCAAGACCCGCTACGAGATGTACCCATCCAGTTCTGCCGCATCGGCCTACAGCATCGTCCAGCAATGGGCCGACGCCGCCACGCGAGCCAAGAGCCTCGACAGCGAAGCGCTGATCAAGGCGCTGGAAGGCCACACCTACACCTTGCTCAAGGACGAGCAGCAATGGCGTACCTTCGACCACCAGAACCTGCAGACGGTCTACGCGGTCAAGGTCAAGCCGCGCGACGAGGTGCTCAAGGACCCGCTCAAGCAGGACTACTTCGAAATCGTCGACCGCCTCGATGCCAGCAGCGCGCTGCCCAACCTCGCCGAGTGGCAGGCCGAACGCCGCGCCGGCGACCAACCCCTGACCTTGCAATGAGATGCCATGGACTTCGAACTCAGTGATGAACAACGTCTGTTGACCGACAGCGCCCGCGCCTTCGCTGCGCGGGAGCTGACGCCCCACGCTGCCGAGTGGGATCGCGAGCAGCACTTCCCTGTCGAAGTGATTCGCCGCGCAGCCGAACAGGGCTACCTGGCTCTGTATCTACGCGAAGAAGATGGCGGCCTGGGCCTGTCCAGGCTCTCCAGCTCACTGATTTTCGAACAACTGGCGGCGGGCTGCGTGGCCACCACCGCCTACCTGACCATCCACAACATGGCCACCTGGATGCTCGCCAGCTTCGCCGACCAGGCGCTGAAGGATGCCTGGTTGCCGGGACTGATCAACGGCCAGTTGCTGGCCTCCTACTGCCTGACCGAACCGGACGCCGGCTCCGACGCTGCCAACCTGAGAACCCGCGCGCGGCGCGACGGCGACGACTACGTGATCGACGGCAGCAAGTGCTTCATTTCCGGTGCGGGAAGCACGCAGGTACTGATCGTCATGGCGCGTACAGGCGAGAATGGTGCCAAGGGTGTTTCCTGCTTTCTGGTACCTGCCGATGCGCCCGGCGTGCGCTACGGACGTAACGAGGACAAGATGGGCTGGAAAGCGCAGCCGACACGCACCATCAGCTTCGAAGGTGTGCGCATTCCTGCCAGCCACCGCATCGGCCCGGAAGGTGAAGGCTTCGTCTACGCCATGAAGGGCCTCGATGGCGGGCGCATCAATATCGCCAGTTGCTCGCTCGGTGCGGCCCAGGCAGCGCTGGAGCAGAGCCTGCGCTACGTGGAAGAACGCAAGCAGTTCGGCAAGGCGCTCAGCGAGTTCCAGGCCCTGCAATTCAAGCTGGCCGACATGCTCACCGCCCTGACCGCCAGCCGGCAGATGGTGCGCCTGGCTGCGCACAAGCTCGATCTGGGGCATGGCGAAGCCAGCCTGTACTGCGCCATGGCCAAGCGCTTCGCCACCGACCAGTGCTTCGACCTGTGCAACGAAGCGCTGCAACTGCACGGTGGCTACGGCTATCTGAATGACTATCCGCTGGAACGCTGGGTACGCGACGCCCGCGTGCACCAGATACTGGAAGGCACCAACGAAATCATGCGGGTGATCGTCGCCCGCCGCCTGCTCCTGCAGGGCGGCATGCTCGATCGCCTGCTGTAGTAACCACGATAGGTAGGAACGCGCGCTGTTCGCGAGCAGAGCTCGCTCCTACTGCAATGATCCGTATCGAGGACGACCATGAGTACAGCCATCGAAACCTATAAATCCGGCATCTTCGACCTGACCCACAAACTCACCGTGGAAAAGCACGGCCACACCGCGCTGATCACTATCAACCATCCACCGGCCAACACCTGGGACCGCGACTCGCTGATCGGTCTCAAGCAGGTGGTCGAGCATCTCAACCGTGACGATGAGGTCTACGCCCTGGTGGTAACCGGTCAGGGGCCGAAGTTCTTTTCCGCCGGTGCCGACCTGAACATGTTCGCCGATGGCGACAAGGCCCGTGCCCGCGAGATGGCCCGACGCTTCGGCGAGGCCTTCGAGACCCTGCGCGATTTCCGCGGCGTGTCCATCGCCGCGATCAACGGCTACGCCATGGGCGGCGGCCTGGAGTGCGCGCTGGCCTGCGATATCCGCATCGCCGAACGCCAGGCACAGATGGCCTTGCCGGAAGCCTCCGTGGGCCTGTTGCCCTGCGCCGGTGGCACCCAGGCCCTGCCCTGGCTGGTAGGCGAAGGCTGGGCCAAGCGCATGATCCTCTGCGGCGAACGCATCGACGCCGAAACCGCCCTGCGCATCGGCCTGGTCGAGCAGGTGGTGGACACTGGCGAAGCACGCGGCACAGCCCTGCTGCTGGCATCCAAGGTGGCGCGGCAAAGCCCAGTGGCGGTACGTACCATCAAGCCGCTGATCCAGGGTGCCCGTGAGCGTGGCTCCAACACCTGGTTGCCGGAGGAACGCGAGCGCTTCGTCGACCTGTTCGATGCCGACGACACCCGCGAAGGGGTCAACGCCTTTCTGGAAAAACGCGACCCGCAGTGGCGCAACAAATGATCCGCGGCATCGTAGGGTGCGCCGTGCGCACCGCAATCGGCCAGGCCCGTAGGGTGGACGTCGCCTTTTACGTCCACCACAAACCCTCACGGTGGATGGATGAAGCGCCATCCACCCTACGCAGGGAGCCCCTATGAACCTGCAATTCGAAGCCCGTAGGGTGGACGTCGCCTTTTACGTCCACCACAAACCCTCACGGTGGATGAATGAAGCGTCATCCACCCTACGCAGGGAGCCCCTATGAACCTGCAATTCGAAGAACGCCCCAGCCTGCACGGCTACCGCATCGGCATCGCCAGCCTGGACGCGGAAAAGAGCCTCAACGCCCTCTCCCTGCCGATGATCGAAGCACTCGACGAACGCCTGAAGGCCTGGGCAGAAGACTCGACCATCGCCTGCGTGATGCTGCGCGGCAACGGCACCAAGGCCTTCTGTGCCGGCGGCGATGTGGTGCAGTTGGTCAATCAGTGTCGCGAACAGCCAGGCGAAGTACCGGCCCTGGCACGACGTTTCTTCGCCGACGAATATCGGCTCGACCATCGTATTCACACCTACCCCAAGCCCTTCATCTGCTGGGCCCATGGTCACGTGCTGGGTGGCGGCATGGGCCTGATGCAGGGCGCCGGCATCCGCATCGTCACCCCGAGCAGCCGACTGGGCATGCCGGAAATCAATATCGGCCTGTACCCGGATGTCGGCGGTAGCTGGTTCCTCGCCCGCCTGCCGGGTCGCCTGGGTCTGTTCCTTGGGCTCACTGCTGCGAGCATCAATGCCCGCGATGCGCTGGACCTGAACCTGGCCGACCGCTGCCTGCGCGATGACCAGCAAGAGGCACTGCTCGAAGGTCTGGTGCAGCTGAACTGGCGCGAACAAGCCGACCTGCAACTGCACAGCCTGCTACGGGCGCTGGAGAACGAGGCACGCAGTGAGCTGCCGGCAGCCCAATGGTTGCCGCGCCGCGAACGTATCGATGAGCTGCTCGACGTCGCCGACCTGCCGGCTGCCGTACACGCGCTCAAGGCACTGCAAGCGGATGACGACGCACTGCTCGCCCGCGCTGCCAAGACCCTGGCCAATGGCTGCCCGCTGACGGCGCACCTGGTCTGGCAGCAGATACGCCGCGCCCGCCACCTGTCGCTGGCCGAGGTGTTTCGCATGGAATACGCCATGAGCCTGAACTGCTGCCGCCACCCGGAATTCCCCGAAGGCGTGCGCGCCCGCCTGATCGACAAAGATCAAACACCGCATTGGCACTGGCCGGACGTGGCCGCAATCCCAGACGCCGTGGTCGAAGCTCACTTCGCATCGGCCTGGGAAGGCGAACATCCGTTGGCGGATCTGTAAGCGCGGGTCGGTGCGCACGGCGCACCCTACATATAGCCCGGATGCACTCCGGGAGAGCTCACACGCAATCCTCGAACAATGACAATCGATGCGCGAAGCGCCCAATAGAAAGGAAAGCTGCCATGACCCAAACCGCCTTTATCGGCCTCGGCCACATGGGCCTGCCGATGGCCCGCAACCTGCTCAGGGCGGGCTATCCGCTGACAGTCTTCGACCTGGTGCGCAGCGCCGTCGACACCCTGGCTGGCGAAGGTGCCGTGGCGGCCGATAGCGCCACCGACGCCATCGATCAGGCACAGGTAGTGATCAGCATGTTGCCGGCCAGCCGTCATGTGGAAGGCTTGTACCTGGGCGATGAAGGCCTGCTTGCGCGGCTGCCCGCCGGCACGCTGGTGATCGAGTGCTCGACCATCGCCCCGGAGTCCGCGCGCAAGGTGCACGCCGCCGCCCGCGAGCGCGGCATCGCTCTGCTCGATGCGCCGGTCTCCGGCGGCACCGGCGGTGCAGCAGCCGCCACCCTGACCTTCATGGTGGGTGGTGAAGCCGAAACGCTGGAGAAAGCCAGACCGCTACTCGCCGCCATGGGCAAGAACATCTTCCACGCCGGCCCCGAGGGCGCCGGCCAGGTGGCCAAGGTGTGCAACAACCAGGTGCTCGCCGTGCAGATGATCGCCACCGCCGAAGCCATGGCCATGGGCGTCGCCAACGGCCTGGAGCCGGCCGTGCTGGCCGAGATCATGCGGCAGAGCTCCGGCGGCAACTGGACGCTGGAGAAGTACAACCCCTGGCCCGGCGTGATGGAAAACGCCCCTGCATCGAAAGGCTACAGCGGCGGTTTCATGGCCGAACTGATGGCCAAGGACCTCGGCCTGGCCCAGGAAACTGCCAGCCACAGCGGCAACAGCACACCGATGGGCGCCCTGGCGCTGCAGCTGTACCGCCTGCTGCTCAAGCAGGGCAAGGGCAAGCAAGACTTCTCGGTGGTGCAGCAACTGTTCGTGGAATAGCGTCTACAGCCAGTTCGCCTATATGCACAGTCGCACCGCCGCCGTAGGGTGCGCCGCGCGCACCGGGGCTTTTCCCGATAGGCCGGTGCGCATGGCGCACCCTACACGGAGCCTAACGCAGGGTCAGGCCGAACGCCTCGTCGCTGAAGTCGAAACAGTTGAGGAAGCGGCGAATCTCCAGCAGGTTGCCGTCGACCTTCACATCGCCGAGCAGCGCGCCCTTGACCAGGCCACCCTCACCGGTCAGCAGGGTTTCCATGAAGCGCTTGTCCATGCTCAGGCGCAACTCGGTGCCTTCGGGAATGCCTCTGTGCAGTTGCGCGACGCCGCGCCGGACCTCCAGCGCCCATTGCTCGTCCACGTCGGGGAAGCTGAAGCCCAGGGTCAACTCGACATCGCCGGCCTTTTCCGGGTCGATACGAGTCACCCAGTTCTGCAGGAAGCTCTGCGGGGTGAAGCTGCGCACCATGTCCGGCGAAAGGAACACCTTGCGCATCTCCACCGAGCGCTGGCGGATGACGTCGCCGTCGAGCTTGCCCTCCAGCTCCATGGCGCTCATCAGGTACCAGTTGCGCCAGTTGATGTTCATGCTGGCATAGCCCAGTTTGCGGAAGCTGCGCGCCTTGATCTCGCGCGCCAGCGCATCTTCGTGGTCGACGCGAATGGCATAGCCGGACAATTCGGCAGCCCACTGGTAGTCGCCCTTGAGGTAGGCATTGCCGGCTTCCAGCAGCAGTTTTTCACGGCCGCCGGCGAGGGCGATCAGGCGCTCGGCCTGCTGCAGTGGCGGCGTCGGATCAAGGTCCACCGGGTCACCCTGGAACCAGCCCAGGTAACCGTTGTAGATCTGCCGCACGCTGTGCTTCACCGTGCCGTAGTACTCGCGCAGGTAGGGCGTGTAGCCGGCCAGATGCGGCGGCAGTTTGACCTTCTCCACCAACTCATCGGGCGTCAGTCCCTTGTTCATCCAACGCACGGTCTGGTCGTGAATGTAGGCGATGCCATCGCGGGTCATGCGCAGCACTTCCTCGACCTTGTCCTGGCCGCTGACGGGCCGACCATGCAGCGGCACCATATGCTCGGCCTGGTAGGCGCGCAGCTTGTCCAGGCTCTCGACCCACTGCACCGGATCGCGGAACTTGGTGCCGCGCAGCGTGTGGATGTTCGGCAGTGTCGGGCCCTGATCAACCTCGGCGCTGATCAGCACACGGTTGGCCGGCAGATACAGAGTGATCTCGTCCGGCGCCTCGCTCGGCACGTGTAAAAACTGCACATCGAGGCCGGCGATAGTGGTGTCCAGGCGCTCGTCAAAGGTCACGGTTGGCGCGATGAAGGACGACGGCTCGGGCCTGACCAACGGGCCGATGCCACCGTTCATACCCTCCTGATCGCTGGCCGGCAGGAAGGAACCGAAGCTGTACGCCGAACGCACGCCGAGAATCGGTCCGACCAGCGCGCCCTGCGCCACCACATTCTGCAACAGGGTCTCATGGGCGAAGATCTGCACCTCGCCGCGCTCCACCTGCTCGCGGCTGACGAACGCCTGCACACCGTTGATGTGATCCGGATGAAAGTGGGTGTAGACCACCGCCTTGACCGGCTTGTCGGTGAGCTTGCGGAACTCGGCCATGATCTTGCGCGACTCGCTGACCGACTCGCCGGTGTCGACGATGATCAATCCCTGCGGCGCCTCGATCATCACCACGTTGCCCAATTGCCAGCCGACCGCCGAATAGACGTTGTCGGCGACGCGGTAGAGCTGCTGGGCGAACACCTTGGTGTGGGCAGCCAGTTCGGCGTTGATACTGGCCTCGATACGCTCGGCTGGCAGCTCGGCATAGGCGCTCAATGGCAGGGCGGCGGCCAGCAACAGGCCGCTGAAGCGAGAGAATGGGCTCATGGTGTTGGAAGGTCTTGTTGTTGGAGTACTGGCAGGTTGGCAAAGGCCGACCGATAATTCCAATGCATTCGAATAGAAAAACCAATGCAGGAAGCGCATGAACGACCTACGCCAGCTCCGCCACTTCGTCGCCCTCGCCGAACATCAACATTTCGCCCGCGCGGCAGCGGCCGTGCACCTCAGCCAGCCGGCGCTTAGCCGCAGCATCCAGGCACTGGAAAGCCAGCTCGGCTGCACCCTGGTGGACCGCCACAGCCGTGGCGTCAACCTCACCGCCCATGGCCGCCTGGTGCTGGAGCACGCACGCCGCCTGCTTGCCGGTAGCCTGGCGCTGAGCAATGCGGTCAATCAGCTGGGCAATCTGGAGGCCGGCGAACTGCGCCTAGGCGCCGGCCCCTACCCGGCCGCGCGCCTGATACCGCAGGCGCTCGGGCAGTTGTTGCAGCGTTATCCGCGGGTGCAGGTGAAACTGGACATCGCCAACTGGCTGGAACTGCGCGACAGCCTGCTGGACTCGGCCATCGAGCTGTTCGTCGCCGATATCCGCGAATTGCAGGACGACACTCAGTTGCACATCGAACCACTGCGCGTGCACGAGGGCGTGCTGTTCTGCCGCCCGGCTCATCCGCTGCTGCAGCGGCGCAACCTGCAGCTGCGTGACCTGCTCGACTTTCCCCTCGCCGGCACACAGCTGCCAGAGGTGGTCGAGCGCAGCCTGGGTCAGGCCAGCGGGCGAGCGCAACCGTTGAGCGTGCAATGCGACAATTTCCTGGTGCTCAAGCGCCTGGTGGCCGACAGCGATGTGCTGAGCATGGCGCCCTGGGACGTGATCGCCGACGAACTTCACAGCGGTCAGCTTGCTCTGCTACCACTGTTGCCCCAGGGCCTGCATCAGCATTCGGCCTATGGCCTGGTCAGCCGCGCAGGCCACAGCCTGTCGCCAGCGGCGCAGGCCATGGTTACAGCGATTCGCCTGGTGGATGAACAGACGCCGCGCGCCGGGCACGCGGCGGATTGAGAGAGGCTTACCAGCGCCGCTCGCCGCTACGACGATGTTCGTTATTGCTGCGCCCGTTGGAGAAACGATGCTGCGTGTTGCGGCCTGCCTCCCAGCCGCGCTGAATCTGCCCGCCGCGATGCTCCTGACGACGCTGGTCGCGGCGATAGTCATGTCGCGGCTGCTGGTGCTTGTAGCTGTCGCGATAACCGCGATCGTAACCGTAGTGATGACGCGGCGGCGGCGCCGGTACGTAGCGCGGAGGAGCCGGGTAGTAATTATGCCGACGCTCCTCGTAGTAGTAGCGTGGCGGCGGGTAGTAATCGCGCCGGTAACCGTCGTGGTAACGGTAGCCATGGCCGTTGTGATAACCACGGTCGTAGCCATCGCCATAAACGGCGCAACCGGAAAGCATCAAGAGCAGGGCGGAAAACAGCATCTTGTAGGGCATGGCGGCCTCCTGTGACCGCTGGGACGACGCCGACCGATGTCGGCCTCCGGGATGGTGATCCCTGAGGCATCAGACAGCGCCGCCCGCAACAGGTGCGATTCATTTCGTCGGCTGTGACCGACGGCGCAAAACCACAAGCGCACAGGACAATCGGCCTGTCGCTGGCATGGCATTCGCTTGCCCAGCGTCGCGGAAAGCCGATCCATGCACAGGATCATCAGTGGTAGCGAATCGTAATGGCCGACTAGGGTTCCGGCTCGTCAAACGGCGAGTGGCTGGTCCGAGAGTGGGCGACCTCATGCAGCGGCGGGAAGCCGCGGGGTTACACGGCGGGACAAAAGCCCGGGAGAACGCGCAGCCAGGCTGCCGGCTTTCCCGCTTTCGTCCATGACCCGAGGTTTCCATGTCCATTCGCTCCCTGCTCACCGTCCTGCTCTGCGCCTGCCTGCTTGGCGCTCCGACAGCCCAGGCCGCGCCTAAAACCTTCAAGCTGTGCTGGTCGATATTCGCCGGCTGGATGCCCTGGGGCTACGCCGCCGAACAGGGCATCGTGAAGAAGTGGGCGGACAAGTACGGCATTGACATTCAGGTGCAGGAAGTGCCGGATTATGTCGCATCCATCGAGCGCTACACCGCCGGCCAGTTTGACGCCTGCAGCATGACCAACATGGACGCCCTGACCATTCCCGCTGCTGCCGGCAAGGACAGCACCGCGCTGATCATCGGCGATTTCTCGAACGGCGCCGACGCCCTACTGCTGCGTGGCAGCGGCAAGAGAATCCAGGACCTGAAAGGCAAAAGCGTGCTGCTGGTGGAGAACTCGGTCTCGCACTACCTGCTCAGCCGTGCACTGGAGTGGGCCCTGCTCGATGAAAGCGACGTGACCATCATCAACGTCTCCGACACCGAAATCGCTGATGCCTTCCTCGCCGGCAAGGGCGACGCGGTGATTACCTGGAACCCGATCCTCTCCGAGATTCGGCGCAAGGCCGAGGTCAGCCAGGTGTTCAGCTCCAATCTGATTCCCGGCGAAATCCTCGACCTCACCGTGGTCAGCAGTCAGACCCTGGCTCAGCATCCGGAATTCGGCCGCGCACTGACCGGCGCCTGGTTCGAGACCCAGCGCCTGCTCGGCCTGCCTACCCCGGCCGGTCGTGAAGCCCGGGCCAGAATGGCAGCCGCCGCCGGCACCACCGCGGAAGATTTCGACGCCCAGTTGGGCACCCTGCGCTCGTTCTACTCACCGCGCACCGCGCTGAACTTCGCGCGTACCGGCAAGCTGCCGGACCTCATGCAACGGGTCGCGCGCTTTGCCGATGCGCATGGCCTGCTGGGCAAGAGCGGCATGGGCCTGACCAATCTGGGTATGGAATTCAGCGGTGAAAAGCCGCTTGGCAACCCGCAACGCATTCTGCTGCGCTTCAACCATCGCTATATGGAGCTGGCAGCCGAAGGGGCGCTGTAACGCCCCATCGCACAGCAAACCGATCACAGGCCGCACCAATAACGCGCACCTGCTGCAGCAAGCAGCGGCGAAAACCCCGAGATAGAAGCCTCGACTAGCTGGCACGATGTTCGCTACGGACCCAGCGTGCAGGAACACCCCGGCTCGCCGGGATCGCGGCACCACAATTTGCCAATAGCCGGCTAGGGTTCCGGCTCGCCACAGGCGAGCGACTGGTCCGAGAGCTAGCGACCTCCAGCGAGGTTACACGGCGGGACAAAAGCCCGGGAGAACGCGCCCCATCCGTGGGGACCGCCGCGAACTCCTGCCCGCCCCTGTCAAACTGGAGGTTCATCATGGGTACGCCCCACTCGCATCAGCGGCAACCAGCCGTCCCCCCCAAAGGCCCGAAACCAGCGCGCTCTTGCGCTTGCTAGCTGCGCACGCATTTCGTTCCAGGCCCGACGAGGACTATCCATGCGCCTGATCAACCGCCACCCGGATCGCAGCAGCCGCCTGCTGCTGATCCTGCTGCCTTTCGCCCTGCTGCTGTTCGTCTATTTCAGCGCCTCGACCAGCCGCCTGGCCGAGAACCCCAACGACAAGCTGCTACCCAGCGCCAGCCAGATGGTCGATGCCATCGACCGCCTGGCCTTCAGCGAAGACAAACGCAGCGGCCAATACCTGTTCTGGCAGGACACCGCTTCCAGCCTGCAGCGCCTGGGCCTCGGCCTCGGTATCGCCGCGCTGCTGGGCCTGGTGCTGGGCATCGCCGCCGGTAGCGTGCCACTGTTCGGCGCGCCGTTGTCGCCGCTGCTCACGGTGCTGTCGATGATTCCGCCGCTGGCGATCCTGCCGATTCTGTTCATCGTCTTCGGCCTCGGCGAGCTGTCCAAGGTGATGCTGATCGTCATCGGCATCACTCCCTGCATCGCTCGTGACATCGAACAGCGCGCCCGTGAAATCCCCGGCGAACTGCTGATCAAGGCACAGACCCTGGGCGCCAACTCCTGGACGTTGATCCTGCGCCTGGTGCTGCCGCAACTGATGCCACGCCTGCTGATCTCGCTGCGCCTGATGCTCGGTTCGGCCTGGCTGTTTCTGATCGCCGCCGAGGCCATCGCATCGACCGATGGCCTCGGTTACCGCATCTTCCTGGTACGTCGCTACATGGCCATGGACGTGATCCTGCCCTACGTCGTATGGATCACCCTGCTGGCCTGGCTGATGGATCTGGGCCTGCGCCAGGTGCTGCGCCTGTGCTTCCCCTGGCATGAAGGAGGCAAGGCATGACCCTGTTCAGCCAACACATCGTCCCGCTGAGTGAACCTGCCATGAGCGACTCCCGCACGGCTACCAGCTTGTCGCCAAGCGCCTTCATCGAGGCGCGCAACCTGTGGCAGGAATACGGCGACCTGGTGGTGCTCGAACGCCTCAACCTCAAGGTCAACGAGGGTGAGTTCTGCACCCTGGTCGGCGCCTCCGGCTGCGGCAAATCCACCTTCCTGCGCATGCTGCTCGGCCAGGAACGCCCGAGCCGTGGCGAGCTATTGCTGAGCGGCCAGGCGCTGCCCAACGAACCCGATCCGAGCCGTGGCGTGGTGTTCCAGCGCTACTCGGTATTCCCCCATCTGAGCGTGCTGGACAACGTCGCTCTGGGCCTGGAGCTGCCGAAATCGAAGCTGCTGGGACGGTTGTTCGGCGCGGCCAAACGCGAGGCCCGCGAGCGCGCCGCGGAAATCCTCACCAAGGTCGGCCTCGGCCATGCCCTGAACAAATACCCCAGCGCGCTCTCCGGTGGCA
The DNA here is from genome assembly GCF_014892995.1 of Pseudomonas sp. EggHat1. Taxonomy (NCBI): domain Bacteria; kingdom Pseudomonadati; phylum Pseudomonadota; class Gammaproteobacteria; order Pseudomonadales; family Pseudomonadaceae; genus Pseudomonas; species Pseudomonas sp. EggHat1. The sequence goes on from NZ_JACKQK010000009.1 coordinate 24,873, forward strand.
TGCAGCAACGCCTGGCCATCGCCCAGGCACTGGTGATGCAACCACGAATGCTGCTGCTCGACGAGCCGTTCGGCGCGCTCGACCCCGGCATTCGCAAGGATATGCACGCGCTGCTGCTGGAGCTGTGGCAGGAAACCCGCCTGACCGTGTTCATGGTCACCCACGACCTGCCCGAAGGCTTCAGCCTCGGTACCCGTCTGCTGGTGTTCGACAAGGTTCGCCACGACCCGCAGGCGCCCAACGCCTATGGCGCGCGCATCACCTACGACATCCCGCTGAACGAAGCGCGCCGGGCGCAGGCGCAATTGCCCAACGAGCTGGCCGAGCGTATCTCCGCTCGCAACGAACGGTAGCCCGGATGAAATCCGGGGATCACCGGCATATTTTCCCCGGATTGCATCCGGGCTACGGACCTGAGATGTAGCGTATCTCGGCGTATTCGGTGCGCGCGGCGCACCCTACGACGCGCAAACCGCGCGAGATCCCGTAGGGTGCGCCGTGCGCACCAACTCTACAGTGACACCATCGCGGCTCAAGCCCCTCCCACGAATCGACCGGAACCAAACCGTGGGAGGCGCTTCAGCGGCGAGCTTTTCAGCGGTGAATCAGACGGTCACCGTCTGACTAACTCAACACTTCCAGATACCGCGACAGCGTTTCGCCTTCCGCAGCGAACCAGCGCTGCGCCTCGTCAGTACAAGGCGTGGCCAGGTCCGCGCGCCAGTCCGGCTCCAGCGTATCGATGATGAAAGTCCGCACCACCGCACGGCCATCCGGGCGTTGCAGGTGCTGACAGACGCGCCCCGCTCCAGGCAGCTCGAAGCCTTCCAGCGAGACGCTCTGCCCCACCCGCGCCGGCAAGGTGGACAGCGCCACCTGATAACGTCCCTGCTGATCGGCGTAGGCCAGCGAGGTCTCGCAGTCGAACAGCGCGGCCAGCGCACGACCATCACCACGCGCCAGCTCGGCTCGCTCGCGCAGTTGCAGGGCTGATTCGCCAAGATCCGCTCCCCGCCCCTGCACCCAACCAAGCTGCTCGCCACAGAGAATCAGGCCGCCACCGCGCTGCAACACCTCGCCGCTTTCAGCGTCGCATTCCTCCAGCAGCCGCAGGCCAATCAACGGCCCGCTGCTAGCCTGCAAACGCCAGTCCTCGACATAGGCGCCACTGGTGCCGAACTCGATCATGCAGTTGCCGGTGCGCTGCAACTGCGCCGGCTCCGGCCAGCGGTTGTGCAGTTGCAGGGACACGCCACCGTGCCAACTCAGATAGCCGTTCTCCCAGACGCTGTCGGCCGCCCAACCTTCATGATTGGCAAGCTGATGCAACTCGGCGGCGCCGTAGTCCTGCCAGGCCCGTACCGGCAGCGCGGGCGCATCCGGCAAGCGCAGATCGATGGTGAAGGTGCGGCTTTGCAGCCAATGCACCTGGGTACGCTCGTCGCTGCGGCCATCGGCAAAGCTGATGGTGCGGCGGCGAAAGTGCCCGAGCATCCAGTCCGGCACACCACCTTCGGCGCGTTGTGGGTAACGTGCAGCCAATTCCAGCAGGTTCATGCCGTCACCTCCCGGCGGCCTTGACCAAAGCTGGACAAACCCGCCGCGCCATCCGGCAATTTCAGCGAGCCGTCCTCCAGGCGCTCGCGCAGGTAGCGGAAGGTCTGCGCGGTCTGCGCGAACAGGTGATCGCCACAACTCACCGGCGCATACGCACGCTCACCACGGGCTGGCAGGCCGGCAATCGGCGCGATGCGCGTCGGGTAGTCGCAGGCGCAGAACAGCGGGAAGGCGAAACGCTCTTCGCTGACCTTGCGCACGCGGTGCGAGGTGGCGACGAAATGGCCGTTGCTGAGCACTTCGAGCATGTCGCCAATATTGATCACGAAGGCGTCCTCCAGCAGCGGCACGTCGATCCACTGCCCGTCGCCGTTGAGCACCTGCAAGCCTTCAGCGGTGGGTAGAAGAATGGTGAAGCACTCGTAGTCGGTGTGCGCGCCGATACCGGGACGATCGGCCACCGGGTCGGGATCGAGCGGGTAATGGATCATGCGCAGCTGGCTGGTGGGTTGCCGGGTGATTCCGGCGAAGGTGTCTTCGGCCAGCCCCAGCGCCAGGGCGAAGCCACGAAACAGCGTGTCACCCAGCGCCAGCGCCGCCCGGTAATAAGCGCCCACCTCTCGTTTGAAGTCCGCCGAGTCCGGCCACTGCGTCGGCCCCAGCAGCGGATAGACCTGAGCCGCCTCGGTGTAGTCGTAATTGACGTCGTAGGCTTCCTTCAGGTCCTTGCTGCCGCCGACGAACTGCTCCTCGCCTTCCGGCACATAACCGCTGTGGTTGCTCGACTGGCCGATATAGAAGCGCATCTTCTCTTCCAGCGGGCGGGCGAAGAAACTGCGCGCCTGCTGGATCAACCCGTCGCGCAGATCACGCGAAATGCCGTGCCCGGTGATCTGCAGAAAGCCGACCTCGCGAGCCGCGCGGCCCAGCTCATCGGCAACGCGCTGACGCTGGGCAGGGTCGTCGGCATACAGGCCGGCAACGTCGATAAGAGGAATGGAGGTGAAATGGGTATGCGCCATGGCAATCTCCCTTGAACAAGTGAGTTACCTGGTCGTCCAGACGAGCAGCGGGTCGGGTCGTCCCGAGGGCAGCAGCAAGGCCGTCCCTGCAGCAGGATCGATAGCGATTTCCATGCCACCGCCATAATGCCGCCAAGCTGCGATGCCACGGGCCGAATCGCCCCCGAACGGTGCAATGAACGCTACTCAGGCCCCATCAGGCAGCACGCAAACCGCAAACAGCATCGCCAGAGCGCCCAGCCACGGGCTTCGGCGAGCTGGCACGCTATTCGCTACTGCCTGAGTGTGCAGGTTTCAACCGGGTTTTCCCGGAATCGCGGCACCACAATTTGCGAAATGGATGACTAGGGTTCCGACTTGCCTGGCAAGTGCTGGTCCGAGAGTCATCGACCTCCAGTGAGGTTACACGGCGGGATAAAAGCCCGGGAGAACGCGCCTTTCGAACGACTCGAAACGTGCCGCGACTCCTGCCCGTACTCACCAAGACTGGAGGTTCCAAATGCGCAAGTACCGTCTGTTCTCCTTCGCCGCTGCCGGTCTGGCCGCGGTGCTCAGCTTCAGCGCTCACGCCGAGAAGAAAGACAGCTTCAGCGTCTGCTGGACGCTCTACGCCGGCTGGATGCCCTGGGGCCATGCCAGCACCTCCGGCATCATCGACAAATGGGCGAAGAAATACGGCATCGACATCGATGTCGTGCAGCTCAACGACTACGTCGAATCCATCAACCAGTACAGCGTCGGCCAGTTCGACGGCTGCACCATGACCAACATGGACGCCCTGACCATCCCCGCCGCGGGTGGTGTGGACAGCACAGCGCTGATCGTCGGCGATTACTCCAATGGCAACGACGGCCTGCTGATCAAGGGCGAGGGCAAGACCCTGGCCGACATCAAAGGCATGCAGGTCAACCTGGTGGAGCTGTCGGTCTCCCACTACTTCCTCGCCCGAGCGCTGGAGTCGGCAGGCATGAGCGAGCGCGACGTGACGGTGGTGAACACTTCCGACGCCGACATCATCGCTGCCTACACCACCCCCAGCGTGCAGGCTGCCGCCACCTGGAACCCGATGCTCGCCGAGATTGTCGCCCAGCCCGGCAGCACCCAGGTCTTCGACTCTTCGAAGATCCCCGGTGAAATCCTCGACATGATGGTGGTCAACACCCAGACCCTGAAGGACAACCCGGACTTCGGCAAAGCCCTGGTCGGCGCCTGGTTCGAGATTCTCGAGCTGATGCAGTCCGGCACGCCCGAAGCCACCGAAGCCCTGACCGAAATGGCCAAGGCCTCCGGCACCGACCTGGCCGGCTACCAGGCGCAACTGGCGACCACCAAGCTGTTCTACACACCGAAGCAAACCCTGGACTTCGTCACCAGCCCGGCCCTGCCCGAGACCATGACCAAGGTCGCCAACTTCAGCTTCGAGCACGGCATCCTCGGCGAAGGCGCGCGCAGCGCTGATGCCATCGGCATGACCTTCGCGGGCGACGTGACGACCGGCGACAGCGCCAACATCAAGCTGCGCTTCGACCCGAGCTACATACAGATGGCCGTCGACGGCAAGCTCTGACGGGCAACTCTAAAAACTACCTGCGTTGCCATCACTGCCTCGCCAACGTTTTTAGAGCCGCCCTAAACCGTATCGCAACGATGATCAGGCGCCCCTGGCGGCGCCTGACGACCAGGCTTTGATCCCGAGGTACCCATGACCACTGCCCTTACCCTGCGCCCGACTTTGTACGAAGAGACCGTACCCGGCGGCGGCCACACCTCCTTCATCCTCAAGCGTGGCCAGTTGCTGCGCATCACCGATATCGAAGGCGGCGCCAACGTCAGCATGCTGCTGTTCAACGCCACTGAGAAAAGCGAGCGCCTGAACCTGCCCGACACCCTCAAGTGCCAGCACACCGCCAAGCTCACCGCCGGCCACTGCCTGTACTCGGACATGGGCAAGGTGCTGGCGGCGATCACCGCCGATACCTGCGGCTGGCACGACAGCTTCGGCGGCGTAATGAATGCCGATGAAGTGCTGGAGAAATACGGCCAGGGCCGCTACCAGGAACTGCGCAACGGCTTCTTCCGCAACGGCATGGACAACCTGCTGGTGGAAATGGGCAAGTGGGACCTGAACCTGCTCGACCTGCTGATGAACCTCAACCTGTTCAGCCGCGTGGACGTCGATGCCGACGGTGCCTTCCGCTTCCAACCTGGCAACAGCACAGCCGGCGACTACATCGAGCTGTACGCGCCGATGGACTGCCTGGTGGTGCTCACCGCTCTGCAGCACCCGATGGACCCCAACCCGCAGTACGCACCCAAGCCGGTGCAACTGACCTGGAGCAAGGTCGACAGCGACGGCATCACCGTGCTCTGCCGCACCTCGCGCCCTGAGAACGGCCGGGGCTTCCACAACACCGAACGCCAGTACATTTGAGGATGCCGACATGAGCCTGACCGCAAGCAACCTGCATCCCGAAACCGCCAGCTTCCGCCATACCATCCCGGCGGGCGAACCCTACCTGTTCGAGGTCAAGGCCGGGCAGACCCTGCGCCTGCATGACCTCGAAGGCAACCAGGCGATCGACACCCTGTTCTTCGCCGCACGCAACCCACGTGAACGCTTCGACCCGCAGCGCACCCTGCGCAAGCAGAACAACGTCTACCTGACCACCGGCACGGTGCTCTACTCCAACCTCGGCAACCCGCTGCTGACCATCGTCGCCGACACCTGCGGTCGCCACGACACCCTCGGCGGCGCCTGCGCGCAGGAGAGCAACACCGTGCGCTACGCGCTGGACAAACGCTACATGCACAGCTGCCGCGATAACTTCCTGCGCGCCAGCCTGCACGACGGCCGCCTGAGCAAGCGCGACATCGGCGCCAACATCAACTTCTTCATGAACGTGCCGGTAACGCCGGAGGGCGGCCTGACCTTCGAGGACGGCATCTCCGCGCCCGGCAAATACGTGGAGCTGCGCGCCGAGACCGACGTCATCGTGCTGATCTCCAACTGCCCGCAACTGAACAACCCGTGCAACGGCTGGAACCCGACGCCAGCCGAGGTCTTGGTGTGGGATTGATCGCTCCCCGTAGGAAGGGCCGGGCGGCGTTCCGCTTCAGCCGCGACAGCCATGTAAAAGCTCGCGGCTAAAGCCCCTCCTACAGCAGTAGCCCGGATCGCATCCAGGCTGTGGGGTCCGCAAGACCTGTAGGAGCCAGCTTGCTGGCGATGCTTTTACGCACCCCAGGATCGCTATCTCGTAGGGTGGATGTCGCTTTCTACATCCACCGGCTCCGCCGGTTCGCGGCTGAAGCGGAACGACACCCGGCCGCGCCTACACAGGCAACACGCATCACCAGAATTTTCTGCCACGGACGACCGTGGCACATGACGAATGACGGCGGGACGGCCCGCCACCTTATACGAGGCAGGAGCAAAGCGTCGCGAGCGAACATCAGGCAAGGCGGCAGCCAGTGAGAAAGCGGAGTTTGCTGGAGCAAATGAGCATTTCGAACTGGCTGCCAACGCAGCATGGTGGAGCGCAGCAGCTTTGAACTGTCTCGGGAGCGGATATGTTCGAGAAACTATTGATCGCCAACCGTGGCGCCATCGCCTGCCGCATCCTGCGCACCCTGCGTGAGCTGAACGTCGGTGGCGTGGCCGTGTACTCCGAAGCCGACGCCGCCAGCCTGCATATCCAGCAGGCCGACGAGGCCTTCTCCCTAGGCGAAGGCCCGGCTGCGCAGACCTACCTGGTGGTCGAGAAAATTCTCGACGTCGCCAAGCGCAGCGGCGCCCGGGCCATCCACCCCGGCTACGGCTTTCTCTCCGAGAACGCCGCCTTTGCCGAAGCCTGCGAAGCCGCCGGCATCGCCTTCGTCGGCCCGACGCCCGAGCAACTGCGCGTGTTCGGCCTCAAGCACACTGCCCGCGCCCTGGCCAAGCAGCACGGCGTGCCGATGCTCGAAGGCACCGAGTTGCTGGAAAACCTCGACGCCGCACTCGAGGCCGGCGAACAGGTCGGCTACCCGGTGATGCTGAAAAGTACCGCCGGCGGCGGTGGCATCGGCATGCGCGTATGCCGCTCGGCAGCAGAACTGAGCGACGCCTTCGAGGCCGTCAAGCGCCTGGGCCAGAACAACTTCAGCGACAGCGGCGTGTTCATCGAGAAATACATCCAGCGCGCCCGCCACCTGGAAGTGCAAGTGTTCGGCGACGGCCAGGGCGAAGTGCTTGCCCTCGGCGTGCGCGACTGCTCGGTGCAGCGGCGCAACCAGAAGGTGCTGGAAGAGACCCCGGCACCCAACCTGCCGGCCGGCATGGCGGATGAGCTGTGCGCAGCGGCGATCAAGCTGGCCAAGGCCGTGAGTTACCGCAGCGCCGGCACCGTCGAATTCGTTTACGACAGCGAGGCCGAGCGCTTCTACTTCCTCGAAGTGAACACCCGCCTGCAGGTCGAGCACGGCGTCACCGAACAGGTGTGGGGCGTCGACCTGGTTCGCTGGATGATCGAGCTGGCTGCCGGCGATCTGCCGCCACTGAGCGAACTGGCCGCACCCCTCAAACCCTGCGGCCACGCCATCCAGGCGCGGCTGTACGCCGAAGACCCGGGCCGCGACTTCCAGCCCAGCCCCGGCTTGCTCACCGCCGTGCAATTTCCTGAAGCCGACGGCAAGGCCCTGCGTATCGACACCTGGGTCGAAGCCGGCTGCGAGATTCCGCCCTACTTCGACCCGATGATCGCCAAGCTGATCACCTGGCAGCCAACCCGCGAACAGGCCAGTGCGGCTCTGGACAAAGCCCTGGCCGAAACCGTGCTGTACGGCGTGGAATGCAACCGCGACTACCTGCGCCAGATTCTCAGCGATGCGCCTTTCGCCAGTGGTCACCCCTGGACACGCTGCCTGGAGAATCTCGTCTACCAGGCGACCACCTTCGAGGTGCTCAGCGCCGGTACCCAGACCAGCGTGCAGGACTTCCCTGGCCGACTCAGCTACTGGGCGGTCGGCGTACCGCCATCAGGCCCGATGGACGACCGCGCCCTGCGCCTGGGCAACCGCCTGCTCGGTAACGAAGAAGGCGCCGCCGCGCTGGAAATCACCATGAGCGGCCCGCTGCTGCGCTTCAACTGCGACGCCGTGGTCGCCGTCACTGGCGCCGAGATTCCGCTGGCCGTCGATGGCGTGGAACAACCGATGAACACCGCCCTGCTGATCGCAGCCGGCAGCACCCTGGCCCTCGGCACCATTGCCGGGTCCGGCGCACGTAGCTACCTGAGCATCCGTGGCGGCATCCAGGTGCCGGAGTACCTGGGCAGCAAAAGCACCTTCACCCTCGGCCAGTTCGGTGGCCACGGCGGCCGTGCCCTGCGTGCCGGCGACGTGCTGCACCTGCTGCCGCTCACCAACCGCGAGGCCGGCGCGCAACTGCCCGCCGAACTCTGCCCGGCCCTGCCGGCCGTGCGCGAACTGCGCGTGATCTACGGCCCGCACGGCGCGCCGGAATACTTCACGCCCGCCTATGTCGACAGCTTCCTTGCCACCGACTGGGAAGTGCACTTCAACTCCAGCCGCACCGGCGTGCGCCTGATCGGCCCGAAACCGGAATGGGTACGTGACAGCGGCGGCGAAGCCGGCCTGCACCCGTCCAACATCCACGACAACCCCTACGCCATCGGCGCGGTGGACTTCACCGGTGACATGCCGGTGATCCTCGGCCCGGACGGCCCCAGCCTCGGCGGTTTCGTCTGCCTGGTGACCATCATCGAGGCCGACCTGTGGCAGCTCGGCCAACTCAAGGCCGGCGACAAGGTGCGCTTCGTGCCGGTGGATGTCGTCACCGCGCGGGAGTTGGCCAAGGCGCGTAATGCAGAGGTCAGCACGCTTGTCTCCCCTGTCCCATTTATGGGAGACGACTGCATGGATGCAGGAGGTAGGGCGACGCAGGACGCTCAAGCCGAGGGGTCGGGGGAGAGGGTTCTTGAAAACACCCAAAGCCCCTCTCCCCAGCCCTCTCCCGCAAGCGGGAGAGGGAGCCGTTCGGTATTGGCTTCCCCCATCGTCCTCGACATCGGCCACGCCGACACCCGCCTGGTCGCGCGCCTGTCCGGCGACACCCACCTGCTGCTGGAAATCGGCGCGCCGGAACTCGACCTGGTGCTGCGCTTCCGTGGCCATGCGCTGATGCAGGCGCTTCAGGCCAAGCAGCTCGACGGCGTGATCGACCTGACGCCGGGCATCCGCTCGCTGCAGGTGCACTACCAACCGGAAACCCTGCCCCTGCAGACACTGCTCGATATCGTCGCCGGCGAATGGGATGCCGTCTGCGCCGCGCGCGATCTGAAGGTGCCGTCGCGCATCGTCCACCTGCCGCTGTCCTGGGACGACCCGGCCTGCCAGTTGGCCATCGACAAGTACATGACCACCGTGCGCAAGGACGCCCCCTGGTGCCCGAGCAACCTGGAGTTCATCCGCCGTATCAACGATCTGCCAAATCTCGAAGAGGTGTACCGCACGGTGTTCGACGCCAGCTACCTGGTCATGGGCCTGGGCGACGTCTACCTCGGCGCGCCGGTGGCCACCCCGCTCGACCCACGCCATCGCCTGGTCACCACCAAGTACAACCCGGCGCGCACCTGGACGGCGGAAAACTCGGTCGGCATCGGCGGCGCCTACATGTGCGTGTACGGCATGGAAGGCCCAGGCGGCTACCAGTTCGTCGGTCGTACCCTGCAGATGTGGAACCGCTACCGCGCGGTCGAGGCCTTCGACGGCAAGCCCTGGCTGCTGCGCTTCTTCGACCAGATTCGCTTCTACCCGGTGAGTGCCGACGAACTGCTGCGCATCCGCCGCGACTTCCCGCTCGGCCGCTACCCGCTACGCATCGAACACAGCGAACTGGCCCTGGCCGACTACCAGCAGTTTCTCGATGACGAGGCGGAAGGCATCGACGCCTTCCGCCAGCAGCAGCGTGCCGCCTTCGATGCCGAGCGCCAGCGCTGGATCGACAGCGGCCAGGCGCATTTCGAAGTCGAGGAAGTGGCCGCCGAACTCGGCGATGACGCCCCGCTGGCAGCCGGCCAACACGGCATCGAAAGCCATATCGCCGGCAACCTCTGGCAGGTGCAGGTCGAAGCCGGCGCGCAGGTGCAGGCTGGCGATGTGCTGGTGATCCTCGAGTCGATGAAGATGGAAATCCCGCTCACCGCACCGATAGCCGGCACCGTGCGCGAAGTGCGTGTGCAGCCGGGTTCGCCCGTACGTGCCGGACAGCGCGTGGTCGTACTGGAAGAAGCCTGAAAAGCTCGCCGCTGAAGCGCCTCCCACAGGGCCTCACCAGCCCTTGTGGGAGGGGCTTTAGCCGCGACAGCGTCCGCCCGAGCAAGGTAGCGCGTGGTGGTGCTGGAAGAAGCCTGAAAAACTCGCCGCTGAAGCGCCTCCCACGGGCCCTGACCAACCCTTGTGGGAGGGGCGTCAGCCGCGACAGCGCCCGCCCGAGCAAGGCAGCGCGTGGTGGTGCTGGAAGAAGCCTGAAAAGCTCGCCGCTGAAGCGCCTCCCACGGGCCCTGACCAACCCTTGTGGGAGGGGCTTTAGCCGCGACAGCGTCCGCCCGAGCAAGGCAGCGCGTGGTGATGCTGGAAGAAGCCTGAAAAACTCGCCGCTGAAGCGCCTCCCACGGGCCCTGACCAACCCTTGTGGGAGGGGCTTCAGCCGCGACAGCGCCCGCCCGAGCAAGGCAGCGCGTGGTGATGCTGGAAGAAGCCTGAAAAACTCGCCGCTGAAGCGCCTCCCACAGAACCTGACCAGCCCTTGTGGGAGGGGCTTCAGCCGCGACAGCGTCCGCCCGAGCAAGGCAGCACGTGGTGGTGCTGGAAGAAGCCTGAAAAACTCGCCGCGCAAGCGCCTCCCACGGGCCCTGACCAACCCTTGTGGGAGGGGCTTTAGCCGCGACAGCGTCCGCCCGAGCAAGGCAGCGCGTGGTGGTGCTGGAAGAAGCCTGAAAAGCTCGCCGCTGAAGCGCCTCCCACGGGCCCTGACCAACCCCGTAGCCCGGATGCAATCCGGGAAACCGACCACACGCCGTTCGCCGCACCAAACCTGTAGGAGCGGCTTCAGCCGCGAACCTGCCTGACGCGCACGCTCAAAGCTTCGCCCCGGGGCGAGGCTCCTACGCAAGGCTGCTTTGCTCGCCTTGCCGGATTGGCACTACCCCAACTTTCATCCACACCCCATAACAGCGCCGATCATGATCACAACTGGCGCTATCCCCTCCCGACAAGCTAGCATCACGCCACTAGCCCGCTCCCGGATTCACCCATGTCCCTGCGCCCCAAACGGCACACGCAAACCTCGTTGGTATTACTGCTCCTGTTCCTGCTCGGTAGCGGCTTTCTCACGACTTCGCTGCTGAGCTACTACGCCTCGCGCGACTCGATTCGCGACCACATCATCAACACCGAGCTGCCGCTGACCTCCGATACCGTCTATTCGGAAATCCAGAAGGACCTGGTGCGCCCCATCCTCATCTCCTCGATGATGGCCCGCGACACCTTCCTGCGTGACTGGGTGCTGGCCGGCGAACAGGACAACGGGCAGATGACCCGCTACCTGCGCGAAGTGCAGGAGCATTACGGCGCCTTCACCAGCTTCTTCGTCTCCGACAGGACCAGCACCTACTACCAGGCCAAGGGCGTACTCAAGCAGGTCAAGCCGGACGAGCCGCGTGACGTCTGGTACTACCGCGTGCGCGGCCTCGAGGAGCCCTACGAGATCAACGTCGACGTCGACATGGCCAACGCCGACCGCCTGACCATCTTCATCAACTACAAGGTGCTCGACTACGACGGCAGCTTCATTGGCGCCACCGGCGTCGGCCTGGCTGTCGATGCCGTGGTCAAGCTGATCGACGAATATCAGGCGCGCTACGAACGCAGCGTCTACTTCGTCGATACCACCGGGCGCATTACCCTCACCGGCGCCCAAGGCGGACCGATGGGCGCCCAGGTCGGCGATTCACTGGCCGACGTGCCCAGCCTCGAAGGCCTGATGGAAAAACTGCCCACGCCACAGAGTGGCCAGTTCGAATACCAGGAGCAGGGCCGCGAGCACTTCCTCAACGTTCGCTACATCCCCGAACTGGAGTGGTACCTGTTCGTCGACAAGCAGGACAAGGCCCTGGCCGGCATCCGTCAGGGGCTCTACATCAACCTGCTGTTGTGCCTGTTGGTCACCGCCATCGTGCTGACCCTGGTGAGCCTGGCGATTCGTCGCTACCAGCGGCGCATCGCCGCTCTGGCCACCACCGACAGCCTCACCGATCTGCCCAACCGCCGCGGCTTCGACATCCTCGCCGAACAGGCGCTGCAGGAGGCGCAGCGCGACAGCAGCCCGCTGTGCGCCGTGCTGCTGGACCTCGACAACTTCAAACTGATCAACGACGAGCACGGCCATCTCGCCGGCGACCAGGTGTTGCACGACTTCGCCCAGCAACTACGCGGCACGCTGCGCCAGGCCGACATTATCTGCCGCTGGGGTGGCGAGGAATTCATCCTGCTGCTGAAGAACACCGACCGCCAGGCCGCCCACGACCTGGCCGAGAAACTGCGCCATCAATGCGCCGAACAACGCCATGAAGTCGAAGGGCATAGCCTGCAGGTCACCGTCAGCCTGGGCCTCAGCCAGTGGCAAGCCGGCGAGAGCCTGCACACCCTGCTCGGCCGCACCGACCGCGCGTTGTACCGTGCCAAGCAGGCCGGGCGCGACCGCGTGTGCCTCGATCTCTGATGGACACTCAACACTGCCCGCTATGCGGCAAGAGCAACCAGTGCAGCGTCGCCGCCGGGCGTGACGAACCCTGCTGGTGCTTCGACGCGCAGATCGACCCGGCCGCGCTGCAGCGCCTGACGCCCGAGCAACGTGACCAAGCCTGTCTGTGCCCGGCCTGCGCTGGGGCGCTGAAAGCCACTGAGCCCCGCGAGCGCGATTGAGCCATGCGCCTGGATCGCTTCCTCAGCAACTTCCCTCGTTTCAGTCGCCAGGACAGTCGCCTGCTGATCAGCGCCGGTCGCCTGCGTGTGGACGGCGCGGTCGTCCACGACCCACGCCATGAGGTCCGCGACTTCCAGCGCGTCGAACTGGACGACGAACTGCTGCAAGCCGGACGTAGCGCGCGCTACTGGATGCTGCACAAACCGGTCGGCGTGGTCAGCGCCACCGAGCACGACGAGCACCGTACCGTGCTCGATCTGCTCGACGAGCCGGACAAGCACGACCTGCACCTGGCCGGGCGCCTCGACCTGAACACCAGCGGCCTGCTGCTGATCACCAACGACGGGCGCTGGTCGCGGCGCATCACCCAGCCGCAGCAGCGCAAGCCCAAGGTCTACCACGTCACCACCGAGCAGCCGATCACCGCCGAGTACGCCGAGGTCTTCGCCCAGGGCCTGTACTTCGCCTTCGAAGACCTCACCACCCTGCCCGCCCAGCTCGACGTACTGAGCAGCCACGAAGCCCGGCTGACCCTGTTCGAAGGCCGCTACCACCAGGTCAAGCGCATGTTCGGCCACTTCCGCAATCGCGTCGTCGCCCTGCACCGCGAAAGCATGGGCGAAATCATCCTCGACCCACAGCTCGCCCCCGGCCAATACCGCGCACTGACCGATGCGGAAATCGCCAGCGTTTGATCGTCATCCTGCCCCAGAATCTGACTACCCGACCAACGGCAGCACCAATCGGCTACAAAGATGTGACTCACCCTTGCGTGGCTGCAAGGTAACTGCTTGAATCGAACCATAAGTCTTGAGATGACCAACCAGTCACTACGAGACAGCTATACGTTCTTTCAGTTGCTGGCGCCCTGCGCCGACTGGATTCCTGCCTGGTAACACCGCTCTCTCCACGGCCTTGAAAGAGGTCTGGAGCGCTCGCCTGTTTCGATCCTAACTGCTTGAAATTCCTATATTTATAAAAATCTCCAGCCTGACATCATGCTGTCACGCTCAGGCGCTTTTCTGACTGCTCAATCAAATGCGAACGGCCACCCGCTCGCCTTGACACACTTGCGCCAGGAGGAAACGACATGAGGCCAGAAACCGCAGTCGTCGAGATCAACAGGAAGCACAAGGTACACACGGAGTTCTACGGCAATCCGGCAGCAAGCAAGACCATCATCCTGGTCAATGGCTCTCTGGCGACCACCGCCTCGTTCGCGCAAACGATCAAATATCTGCAGCCGCAGTTCAACGTAGTGGCCTTCGACCTGCCCTATGCCGGCCAGTCGAAGCCTTACAACAGCGACTTCACGCCCATCAGCAAGGAAGACGAAGCGGCGATCCTGCTGCACCTGATCGACCACTATGGTGCCAACTACCTGATGTCCTTCTCCTGGGGCGGTGTCGCCTCCATGCTCGCCCTGGCCCAACGCCCGGCGACGCTGGAGAAGGCCGCCATCTGCTCCTTCTCGCCGATCCTCAACGTGCCGATGCTCGACTACCTGCACAAGGGCCTGCGTTTCCTCGGTTCGGTAGATCGCGACAACATCGCCCTGCTGGTCAACAGCACCATCGGCAAGCACCTGCCGTCGCTGTTCAAGCGCTTCAACCACAAACACATCAGCACCCTGGATGAGCACGAATACCGGCAGATGTACGCGCATATCAAGCAGGTGCTGAGCATGGAAGCGAACTGCGGCAAGGAATGCCTGCAGGCCATCGACATCCCGCTGATATTCGTCAACGGCGACCGTGACGAATACACCTCAGTCGAAGACGCCTGCCTGTTCGCCCAGCACATCGACCACGCCCAGTTCGCCGTGATCGACGATGCCGGTCACTTCCTCGACATGGAACACAAGGCCGCCTGGCTGCAAAGCCAACGCGTACTGCTGGACTTCTTCAACGCCCCCAGCAAACGCCTGCAACTGCCGACGCGCGGCGAACTGCAGGAACTGCAGGCCATGGCGGTATGAACCGGCCCAGAGGCGAACCGGCTGCACGACAAGCGCCGGTTCACCCTTCATTTCCCCGCCGAGTTCCGGTATAAAGGCACCCGCTGCGGGTGTCGTATAATGGTAATACCCTAGCTTCCCAAGCTAGAGCCGTGGGTTCGATTCCCATCACCCGCTCCAGACAGCCAAGAAAAAGCCCCGTCATCACTGACGGGGCTTTTTCGTTTCTGGCGTTTGAAGGGCTTGACCGCAAGGGTTTGAGCCGGGAAAGATGGCGCTTTGCGATCAAATAGAAAAGGCGCTAGGCGGGAAAATAAATCTGTCCCCTTATTCAAAATAAATCTGCCCCCTTTCTCCCGGTTTGCCCGCTACCATGCCTTATCAGCCTCAAGCTCTGCAATTTTAGCTACAGTTTTTTTATAAATATCTTCAAGCCCCACAGCTAGATCTTGAATATCATAGTACTCCCCCCTGAATCCGAATATATTTGTTGCCGGATCAAAGTGATGAAGAATGTCTGAGTCCTGAATAGCATTACCACCTATAGCCGCTCGGGGACCAAAAAGGCGATGTACAATATTTCTATATTTACTGTTTTCTGCCCAATCATCTAGTCGCTCATCGAAGTGCTCAAAGTGGTCGCGCAGAGAGCGATTTTGAACAGCATGACCATTTTGAAGCTGAAGCATATCCCTAAGAGCCTGGCCTCTACGAAGAGCCCGCTTACTACTTTGCTTATTCCTTCCACCGGGAGGCCAAAATATACGAGAAACGGCAGAGGCATGATGAATCAGATCAAGAGCGTACTGGAAAAAATCGCCTTCTAGCTCTCCTTGAATTATTGCATTCATTATCCCTATCGAATAAAAACATCTTTCGCACTCCTGCTTAGATTGGGCTAAATATATTTGAGCTAAAAATTTGTCCATATTTCACCTTGCATGCCGAAAGTTATGAGATGAACAGAGATAACAGCCCGACATGTAGATCCTAATAGCAAATAGAAAGAGAGCGGATTTATTCACTGATGACTGATACGCAGAAAGACCACCCCGAATCTAAGCCAAGCCAGCCCGGCCTACGACGAAGATAGCCGAAGAAGCCTTGGGAAAAGGGGACAGATTTATTTATGGCGCAGCGCAATCAGCCTGAAAATAAATCTGTCCCCTTTTCGAGGAGATTGCATGCGCTATCTGCGATTGTTTTATTTCTATATCGAAGCCGGACTCTAACTCTAGAATAAAGATTGGTTCTGGCGCGAGAGACACAAGAGAAACTAACGAACCTTTATTGCCCGCATGGGTGCCGCTTAAGACAAGTACAAAATCATCATGCTCAAAGTTCACACCTGTAATTGGCTCACGATTAAGAAATGCTTGAATGATCTGCACAGACATAACAGGCTCCTGCCGTTCGCAATAAATATTGGCGCAGTCCTCACTCTATATAACTAACCTACTGACTACCTCCTAGATGCCAAAGCTGACCTTCACGTATGACTTGGCAGTGATAACAACCACTTTCCTTACCATCGATGTTATACCACTCATGAGAGCCTCCGGCTTGCTCGCAATCGGAGCCTTTAGCGGCAATACCCCAATCAATTAACATCCAGGGCAGATAACCTCTCAGCCACGTTCTAAAACGATATGGCCCACCCGAATACTGAGGCATTAGCGCGTTTCCCTTATTACGCAGAAAAGGGGACACATTTATTTTCTCCGCCAAGCAATTGAAAAAGCAAAAAGGGCATATCATTTATCGTCTAGACAAGGAATAAAAACTCATCATTCAACCTAGCAAATCACGCCATTTATCGTAGCAAACTCAAAATACGCCACATCTCAGAACCCCCGATAAATGCAAGAACAATAAAAATACAAACACAGAAAAAACCAACAATAACAGGAATAAACTTCAGATAGCTATTTCCCTCTGGAAACCTACCAAAGGTCAAAACTCTTAGAACCCAAATCCCTATACGATAAAAAACACGCTAAAAATAAAATCTATAACAAAATCCACATACCACCCCGCTCTTTTATTTGCATTCAACCAAATACCGCAATACACACAAAAAGAAGAGACCCCAAAACAACCAATTTCAAAACAAAATAAACACCTTAACCAACCAATGCCTTTATATTATGTACGGACTTTGTTCTCCATCGACATAAATCTGCATACATTCAAATTTATCTGAATCATCCCGAAGATGAATTTCAATACCATTTTCCAGATGGATAACCACTTCTCTTTCATCCAACATTTGGCATGCAACTACGTTAACGTTCATAACTTCAAAAAACTGCTGTGATGGCCAAGCACCCGACTGCCAACCCCCAATGACCTCGCCGCACCGAACAAGATAAATATCTGACTGAATCGCAAAATGGTATTCTCCAAAGCGAAATTGAATGTCGAACTGACCAACCAATACTTGCGTTGTGAACTCACCAACAATCCCTGATAGGTCTAAATCTTGGGGTATGCGGTACATGAATGCCTAAGCCTGAAAAAATTGCCGTCGCAAAAACGACAAGCTGATGCTCGGAAGCTAGCCATAGCTGCCAATCATGTCTAGCCGCTGTGTCGAAAAAGTGTCGAAGACACTGCAAGAGATAGCGGGAAAATGCCGCCGTGGGCAGGCTGCAAGGCTAGGAAAGCCGAGAATTGCGGATCACAGCAAGGCGCCGGAAAGGGTTCGATTCCGGCCATCGATAACAGTATCCTCGCGTTAGCGGCTTCACCCCGCGAAAAGGAATTCACTAATGAACAACCACAAGTTCTTCACCAAACGCAGCATCCAGCTGTGCCGCGTGGTCCTGCTGGCATTCACTCTCTACAGCGGCTCCCTGTTTACGCTTTATCTGTGGCGTGGCGAGTTTTCGGAAGCACTGAGCCATCTCGCC
Organism: Pseudomonas sp. EggHat1; assembly: GCF_014892995.1. Classification (NCBI taxonomy): domain Bacteria; kingdom Pseudomonadati; phylum Pseudomonadota; class Gammaproteobacteria; order Pseudomonadales; family Pseudomonadaceae; genus Pseudomonas; species Pseudomonas sp. EggHat1. The sequence continues at coordinate 42,306 of NZ_JACKQK010000009.1, forward strand.
ACCACGATGTTGCTCCTGTTTTTCTGGTCGCTGGAGCCTCTGGCGAAGCGCGTACAACAATCCAGCGCTTCGGCAAAACAGCAGTGAGCTTTCGATGCCATTGCTGGCTCTCCCTCTTCGTGTAATCCCACTACCTGAATGAGCGCTGCACTCAGCAGCGCGCCACCCATTTCCCCGGAACTTCTGCCCCTCAACGCCACCAGAACCCTATATGTCTTTTTCTGGAGGCCCCCGGCGATGGAACAGTGGAATATCTGGCTTGAACGCGATGTCTGGCTCAACGTGGCGATTGTCCTGGTCGCCACGGCGCTGATCTACAGCGTGCTGCGTACTCTGGTGAACACCCTGCACAAGCGCCTGAAGGCCGGATCGGCGGATCGGGAGCGCAGTTGGTCACACTTCATCGCCATGGTCATCGGCCGCACTAGCCGCCTATTGCTGCTGGCGTTTTCCCTGCTGTTGGCGTTGCGTCTGGCGGACTTGCCGCTCGCCTGGCAAAGCGCGCTGAGCCATACCTGGTTCGTCGCCCTGGCCCTGCAGGTAGCGCTGTGGGTCGATACCGGCGTGCGCCTGTGGTCGCGCAGCCTGGTGATGGGCAAGAACGGTGGCAGTTACAACCCGGTGATGACCACCATCATCAGCATCATGATTCTGATCGTGGTGTGGTCGGTGATGCTGCTGTCGATCCTGGCCAACCTGGGGGTGGATATCACCGCGCTGGTGGCCAGCCTCGGTGTCGGCGGTATCGCCGTGGCGCTGGCGGTGCAGACGGTGCTCAGCGATGTGTTCGCCTCGCTGTCGATTGGCGTCGACAAGCCGTTCGAGATCGGTGACTTCGTGGTGTTCGGCGAGGTGGCCGGGACCATCGAGCATATCGGTCTGAAGACCACGCGCATTCGCAGCCTCAGCGGTGAGCAGGTGGTGTGCGCCAACGCCGACCTGCTGCGCCAGGTCGTGCACAACTACAAGCGCATGGACACGCGCCGTATCGTCTTCAAGTTCGGCATCAACTACGACACGCCCAGCGACAAGGTGCGCCAGGTATCGGAGAAGGTCGGCGATATCATCCGCGCCACGCCCAAGACCCGCTTCGACCGCGCGCATTTTCTCGGTTTCGATGAAAGCCAGCTGACCTTCGAGGTGGTCTATATCGTGCTGACCTCGGACTACAACCAGTACATGGACACTCAGCAGGAGATCAACCTGGAGTTGCTCGATGCCCTGCGCGAGCTGGATGTGCGCTTCGCCCTGCCCCGCCGCGATCTGCGCCTGGTGGGCGAGAGGATGCCGGTGCTCAAGGTCGCAGGCCTGCCGCAACCGGCCCAGAGCGAAGGCAACGACTCGGATCAGCGCTTGCCGAGGTTCAGCTGATTGCAAGGGCGGGAGGTCGCCAGTGCTGCTTGCAGGCTGACGGACTGAGCAGCAGTCCATGTACCAACCAGCCCGCAATAAAGGCCTCTAGCCATCACGCAAGCATTTGAAAAACCTGAAATTTCTGTCTTCACATCGACAGCGGTGACGGCTACTCTGCCGCCCCATGATTCGACGCCTACTGCCCCTGCTCTGCTGTTTCACAGCCCTTTCCCTGCACGCCGCACCCGCCACTTTCGCCGAGGCCAAGCGCCTGGCCTGGCCGCTGTATGAGCAGCAATCCACCGAGTTCTATTGCGGCTGCAAGTACAGCGGCAATCGGGTCGATCTGCGCTCCTGTGGTTACACGCCACGCAAGAACGCCAATCGCGCCCAGCGCATCGAGTGGGAACATATCGTCCCGGCCTGGGTGATCGGCCATCAGCGCCAGTGCTGGCAGAAAGGCGGGCGCAAGCACTGCGCGGCCAACGATGCGCAGTTTCGCAAGGCCGAGGCCGACCTGCACAACCTGGTGCCGAGCATCGGCGAGGTGAATGGCGACCGCAGCAACTACGCCTTCGCCTGGCTGCCGCAGAAGCCGCATCAATATGGCAAGTGCGAAACGGTGGTGGACTTCAAGGCGCGCAAGGTGATGCCGCGCCCGGCCATTCGCGGGATGATCGCGCGCACCTATTTCTACATGTCCGACCGTTACAAGCTGCGCCTGTCGAAGCAGGACCGGCAGCTCTACGAAGCCTGGAGCAAGGCCTACCCGGCCAAGGCCTGGGAGCGGCAGCGCAACCAGCAGGTGGCCTGCGTGATGGGTTGGGGCAACCCCTATGTGGGCAAGGTGGATATGAGCCGCTGTGCGCGCAAGCGTGCGTAGGGCGCGACACACCAGTGCGTAGGGCGGACTCAGGAGCGAAGCGAACAGTCCGCCGAGCCATGCCGAGTCCGGCACTACAACCCACGCCCATTACGCCCCCCAACGGCGTACTGCTTCGCGACGACTGCATGGATGCAGGAGGTAGAGCGACGCAGGAAGCCAAAGCCGAGTACGCCCTACTCGCTGCGGGCGCAAGCGCGCTTGAGTCGCAGGATACCAAGGGTCGCGGCTGAAGCCCCTCCCACAGATGCGGGAGACTTGTGGGAGGGGCTTCAGCCGCGACAGCTTTGGCATGTTCCAAACAGTCCCCGGATTGCATCCGGGCTACGCCAACCGCTGCAACTCGCGGCGCACCATGTTGGCGAACTCCGGTGGGCTGAGCTGGTACAGCTCCTGCGCCACCCAGGGCAGCCAGCGCCCTTGCAGCTCGCTCCTGCGCGCCAGCAGGCGCTGCGCCTCGGCTTCGGCGCGGGCCTGGTGCTCGCGGTGGTAGTCGGCGCGGCTCGGTTTTTCTGTACTCACGCGGTTGTCCTTTTCCTCATATCGAGCAGAGCAGGCATAATCGCCGCCTGTTCGCCCATTTCGACCGTCATCAATGCGCATCCACGTCAGCTTCATCGACCGCGTCGGTATCACCCAGGAAGTCCTGGCGCTGCTGGGCGGGCGCAATCTGAACCTCGATGCGGTGGAGATGGTACCGCCAAACGTCTATATCGACGCACCGACGCTGAGCGCCGCCGTGCTCGAGGAGCTGCGCGGCGCGTTGCTGCAGGTGCATGGCGTGCAGAGCGTCGAGGTGGTGGACATTCTGCCCGGCCAGCGCAGACGCCTGCAGCTCGATGCGCTGCTGGCGGCCATGCCCGACCCGGTGCTGGCGGTGGATGACCGCGCCACTGTGCTGCTGGCCAACCCGGCGCTGGTGGATATCTGTGGCCGCACGCCCGAAGGCCTGAGCATCGCCGCGCTGTTCGCCGATGATGCGCTGCAGCAATCGCTGCTCGCCGCCGGTTTTCATCAGCCGCTGCGCGAAGTGCATTTCGCCGGCCAGCCGCTGCTGCTCGACGCCCAGCCGATCACCGAAGACGGTCGCCTGACCGGCGGCTTGCTCACCCTTTATGCACCGAGCCGCATGGGCCAGCGTCTGGCCGCGCTGCATCATGATCATGCCGAGGGCTTCGACTCGCTGCTTGGCGAGTCCGCGCCGATCCGCGCGCTCAAGGCCCGCGCGCTGCGTGTGGCATCGCTCGATGCGCCGCTGCTGATCCACGGCGAAACCGGTACCGGCAAAGAGCTGGTGGCGCGCGCCTGCCATACCGTCAGCGTGCGCCGTACCGCACCGTTCCTGGCGCTGAACTGTGCCGCCCTGCCGGAGAATCTGGCCGAGAGCGAGCTGTTCGGCTACGCCCCCGGCGCCTTTACCGGTGCTCAGCGTGGCGGCAAGCCGGGGCTACTGGAGCTGGCCAACCAGGGCACGGTGTTCCTCGACGAGATCGGCGAGATGTCGCCCTATCTGCAGGCCAAGCTGCTGCGTTTTCTCAGCGACGGCAGCTTCCGCCGCGTCGGTGGCGACCGCGAGGTGAAGGTGGACGTGCGCATCCTCAGCGCCACCCACCGTGATCTGGAAAAGATGGTCGCCGAAGGCAGCTTCCGCGAAGACCTGTTCTACCGCCTCAACGTGCTCAACCTGGAAGTGCCGCCGCTGCGCGAGCGTGGCCAGGACATCCTGCTGCTGGCCCAACACTTCATGGCCCAGGCTTGCGCGCAGATCCAGCGCCTGCCCTGCCGCCTGGCACCGGCGACCTTCCCGGCGCTGCTGGCGGGGCGCTGGCCGGGCAACGTGCGCCAGTTGCAGAACGTGATCTTCCGCGCCGCCGCGATCTGCGACAGCAACTGGGTGGAGATGGACGACCTGGATATCGCCGGCACCGAAGTGGCGCCGAAGGTGCAAGGGGAAGTCGCCAGCCTGGAGCAGGCCATGGACGAGTACGAGAAGGCGCTGCTGGAAAAGCTCTACGACAGCCACCCGTCCAGCCGCCAGTTGGCCACCCGCCTCGGCACCTCGCACACCGCCATCGCCAAGCGCCTGCGCAAGTACGGGATTCCGGGCAAGCACTGACGCACTCGCCCAATAGGGTGGGTTAGGCGCCTGTCTTGAATACGAAAAATCCCACAGGGTCCGATGCGCCGTAACCCACCATCGGCGCAACGCGGAAGACCGCCCGGTGGGTTACGCGGCGCACCATTACCGAGCTCGAGCGGTTTCAGCCGGCCAACGTATCGATATCATTCCACCGTAACGATTCAGCAACAAACGAGCGAAAGCCGCGCCCTGTCTGCTGCGACTTCGACTTTTCCATTTGCGACGCCTGAATTCGTAGCGATATCGTTCCAGAGGACTGTATACAAGCCCTTAAAATATTATTAAGACCTTGATTTTATTGAATATTTTTACTTTGGCACCGGCATTGCAAACGCTTCCGCAACCTGCCCGCCACCTAGAAGCGGACACCATTACCCCCTGAGGATTTGACATGAGCGAGTTGCGTTTCACCGCCGATCACGAATGGCTGCGTCTGGACAACGATGGTCTGGTTACCGTCGGCATCACCCATTACGCCCAGGACGCGCTCGGCGACGTGGTGTATGTGCAACTGCCGGAAGCCAAGTCCTACGCCCAGGGCGAGGAAGTAGCGGTGCTGGAGTCGGTCAAGGCCGCCAGCAACATCGTCATGCCGCTGGACGGTGAGATCGTCGAAATCAACGCCGACCTGGAAGGCAGCCCGGAGCTGGTCAACGAGTCGCCGCTGGACAAGGCCTGGTTCTTCCGCATGCGCCTGGCCGACAACGCCGTGCTGGCCGACCTGCTGGACAAGGCCGGCTATGATCGTCTGTTGAACGCCAACGCCGACGCCTGAGTGACCGCCATGACCAAGCTCGATACCCAGAACGAATTCATCGCCCGCCACATCGGCCCGCGCGATGCCGACACCGCCGCCATGCTCGAACTGCTCGGCTATGACTCGGTCGACGCGCTGACCGGTGCCGTGATTCCCGAGAGCATCAAGGGCACCAGCATCCTCGGCGAGCAGCCAGGCCTCTCGGAAGCCGACGCCCTGGCCAAGATCAAGGCCATCGCCGCCAAGAACCTGCAGTTCAAGAACTTCATCGGCCAGGGTTACTACGGCACCCACACGCCGAGCCCGATCCTGCGCAACCTGCTGGAAAACCCGGCCTGGTACACCGCCTACACCCCGTACCAGCCGGAGATTTCCCAGGGCCGACTGGAAGCGCTGCTGAACTTCCAGACCCTGATCAGCGACCTCACCGGCATGCAGATCGCCAACGCATCGCTGCTCGACGAAGCCACCGCTGCCGCCGAGGCCATGACCTTCTGCAAGCGTCTGTCGAAGAACAAGGCTGCCAACACCTTCTTCGTTTCCCAGCACTGCCACCCGCAGACCCTCGACGTGCTGCGCACCCGTGCCGAGCCGCTGGGCATCGACATCGAAGTCGGCGACGAAGCCGCCATCACTGACGCCAGCGCCTACTTCGGCGCGCTGCTGCAGTACCCGGCGAGCAACGGTGACATCTTCGATTACCGCGCGCTGGTCGAGCGCTTCCACGCCGCCAATGCCCTGGTGGCCGTCGCCGCCGACCTGCTGGCCCTGACCCTGCTCACCCCGCCGGGCGAATTCGGCGCCGACGTCGCCCTGGGCAGCGCCCAGCGCTTCGGTGTTCCGCTGGGCTTCGGTGGCCCACACGCCGCCTACTTCGCCACCCGCGACGCGTTCAAGCGCGACATGCCGGGCCGCCTGGTCGGCATGTCGGTGGACCGTTTCGGCAAGCCGGCCCTGCGCCTGGCCATGCAGACCCGCGAGCAGCACATCCGCCGCGAGAAGGCCACCAGTAACATCTGTACCGCTCAGGTGCTGCTGGCCAACATCGCCAGCATGTACGCCGTGTACCACGGCCCGAAAGGCCTGACCGAGATCGCGCAGCGCATCCACAGCTTCACCGCCATTCTCGCCCTGGGCCTGACCAAGCTGGGCCACAGCGTCGAGCAGCAGCACTTCTTCGACACCCTGAGCATCAAGACCGGCGCCAAGACCGCCGAACTGCATGCCAAGGCCCGTGCTGCCGGCATCAACCTGCGCGAGATCGACGCCGAGCGTCTGGGTCTGTCGCTGGACGAAACCACCGACCAGGCCGCCGTCGAGGCGCTGCTGAACCTCTTCGCCGCTGACCAGGCTGCCCCTGCCGTCAGCGACCTGGCCGCGCAGATCGCCAGCCGCCTGCCGCAGAACCTGCTGCGTCAGTCGCCGATCCTCAGCCACGAAGTGTTCAACCGCTACCACAGCGAAACCGAGCTGATGCGCTACCTGCGCAAGCTGGCTGACAAGGACCTGGCCCTGGATCGCAGCATGATCCCGCTGGGCTCCTGCACCATGAAGCTCAACGCCGCCAGCGAGATGATCCCGGTCACCTGGCCGGAATTCGGCAACCTGCACCCGTTCGCTCCGGTCGAGCAGGCCGCAGGTTACACCCAGCTGACCACTGAGCTAGAAGCCATGCTCTGCGCCGCCACCGGCTACGACGCCGTGTCGCTGCAGCCCAACGCCGGTTCCCAGGGCGAATACGCAGGTCTGCTGGCCATCCGCGCCTACCACCTTAGCCGTGGCGACGATCAGCGCGACATCTGCCTGATCCCGCAATCGGCCCACGGCACCAACCCGGCGACCGCCTCCATGGCCGGTATGCGCGTGGTAGTGACCGCCTGTGATGCACGCGGCAACGTCGACATCGCCGATCTGAAGGCCAAGGCCGAAGAGCACAAGGATCGCCTGGCCGCGATCATGATCACCTACCCGTCCACCCACGGTGTGTTCGAGGAAGGTATTCGCGAGATCTGCCAGATCATCCACGACAACGGCGGCCAGGTTTACATCGACGGCGCCAACATGAACGCCATGGTCGGTCTGTGCGCCCCGGGTCAGTTTGGTGGCGACGTGTCGCACCTCAACCTGCACAAGACCTTCTGTATCCCGCACGGCGGTGGCGGCCCGGGCGTCGGCCCGATCGGCGTCAAGTCGCACCTGGCGCCGTTCCTGCCGGGCCATGCGCACATGGCACGCAAGATCGGGGCGGTCAGCGCCGCACCGTTCGGCAGCGCCAGCATCCTGCCGATCACCTGGATGTACATCACCATGATGGGCGGCAACGGCCTCAAGCGCGCGTCGCAGATGGCCATTCTCAACGCCAACTACATCGCCCGTCGTCTGGAAGAGCACTACCCGGTGCTTTACTCCGGCGAAGGCGGCCTGGTGGCGCACGAGTGCATCCTCGACATCCGTCCGCTCAAGGACAGCAGCGGCATCAGCGTCGACGACGTGGCCAAGCGCCTGATCGACTTCGGCTTCCATGCTCCGACCATGTCTTTCCCGGTTGCCGGCACCCTGATGATCGAGCCGACCGAGAGCGAGTCCAAGGAAGAGCTGGATCGCTTCTGCGACGCCATGATCGCCATCCGCGAAGAAATCCGCGCGGTCGAGCAAGGCCGTCTGGACAAGGACGACAACCCGCTGAAGAACGCCCCGCACACCGCCCTGGAACTGGTTGGCGAATGGCACCACGCCTACAGCCGCGAGCAGGCCGTGTACCCGCTGGCGACGCTGATCGAGGCCAAGTACTGGCCGCCGGTTGGCCGCGTGGACAACGTCTACGGCGACCGCAACCTGGTCTGCGCCTGCCCGTCCATCGAGGCGTATCAGGACGCGTAAGCGCCAGCCCGTAGCCCGGATGAAATCCGGGAGCTCTCAACAGCTTCCCCGGATTGCATCCGGGCTACATCCACCCCGATTCCTTTCGGCTCCCCTCACCGGGGCGGGCCGACTGCATCCCGAGAAAAACGATAAAGAGGGCCTCACCATGTTCAGCAAGCACGACCAACTGCAAGGCTATGACGATGCCCTGCTTGCGGCGATCCAGGCCGAAGAACAGCGCCAGGAAGACCATATCGAGCTGATCGCATCGGAAAACTACTGCAGCCAGCGCGTGATGCAGGCGCAAGGCAGTGGCCTGACCAACAAGTACGCCGAAGGCTATCCGGGCAAGCGCTACTACGGTGGCTGCGAGCATGTGGACAAGGTCGAGGCGCTGGCCATCGAGCGCGCCAAGCAGCTGTTCGGCGCCGACTACGCCAACGTCCAGCCGCACTCCGGCTCCTCGGCCAACAGCGCCGTGTACCTCGCACTGCTGAACGCGGGCGACACCATCCTAGGCATGAGCCTGGCCCATGGCGGCCACCTGACCCACGGCGCCAAGGTGTCGTCCTCGGGCAAGCTTTACAACGCCGTGCAGTACGGCATCGACGAGAACGGCCTGATCGATTACGACGAGGTCGAGCGCCTGGCCATCGAGCACAAGCCGAAGATGATCGTCGCCGGTTTCTCGGCTTACTCGCGCGTGCTGGACTTCCCCCGTTTCCGCGCCATTGCCGATAAGGTCGGGGCGCTGCTGTTCGTCGACATGGCCCATGTCGCTGGTCTGGTCGCGGCCGGTCTGTACCCCAACCCGGTGCCGTTCGCCGATGTGGTCACCACCACCACGCACAAGACCCTGCGCGGTCCGCGTGGCGGCCTGATCCTCGCGCGCAAGAACGAAGAGATCGAGAAGAAGCTCAACTCCGCCGTGTTCCCCGGCGCCCAGGGCGGCCCGCTGATGCATGTGATCGCGGCCAAGGCTGTGTGCTTCAAGGAAGCGCTGGAGCCGGGCTTCAAGACCTACCAGCAGCAGGTGATCGACAACGCCCGCGCCATGGCGGCAGTGTTCGTCGAGCGCGGCTATGACGTGGTCTCCGGCGGCACCGACAACCACCTGATGCTGATCAGCCTGGTCAAGCAGGGCCTGACCGGCAAGGCGGCTGACGCAGCTCTTGGCGATGCCCACATCACCGTCAACAAGAACGCCGTGCCGAACGACCCGCAGTCGCCGTTCGTTACCTCCGGCATCCGTATCGGCACTCCGGCGGTGACCACTCGCGGCTTCAAGGAAGGCGAATGCCGCACCTTGGCTGGCTGGATCTGCGACATCCTCGACGACCTGGAAAACCCGGCCGTGATCGAGCGCGTGCGCGGCCAGGTCGCAGACCTGTGCGCCACCTTCCCGGTCTACGCTGACTGATACCCGACTGACCACGGGCCGCGCGGCGGCCCCAACCGGTGCGCGCGGCGCACCCAACAGGAAATCGACATGACCACTGAAACTCTCGCCAAGACTCCGCTGCACGCCCTGCACCTCGAACTCGGCGCGCGCATGGTGCCCTTCGCCGGCTATGACATGCCCGTGCAGTACCCGCTGGGCGTGATGAAGGAGCACCTGCACACCCGCGACGCCGCCGGCCTGTTCGACGTCTCGCACATGGGCCAGATCCTGCTGCGTGGCGAGCACGCTGCGCGCGCTCTGGAAACCCTGGTGCCGGTGGACATCATCGACCTGCCGGTGGGCATGCAGCGTTACGCCATGTTCACCGATGCTCAGGGCGGCATCCTCGACGACCTGATGGTCGCCAACCTGGGCGACGACACCCTGTACGTGGTGGTCAACGCCGCCTGCAAGGATCAGGACCTGGCCCACCTGAAGAAACACATCGGCGAGCAGTGCCAGATCGAGTGCCTGTTCGAAGAACGCGCCCTGCTCGCCCTGCAAGGCCCGAAAGCGGTCGACGTGCTGGCCCGCCTGGCGCCGGAAGTGAGCAAGATGACCTTCATGCAGGTTGCCCGTGTGCGCCTGCTGGGCAGCGAGTGCATCGTCAGCCGCAGCGGCTACACCGGCGAAGACGGTTTCGAGATTTCCGTCGCCGTCGATCAGGCCGAAGCCCTGGCGCGCAGCCTGCTGGCCGAAGTGGAAGTCGAGGCCATCGGCCTGGGGGCGCGTGACTCGCTGCGCCTGGAAGCCGGCCTGTGCCTGTACGGCCACGACATGAGCAGCGCCACCACGCCGATCGAAGCCAGCCTGCTGTGGGCCATGTCCAAGGTGCGCCGTGCCGATGGCGAGCGTGCCGGCAACTTCCCGGGCGCCGAGCGCGTGTTCGAGCAACAGCAGAAAGGCGTGGCGCGCAAGCGTGTCGGCCTGCTGCCGCAGGAGCGTGTACCGGTGCGTGAAGGCGCGGAAATCGTCGATGCCGACGGCACCGTGATCGGCCAGGTGTGCAGCGGCGGCTTCGGCCCGACCCTCGGCGCGCCGGTGGCCATGGGTTACGTCAACGCCAGCCACACCGCCATCGACAGCGACGTCTGGGCCGTGGTGCGCGGCAAGCGCGTGGCGATGAAAGTCGCCAAGACCCCGTTCGTGCCGCAGCGCTACTACCGCGGCTGATTCACTCACTTTCCCGCTCATGGGAAAGGACAATGGCGTAGGGCCGGTGAAACCCGCCACATAGTCCTGGCGGGTTGCACCCGCCCTACAGGTCACTGCTTAGTAGCCCGGATGAAATCCGGGGATGCCCTCAAAAGCTCCCGGATTGCATCCGGGCTACGGCGTTTCTATCCTCTGATCCGCTCATAGGGCACCCGCTCGCGTCCGGCACGCAGTTCGTAGGGCCGGTGAAACCCGCCACATAGCCCTGGCGGGTTGTACCCGCCCTACGGATGACGGCTCCGTAGCCCGGATGCAATCCGGGGAGGCCCTCAAAAGCTCCAGGATTGCATCCGGGCTACGTCGTTTCTACCCTCTGATCCGCTCATAGGGCACCCGCTCGCGTCCGGCACGCAGTTCGTAGGGCCGGTGAACCCCGCCACATAGCCCTGGCGGGTTGTACCCGCCCTACGGATGACGGCTCCGTAGCCCGGATGAAATCCGGGGATGCCCTCAAAAGCTCCCGGATTGCATCCGGGCTACGGCGTTTCTACCCCCTGATCCGCTCATAGGGCACCCGCTCGCGCCCGGCGCGTAGTGTCTGTGCCCACCAGTTCAGTTGCACCAGCGTATGCGCCAACGCCGAGTTGGCCCGTCGTGGTTCACTCAGTTGGCCCTGGTCATCGAACTGTTCCCAGGCATTGGTGAAGCTCACCGAGCCACGCACCGTCATCGCGTGCAGCTCTGCCAGCACCTGGCGCAGTTGCTCCACCGCGCGCAACCCGCCGGACACCCCGCCATAACTGACGAATCCCACCGGCCGCGCCTCCCAGGACGCCGGCACCTCGTCGATGAACTGCTTGAGCGCCGCCGGATAGCCGTGGTTGTACTCCGGTGTGACGATCAGAAAGGCATCGGCACGCAGCAACTGCTGCAGCGATTGATGCCGGCGTTCAGCAAGCGCCTGCGCCTCGCCAGGCTGGCGAAACATCACGGCCGGATCGACCAGGCTCAGCTCGAATTCGCTGCGCTGCTCGATCTGCTCACGCGCCCAGGCCACCACCTGGTCGCAGAAGCGCTCTTCACGCACGCTGCCGTAAATCAGTACCAGTCGAATGCGGTCCTGCATGGAATTGCCCTCGGTGTTGTCTATCAAGGCCAGCGAGGGTAAAACCTCAACTTAACTTGAGGTCAACAGGAATTTCTCATGGACATGCACCGCGCTTTTCACGAGCGTCCGTTGAGCGTCGGCCAGGTAGCCGAGCGCAGCGGCGTGACGGTTTCCACACTGCATTTCTACGAAGCCAAGGGTTTGATCCACAGCCAACGCAATGCCGGTAATCAGCGACGTTATCGGCGCGATGTGCTGCGCCGCGTAGCGCTCATCAAGGTGGCGCAGCGCCTGGGTATTCCCCTGGCAGATATCGGTTTGGCGCTGAGCACGCTGCCTTGCGACCACATCCCCACGGCTGCGGACTGGCAGCGACTGTCAGCGCAGTGGCAGCACGACCTGGACGCACGCATCGAGCAAATGACGCGGCTACGCGACCAGCTCACCGGCTGTATCGGTTGCGGTTGTCTGTCGATGCAGGACTGCCCACTGCGCAACCCCAGCGACGAACTCGGTGAACAGGGCGCAGGGGCACGTCTGCTGGAGACGGATTAATCGTCCAGGCAGTTGCGCCTGTTGCTGAACACCTCGCGGCAAATGTCGCGCACGTCCAGGGAGATCGCCGGCACCTGCGGCAGGCGCTCGACCAGTGCGCGCACGATACGTCGCGACAGCGCCCGCTTGTCGTCATCGCTGCGCCCGGCCAGCACGTAGAAGATCAGGTGCACGAACAACCCCGGCTCGCCACCCACGCAGTGGTGCTCGTACAGGCTCAGGCGCACCTTGACCTCGCCGGGCTGGAACAGCCCCGCCTCAGCTGCCTGGTCATGCACCAGCTGCACCAGCTCCTGCGGTGCAATCAGCTCACTCACCTCGCGGGCGGCTTCGATCAGGCAATGCGGCATGGATAAACCCTAGACGTAAGTGAATTTGTCATACGTTATCACACAACAAATTCGATACCAGATGGTTTACCGGCTCTGCACGGAACCGCGCTGAAAGCCCATGGCATCGTCAATAGCAGCGCTATACGGGGAAAACCTCCTCAGACTTTCGTCTAGCCATACGTTGACAAGCAATAAAAAGGCTGTCGATAATCCAGCAAGTTGTATGACGACATATAACAACGATAACAACAAGAATCAGGGCCATGACATGACTATCCTCGCCTCTCCCTCAGCGCAGCAGCCCCTCGCCTGCTCGGCACCCATCGCCGCCACACGCCATAGAACCGGATTCGCCGGAGGCTGACGTCAGCCACCAGCAATGACCGGCCGCGTTCGGCCGGGCTATCGCCCTCTACGGGGCAAACACAACATTCCCATCATGCAGGTCCTGATGCAGACCGGCAGGGGATGGTTCGTTCAAAAACTGGGAGCACAACAACAATGACCGCACGCAACATCATTCCATTGGCCCTGCTCGGCAGCACGGCTCTGGCCCTGGTTATGCCGACCACCACGCACGCTGCCGGCTTCGTCGAAGACGCCAAGGTCACCCTCGGCCTGCGCAACTACTACTTCAACCGTAACTACCTGAACGGTACCGATCCGGTGATCCGTGGCGAGCGCCAGGGCCAGGCCGAAGGCTGGACGCAGAACTTCATCCTCGATGCCCGCTCCGGTTTCACTCAGGGCACTGTCGGCTTTGGCCTCGATGTGCTCGGTCTGTACAGCATCAAGCTGGACGGCAACCGTGGCGCCGCCAACACCCAACTGATGCCGATCCACGATGATGGCCAGGCCGCCGACCAGTTCGGCCGCACCGCCGTAGCTGCCAAGGCCAAGATTTCCAAGACCGAACTGAAGGTCGGCGAATGGTTCGCCGTGCTGCCGATCCTGCGTGCTGACGACGGTCGTTCGCTGCCGCAAACCTTCCAGGGTGCCCAGCTGACCTCCAGCGAGATCGATGGCCTGACCCTGTACGGCGGCCAGTTCTGGAAGAACAGCCAGCGCAACGATGCCAGCCGTGAAGACATGTCGTTCAACGGCGTAGAAGGCGATGACTTCAACTTCGGTGGTGGTGAGTTCCGTTTCAACGGCAACAACACCATGGTCGGCGCCTGGCACGCTCGCCTGGAAGACGTTTATCAGCAGAGCTTCCTGCAGTTGACCCACAGCCAGCCTGTCGGTGACTGGGTACTGGGCGCCAACCTCGGCTACTTCAACGGCAAGGACGAAGGCGCGGCCAAGGCCGGCGACCTGGACAACAAGGTGTATCAAGGTGCTCTGTCGGCCAAGAGAGGCAACAACACCTTCCAGGTCACCTACCAGCGACTGAGCGGTGACACCAAGTTCCTGCGTATCGACGGCGCCAGTGGCGGCTCGCTGGTCAACGACGGTTTCCTGTCGGCGTTCGACAGCCCCGAGGAGCGTTCCTGGCAGTTGCGTCATGACTACAACTTCGCCGGCCTCGGCATCCCGGGCCTGACCCTGATGAACCGCTACACCAGCGGCTCCAATATCCATGCCGGCGGCCGTACCGATGCCGAAGAATGGAGTCGTGAAACCGAACTGGCCTACACCATTCAGGAAGGCACCCTGAAGAACCTGAACGTTCGCTGGCGTAACTCCGACGTCCGCCGTGACGTTGGCCAGGATCTGCACGAGAACCGTCTGATCATCAACTACCCGCTGTCGATTCTGTAATACCGGACGCATCACTGCGTCCTATTGACTCCTGTGTGTTAACGGCACTTTATGCCCGTCCTCGTGACGGGCTTTTTTTACCTGGAAAATGGCTGCCTCTCCCCGACCGCACAGGCAGCTTGCCTTGGGAAAACGTAGGGTGGATGTCGCTCTTTACATCCACCAGAGCGGTGGATCGGTGAAGCGTGATCCACCCTACCTGTCATGCGCATCGATGATGCGGAACACATGGCACCCTACCTCAAGGTCGCGACCATCTGCGCCAGCACGGTCAACACATCCTGCCCCAGCTTCTGCGAGCGTGCGCCATTCCAGGCGGTGCGCGGCTGTGGGCTGTCGTCGTGGTCCTTGAACGGCATCTCGATGGTGAACGACAGGCAATCGAAGGCCTGGCCCACGGCGTTGCAGGCCAGGGTCAGGTTGGCCTTGCCCGGCTCGTCACGCGGATAACCGAAACGGGTCTGGAACTCGGCGCCAATACCAACCAGGCGGCTACGGAACTCCTCTTCCAGCGCAGCCAGCCGTGGGGTATAGCCCGGATTACCCTCGCAACCGGCGGTGAACACGTGAGGGATTTCTTCGTCGCCATGAATATCGAGGAACAGATCGACGCCGATGCGCTGCATGTGCTGCAGCACGAACAACACCTCGGGGCTACGCTCGGAGCTGGCTGACTGCCAGGCGCGATTGAGGTCCTGCCCGGCATGGTTGGTACGCAGATGACCGCGATAGGCACCGTCCGGGTTCATGTTCGGCACCAGATAGAACTCGGCCTCGGCCAACAGCGCGGCGATCTCGGCATCCTGTGGATCCTGTAAACGCTCGATCAGCCCCTCCATGAACCACTCGGCCATATGCTCACCCGGATGCTGCTGGGCGATGATCCACAGTTTGCGCGCAGCGCCAGCCTGGCAACCGATACGCAGCAACTGGATATCACGGCCTTCCAGACTTCTGCCGCTGGCCACCAGCTCGGCGCCGCGCTCCAGCGCGTTGGCAATCAGGCGTTCATGCCGCGCTCGCGGGTAGGGCTCGAAATAGGCGAACCAGATGCCCTCGTGCTCGGCCTGCAACTCGAAGTGCAGTTGACCATCCTGATAACGGGTGGGCACGCGAAACCAGTCCTGCTGATCGTAACTGGCCACAGCCTGGTAACCGTCCCAGGCACGGTTGTAGGCCGACTGCCCGGCATTGGTCAGACAAAATCCATAACGCTGGCCAGGTTGCAGATCATCGACCTGAAAGTGAAACCACTGGAAATGATGGCTGTTGAGGTCCGGCCGCATGGCCAGCAGTACGCGCTGCGGGTCACTGGCGTCGATGACCTGAATGTTGCCACTGTCGAAATCCGCGCTGATCTTCATGACTACCTCGTAAGCGAAATCAGCGCTCAGGATTGCAGTTCAGGACGCGAGTGTGAAGTCGACACTGCACAGACGGATCAGAGCGAACTAAGGTGAGCGAGGCAGGCCTAATAGCGACTTGCCCTGTTTCTTGCCTACGGAGTCACTGCCATGCCCAGCCCGATCAGCCCGCTTCACGCCATCACCGCCCTGCTCGCCCTCGCGCTGCTGGCGGGCTGCGCCGGGCGGGAAGCCGACTCCGTCGCACCGGAAAAACAGCCGCACGTCGAACAGCCCGTCACCCAGACCGAGCAGGATCAGCTGCGCCAACAAGCCCAACGCGGTGATCTGGAAAGCCAGTTCCAGCTCGGTAGCAGCTACTTCGTCGGTCAGCCGGAGAAGAACCTCAAGCAGGCCGAATATTGGTGGAAGCAGGCCGCAGACAAGGGCCACGCCATGGCTGCGGTCAGCCTGGCCTACCTCTATACCGGGCGTGACGCCCCTGAGTTCGCCAACCAGCGTGACATGCTCAAGTACCTCAACCAGTCAGCCGCTGCGGGCAACCCGATGGCGCAGCATGTGCTGGGCAATCTCTACCGTCGCGGCGAAGGTGGCGTATCGCGCGATCCCGACCAGGCCCAGCGCCTGTACCAGAGCGCCTGCCAGCAGAACTACGAGCCGTCCTGCATGGCGCTGGGCCAGCAGTGACGAAGGTTCAGACGTAACAGGCCACCTCGACGTTGTAGCCATCGGGGTCAAGCACGAAGGCGGCGTAGTAGCCATATTCTTTGCGCAGGCCGGGCTGGCCATTGTCTTCGCCACCGGCCTGCAACGCCGCGGCATGGAAGGCTTGCACTGTCGCCTGGCTGTCGGCACGCAGGCAAAAATGCGTCAGCGGCTCACACTGACCACGTCCGGGGGCGGAACTGAGCAGGTAAAGCACGGCCTGCTCCTCGGCCTGCGGACCGAAGCCGGCGGCCAACCCCGCGCCATGCTCGCCGTCGTATTTCAGCTCGTAGCCCAAAGGCGCCAGGGCCGCCTGATACCAGGCGCGACTGCGGCGAAAGTTGGCCACGGTGATACAAAGATGGTCGATCATCGAAACCTCACCATAGGTTTTCAGGCTGCGCACAACCCTTCGCGCAGTTGTTGGAAGCCCACATGGCCGAGGAAGCCGCCAGCGCCCTCAACCGTTATGCCCTGCTCGATCGCATGAGCGAAACGCGCCGCTGGATCGTTGGCGAGCCGAGCCAGGTGGCGGGCCAGATGCGGGTAGTCGTGTCGCAGATCGAACAACTGGTGGTAGTCGACCCAGCGGCCGACACCGCTCAGGTAGGCATCCGCCAGACTGCGTCGCTGGCCCAGCAGCCAGTCACGCTCGCTGAGCAACCGATCGAGATAGCGACAGCCCGCCTTCACCTGTTCTGCGCCGAGGCTGCGCAACAGCTTGCGCTGCGGCTCGTCCAGCTCAGCCTTTTCATAAGCCAGCCACAGCGGGTTGAAGGCGGAGAAAAAGTCGGTCACCAGGTAGGACAGCATCTGGTTGAGTGCATCGAATTCGTCGCTGCCCTGGCGTGGGCCCAGCGGCGTCTCCACCGACCGCGCCGCCAGGTTCAGGAGAATGGCCAGGCTCTCGCTCAGGAACTCGCCGTTCTCCAGCAGCAGCGCAGGCGTCTGATAGAGCGGGTTGATCCGCTCGAAAAGCGGGTCCCAGGGTTGCTCGAGCATCTCGACCCGGCACAGGCGATAAGGTTGGCCGAGCCACTCGAGGGCTACGATCGAGCCGAACGAACAGCCTTGCGGAACGCCGTAGAACAGTATCGGTTGCATAAAAGTTGCTCCTTGTCTGCAGGTGGCCGACACGCCTTTAGCGTCGACCTACCTCCAGACTAAGAGCCAATTAGGCTATATTCCGCCCTAATAAAATCACCTAGCGCTGTTTTTGTTGAGTGCACGCGCAGCAAGACAGTCAGGGGGTTGACCGGTGCGCACAGCGCCCCCTACGGAGCCTGCGATCCCCATGAACAGCCCCACCACCCGCGTGCTCGCCCTGCTGGAGCTGCTGCAAAGCCATGGCCAGCTCAGCGGCCGCGAACTGGCCGAGCGCCTTGAGGTGGACGGCCGCACGCTGCGCCGTTACATCCGCCACCTGGAAGACCTGGGGATTCCGGTGACCAGCGAGCGCGGCCGGCACGGTGGTTATCGCCTGGTGGCCGGTTTCAAGCTGCCGCCCTTGATGTTCACGGCTGAGGAAGCTCAGGCGGTGGCGCTGGGCCTGTTGGCGACGGCCAATCTGGGCCTGGCAGAAACCGCCGTGGCGGTGGCCAGTGCCCGCGCCAAGCTGGAGCGGGTCATGCCCAAGGGGCTGCAGCAGCGGGTGCGCGCCCTGAGCCAGAGCGCCATTCTGGATCTGCCGCGCAGCCGCGCCAATGGCGACCAGCAACTGCTGGCCGAACTCGCCGCCGCCGCCGAGGCGCGCCGTCAGGTGCGGGTGAGCTATTGCAGCGATCAGGGCCAATGCAGCGAGCGCGAGGTCGATCCCTACGGTTTGGTGTTCCGCCAGGGCTTCTGGTACCTGAGCGGCTACTGCCACCTACGCCAGGCGGTGCGTTCTTTCCGCCTGGATCGCCTGCGCGAAGTGCGCGCCCTGGAGAGCCACTTCGAGCGGCCGGAAGCCTTCGACGCCGCCGCCCACCTCAATACCAGCATCGCTACCCTGCCACGGGCCTACCCGGTGAGTATCCAGCTGCACACCGACCTCGCCGGTGCCATCGCCGAACTTGGGAGCAACGCCGGTCTGCTGATGCCCGAAGGCAACAGCGTGCGCCTGACCACCAGCACCGACAGCCCGACCTGGTTCGCTCGCCTGCTGCTGCGCCTGTCCTTCGACTTCACCATCGAACAGCCGGTCGAGTTGCGTGAGGCCGTACGCCAGCAGGCGCAACGCATGCTGGAACTGGTCGCGCGCTAAGGATGGTCTGGTACGCACCAGACAATCGCGCAGCCCCTGCTCGCTAGGGCTGCAGATCGAACAGCGCCTTGCCGCTTTCCATGTCGCTCGGGGCAGAGAAATGCTCGTGGAAGATCAGCCAGCGACCGCCCTGGCGGCGCAGGCACTGGGTCACGCGCATCCAGCAGGTCTCCAGCTCGCCCTTTTCATTGGCGCCGCCGCAATGCAGCAGGTAATGGGTCACGCCCAGATCGCCGCTGGCGGTGAAGGTCGGCTCGTGCGGTTCGAACATCCCCGGGCCGCTGCACATCTCCATGCAGGCCTGCCAATGCGCCTGGTACGCCGGGCGCCCCTGAAAACGCAAAGGGCCGATGGCATCGTAGGACACCACGTCCTCGACGTAGTGACTCATGATGCGCGCCACGTCCTTGCTGCGGCAGGCTTCGGTCCAGTCGTTAAGGGCATCTTGCAGTTCGTGCTGACTCATGTCGTTCTCCTTCGCTGAGGTTCAGGCCTTGTGGCCGCAGCAGTCGTGGGTGAGCGCGGTCTGTTCGTACTCATCGTGCAGGCGCGTCCAGTTGAGCCCCTTGCCGTCCAGATCGGGCATGCCATCCCAACCCTCGCCGCGGCCAAAAGGTGTGAAGTCGAGGAAGTGGAAACTGCTCATCAGCATCTCCACGCCTCGGCCGTAGGTGGAATAGGTGTGATAGATGCGCCCACCGTCGCGCAGGAACACGCTGACACCGGGCTGCTCGCCCTGGATGTGATAGGTCAGGCCCAGGCGCTTGAGCTCGTCTTTGTCGCGGTAGTTGTATTCGACCGGCGCGACCTGCTCATCGGTGGTGGCGTGATAGTCGTAGTTGAAGCGACTGCCGTAGGCGCTGTACCAGGGCAGCGTCCAGCCCATGCGCCGCTTGAAGGCTTCGAGATCAGCCAGCGGTGCGCGTGAGACCAGCACCAGATTGGTATCACGGGCGTGCAGGTGGGACTGGTGGCCGATGTTGTCGACCAGGCAGGAGCAGCCGTCGCAGCCTTCGCCACGGTCCATGTGATACATGAAGTGGTAGACGATCAACTGGCTGCGCCCGTCGAACAACGCCTCCAGGCCGAGTTCACCTTGCGGGCCCTGGAAGCGGTAGTCCTCTTCCACCAGCACCATGGGCAGGGCACGGCGGGCGCGATTGAGCGCATCGCGCTGGCGGGTCAGCGCCTTTTCCTGCTCGAGCAGCGCCTTGCGAGCGGCCAGCCACTGCTCACGCGTGGCGACCTCGGGGATATAACGACGGTCCATGAAGGTTCTCCTGCTGAACGAAGGCAGCTCAATGCTGAGCGGCCGGGTCGACATCCAGTTGGCGAACCGGCCTCACTTCCACGCAGCCGACACGGGCGGCGGGAATGTGACCGGCGAGTTGGATGGCGTCGTTGAGGTCGCGCGCCTCGATCAAGTAGAAGCCGGCGAGCTGCTCCTTGGTTTCGGCGAAGGGGCCATCGGTGATGTCCAGCTTGCCGCCACGCATGCGCACGGTAGTGGCGGTCTGTACCGACTGCAGCGCCTCGGCGGCGAGCATGCGCCCGCTCTCCTGCACACGCTGGGCGTAGGCGTGACACTCGCTGTCATGCGGGCTGTCGGGGGAGCTGTGCAGCTCCTGTTCGTTGGCGTAGACGAGACAGAGGTATTTCATGACGCACTCCAGTTCCTTGGCGGTGGATACTGGATAGTCGAACGCGGCGAGCTCATTTCGACATTGGCCGAAAAAACATCATCGCAGCCGACGAACGGTAGGGTGCGCCATGCGCACCTCAATACCTGCGTCAAGGGTTAGGAGTTGCTGCGCAGGCCTGTTGGGTGGGCCGGGCGGCGTTCCGCTTTGGCCCACCAATGATAGTGAGCGCCCCCCCTGTAAGGCTCAGTGCCTCGCAACAGCTGGTACAGACAGCGCCCTGAAAATCCGGTGCGCGCAGCGCCCCCTACTCGGGGACTTCGACGCTGACGTGAATGGCGTCGTGACGCCAGAACTCCAGGTCGCAGTCGATGATGCGTCCGTGCTGGTCACGGTTGACGCGGGTGATGCGCAGCGCCGGGCTGCCAGGTGAAACTTTCAGGCTGGTCGCCGCCTCGGTATGCAGGGCGGTGGGTACCATGTCGAAGCGCACGCGGCCGTAGTGGATGCCGTATTCGCTGGCATAGAGGTCGGTCAGCGAGCGAGTCAGGTCGAACTCGAGAATGCCTGGGAAGTAGGCCGGATTCAGGTAGTGCTCGACATACAGCACCAGGCGCCCGTCGATGCGCCGCGCGCGGCACACCTGATAGACGCTCGACAGCGCCGGCAACTCCAGCACCTGGCAGATCTGCGCGGTGGCCGGCATCAGGCGTGCACTCAGGACCTCGGTCGCCGGCACCCGCCCCTGCTCGGCCACCATGGCGTGGAAGTGGGTACGCACCAGAGGGTTGTAGGCCACCCGTTGCGGCGAAACGAACCAGCCACGACGCTCCTCGCGATAGACCAGCCCCTGCGCCTCCAACTGGCCGAGCGCCTCGCGCAGGGTGATACGCGTGGTGTCGAACAACTCGCTGAGCTTGCGCTCGGCCGGCAACTTGCTGCCGGAGGGCAACAGGCCCCGGTCGATCTGCTCCTGCAACGCGCGGCAGATGAGGGTGACGGCCCGTGGCGCTTCTTCGCGCATCAAAATTTCCCCTTTTGGACTAGTCCAGCCCCATCACAGGGCAAAAGTCACTCACTCAAACGGGTTACAAGACTAGGCAGTCTAGATGACTGATAGATGACAGCCTTGCTGCAAGCACGCTGCATGCCACCGCCACATCCACTCACAGCCCAATAAATCAGCGACTTATCCATGGTCTACGCTTGATGAGCGCGCCAGCTGACTGCAGCTAGACATCTGCCAGCCGTGGCTGGACATAAAACTGTCATCGAAGGCGCTTAGATTGGCTCGGGTATTGCTGATCTAGACCAACATTCTCACTGCAAAGGAGTTTCCAATGAAACAACTGCTGCTGGCTTCACTGATGGGCTCGGCCATCGCTCTGGCGACTTCCGCCATGGCCGAAGGCACCGACTTGCAGGCACTGGAAAAGGCTGCACGCGCCGAAGGCGCGGTGAATAGCGTGGGTATGCCTGACAGCTGGGCCAACTGGAAAGACACCTGGGCTGACCTGGCCAAACTCTATGGCCTCAAGCACCAGGACACCGACATGAGCTCGGCGCAGGAAATCGCCAAGTTCGCCGCCGAGAAAGAGAACGCCACCGCCGACATCGGCGACGTCGGCGCAGCCTTCGGTCCCATCGCCGTACAGCAGGGCGTGACCCAGCCGTACAAGCCAAGCACCTGGGCGCAGATTCCGGACTGGGCCAAGGACCAGGACGGTCACTGGATGCTGGCCTACACCGGCTCCATCGCCTTCATCGTCAACAAGCAACTGGTCAAGGACATCCCGCGCTCCTGGGCCGATCTCAAGACCGGCACCTACAAGGTGTCCGCCGGTGACGTGAGCACCGCCGCGCAAGCCGTGAACGGCGTGCTGGCCGCCGCCATCGCCATGGGCGGCAACGAGAGCAACGTGCAGCCGGCCCTGGATTTCTACGGCGAACTGGCCAAGCAGCGTCGCCTGTCGTTGGCCAACCCGACCATCCAGACCCTGGAAAAGGGTGAAGTGGAAGTCGGCATCGTCTGGGACTTCAACGGCCTTTCCTATCGCGACCAGATCGACCCCGAGCGCTTCGAGGTACTGATCCCGTCCGACGGTTCGGTGATCTCCGGCTACAGCACCATCATCAACAAGTGGGCGAAGAACCCCAACGCCGCCAAGCTGACCCGCGAATACATCTTGAGCGATGCCGGGCAGATCAACCTGGCCAAGGGCAACGCCCGCCCGATCCGCGCCGAGCACATCGAACTGCCGGCCGAGGTGCAGGCCAAGCTGCTGCCGCAAGAGCAGTACGCCAAGGTCCAGCCGATCAAGGATGCCGCTGCCTGGGAGGCCACTTCCAAGGCCCTGCCGCGCCTGTGGCAGGAGCACGTGATCATCAATATGAATTGATGCGGCCGCGTCACCATTCATCCGTAGCCCGGATGAAATCCGGGGCAATCGTCAAGTACGCCCCCGGATTGCATCCGGGCTACGAGCGAAAGAGAGAACCCCATGAAGCACAACGTCATCCTGGTGGTACTGGATGGCCTGAGCTATCAGGTGGCCCAGCATGCGCTGGGTCACCTGTTGGCTTACTGCCAGGCCGGGCGCGCCGCGCTGTACAAGCTGGACTGCGCACTGCCGGCACTGTCCCGTCCGCTCTACGAATGCATTCTCACCGGCGTCGCGCCCATCGACAGCGGCATCGTGCATAACGATGTGGTGCGTCTGTCGAATCAGCGCAGCGTCTTCCACTACGCCCGTGACGCCGGCCTGAGCACTGCCGCCGCGGCCTATCACTGGGTCAGCGAGCTGTATAACCGCGCGCCCTTCCAGGCCGCGCGCGACCGCCATACCAGCGATGAGTCGCTGCCGATCCAGCACGGCCACTTCTACTACGCCGACCATTACCCGGATTCGCACCTGTTCGCCGACGCCGACAGCCTGCGCCAGCGCCACCAGCCGAACCTGCTGCTGGTACACCCAATGAACATCGACGATGCCGGCCACAAGCACGGCCTCGACAGTTCTCAGTACCGCAACGCCGCGCGCATGGCCGACGTGCTGCTGGCCGAATACATCCAGACCTGGCTCGACGCCGGTTACCAGATACTGGTGACTGCCGACCACGGCATGAACAACGACCGCAGCCACAACGGCGTGCTGCCGGAAGAGCGCGAAGTACCGCTGATCGTCCTGGGCAGCGCATTCAGTCTCGATCCTGCAGCCCGCCCGCAACAGACCGAGCTATGCGGCACTATCTGCCAGTTGCTCGGCGCAGCCCACGACAAACCCTGGTGCAGGGAGCTGCTTGCATGAAGTCGTCCATTTCCAGCAAGGGTTGGGCACTGCTGTGCCTGGTCCCCTTCGCCCTGTTCTTCTTCGCCTTCCAGATCGCACCGCTGGTCTGGGTGGCGAGCAACAGCCTGAATACCGCCGAAGGCTGGGGCCTGGGCAATTTCCAGCAGGCCTTCTCCTCGGCCTTCTACCGCCAGGCCATGCGCCATAGCCTGGAGGTCGCCTTCTGGTCGAGCCTGTTCGGCATCGTCATCGCCATCATCGGCAGCTACTCGCTGCGCCAGGTCAGCAGCCGCCTGCGCGATTTCGTCATGGCGTTTTCCAACATGACCAGCAACTTCTCCGGGGTGCCACTGGCCTTCGCCTTCATCATCCTGCTCGGCTTCAACGGCGCGCTGACCATCCTGCTCAAGCAGATGGGCGTGATCGAGGACTTCAACCTCTATTCCAAGACCGGCCTGATCGTCCTCTACACCTACTTCCAGATTCCCCTCGGCGTGCTGTTGCTCTATCCGGCATTCGATGCCCTGCGCGAAGACTGGCGCGAGTCGGCCGAACTGCTCGGCGCCAATACCTGGCAGTTCTGGCGCCACATCGGCCTGCCGGTTCTGACCCCGGCGCTGCTCGGCACCTTCGTAATCCTCCTGGCCAACGCCCTGGGCGCCTACGCCACTGTGTACGCGCTGACCACCGGCAACTTCAACATCCTGCCGATCCGTATCGCGGCGATGGTCTCCGGCGACATCTTCCTCGACCCGAACATGGCCAGCGCCCTGGCCATGGTACTGGTCGGTCTGATGACCCTGATCACCATCGTCCACCAATGGCTGCTGCGCCGGAGCTACCATGTCACCCGCTGAAAAACGCTCGCCGCTGTTCCACCAACTGGTGGTCTACCTGCTGTTTCTGATCCTGCTGCTGCCGCTGCTCGGCACCCTTGTGTACTCGCTGTCCACCAGTTGGTCGGCGACCATCCTGCCCAGCGGTTTCACCTTCAAGTGGTACGTGGCGCTGTGGAGTGATGCGCGCTTTCTCGCCGCCTTCGGCCGCTCGCTGCTGGTGTGCATCGCTGCCCTGGCGCTGGCGCTGGCGCTGATCCTGCCACTGCTGTTCGTGGTCAACTACCACTTCCCCAAGCTGGACGGCGTGATGAACGTGTTGATCCTGCTGCCGTTCGCCATTCCGCCGGTGGTGTCCTCGGTCGGCCTGATGCAGCTGTTCGCGTCCGGCCCACTGCCGATCCTCGGTACGCCATGGATCCTGATCGGCTGCTTCTTCACCATCGCCCTGCCCTTCATGTACCGGGCCATCACCAACAACCTGCAGGCGATCAACCTGCGCGACCTGATGGACGCCGCCCACCTGCTCGGCGCCAGCACCTGGCGCGCGGCCTTCATGGTGGTGCTGCCGAATCTGCGCAAGGGCTTGATGGTTTCGGTGTTCCTGTCCTTCAGCTTCCTGTTCGGCGAATTCGTTTTCGCCAACCTGCTGGTGGGCAGCCGCTACGAGACGCTGCAGGTGTACCTGTACAACATGCGTAACGACAGCGGCCACTTCACCAGCGCCCTGGTGATTTCCTATTTCATGTTCGTGCTGCTGATGACCTGGGCAGCCAACCGTCTGAACAAGGACAAGTCATGAGTTTTCTGCATATCCAGAACCTGCACAAAAGCTACGGCCCGACCCGTATCTTCACCGACATCAATATCGAGATTGGCCAGGGCCAATTCATCACCCTGCTCGGCCCGTCAGGTTGCGGCAAGTCCACCCTGCTGCGCTGCATCGCCGGCCTGACTGCGGTCGACGGCGGGCAGATCCTGCTGGCCGGCGAGGACCTGGTACCCGTGGCACCGCAAAAGCGCGGCATCGGCATGGTGTTCCAGAGCTATGCGCTGTTCCCCAATATGACCGTGCAACAGAACGTCGCCTTCGGCCTGCGTATGCAGAAAGTCCCAGCCGCCGAGGCCAGCAAGCGCGTCGCCGAGGTGCTGGAACTGGTGGAGCTCAGCGACTACGCCAATCGTTACCCGCAACAGCTCTCCGGCGGCCAGTGCCAGCGCGTGGCCCTGGCCCGTTCGCTGGTCACCCGCCCGCGCCTGCTGCTGCTCGATGAGCCGCTATCGGCCCTGGATGCGCGCATCCGCAAACACCTGCGTGAACAGATCCGCGCCATCCAGCGCGAACTGGGCCTGACCACTATCTTCGTCACCCATGACCAGGAAGAAGCGCTGGTCTTGTCCGACCGCATCGTGCTGATGAATGGCGGCCAGATCGTCCAGAGCGGTGACGCCGAGACCCTCTACACCGCACCGGCCGATGCCTTCGCCGCCGGGTTCATCGGCAACTACAACCTGCTCGATGCCGATGCCGCCAGCCGCCTGCTGCTGCGCCCGGTGAACAGCCGCGTGGCGATTCGCCCGGAAGCCATCCAGATCGGCGGGCTCGGTATCGACGGCACCATTCTCAGTCACAGCCTGCTCGGCAACGTCATCCGCTACCGGGTCGAAGCACGCGGCGTGGAGCTGCTGGTGGACGTGCTCAATCGCTCCGCCGCCGACCTGCATGCAGACGGGCAGAGCATCAGCCTGGCCATTGGCGCCGATGCGATCCGGGAGGTGGCGTGATGGCCTTGGCGATCTTCGATCTCGACGAGACCCTGATCCATGGCGACTGCGCCAGCCTGTGGACCCAGGAAATGGTGAAGATCGGCTGGGCCGATGGCGACTCCTTCCTCGCCCACGAACAGGAGCTGATGCGCCAATACGCCGCCGGCACCCTGGCCATGGAAGACTACATGGCCTTCACCCTGTCGCCGCTGGTTGGCCGTACGCCCGAGGAAGTCGCGCATGTGGTCGAGCCCTTCGTCGAGGACGTGATCGAGCCGATCTTCTACAGCGACGCCAGTCGTACGCTGGCCGCGCACCGCGCTGCGGGCGATCGCCTGCTGGTGATCTCGGCGTCGGCGCATTTCCTGGTCAGCGCCATCGCCGAACGCTTTGGCATCGATGAGGTGCTGGCCATCGACCTGGAGCAGCAACACGGTTTCTATACTGGTCGCACCCAGGGCGTGCTGACCTATCGTGAGGGCAAGGTCACCCGACTGAACGCCTGGCTCGCCGAGCAGGGCGAAAGCCTGGCCGGCGCCAGCTTCTATTCCGACTCCCGCAACGATCTGCCGCTGCTGCAACGGGTGGACAAGCCCTTCACCGTCAATCCCGACCCGACTCTGCGCGCCCATGCCGAACAGGCCGGCTGGCCGATTCTAAGCTGGCGCTGATCCGGCCCCCGTAGGATGTCGCGGGGCCGCCCAGGCCGTGCGCACCGGCGTCCTCTGATGCATGCGGTCAACCATTGGGGCCGCTGCATCGCGCACGCTATCCGGCCCCGCGCCACCCTACTGGCTCATGATCCCTTCGCAGGCCTCGATCAACGCCGCTGCCAACTCCCGCGCGTAGCCGGGTAGCTGGTTGCGCGCATGCAGGGCCACTTCCACCGGCGCCACCGGGGCGAAACCTTCGGCCTCGTTCAGTTCGCGGTGCGCGGCAGTGATCAACCGGCGCGGCAACAGGGTCAGACCCAGCCCTCCTTCTGCAGCAGCGCTGACGCCGGGCAGGCTGCTGCTGACATAGGCAATGCGCCAGGGCTTGCCCATGGCGTCCAACGCGTGAGTCATCTCCAGACGGTACAGGCCATTGGGCGGGAACACAGCCAGCGGTACCGGGTTACGCGCCAGCACCGGGCGCGCACGGCTGTCGAGCCAGGCCAGCGGTTCTGCCCAACTGGCCAGGCCCTTGGCGCTACCGGCGCGCTGCTTGATCAGCGCCAGATCCAGTTCACCCGCGTTGAACGCGCGCCACACGTCATGACTGAGGCCGCTGGTGATCTCCAGGCGAATGCCCGGATGCGCGTCGGCGAAATCCGCCAGATAAGGCGTCAGGCTGTTGGCAGCGAAGTCGTCCGGTACGCCGAGGCGCACTTCGCCTTCCACCGCACTTTGCCCCAGCGCCAGCATCGCTTCGTCCATCAATGCGACGATGCGGTTGGCGTACCCCAGCAGGCGCT
Organism: Pseudomonas sp. EggHat1; assembly: GCF_014892995.1. NCBI lineage: Bacteria > Pseudomonadati > Pseudomonadota > Gammaproteobacteria > Pseudomonadales > Pseudomonadaceae > Pseudomonas > Pseudomonas sp. EggHat1. The sequence continues at coordinate 69,956 of NZ_JACKQK010000009.1, forward strand.
CGCCCTCAGTGGTGGTCACCACGTAGCGACCACTGCGGTCGAGCAGCTCCGCACCGAGTTGCTCCTCCAGACGCCGTACCTGCTGGCTGACAGTAGATTGCGTCAGGTGCAGACTGGCAGCCGCACGGGTGAAACCACCGGTCTGCACCACGGCGAGAAAACTGCGTAACAGCACGGGATCGAGCATGTCGCCACCCATCATGAAAGCCACTGACAGGCATTCTACTATTTAATTTCCGAATCCAGCTGCGAATTCCTATAGTGCTTGGGAGCCAATTTCCCGCTCGGGGATCGAACCCCGCGCCATTCACCCGCCGAGGCAATCTCTCGATGAGCAAATCGCCCTACTACTACGCACCGCATGGCGGTCACCCAGGTCAGGATCAACTGCTGACCGACCGCGCCATGTTCACCGAAGCCTATGCCGTGATCCCCAAAGGCGTGATGCGTGACATCGTCACCAGCCACCTGCCGTTCTGGGACAACATGCGAATGTGGGTCATCGCCCGCCCGCTGACTGGCTTCGCCGAAACCTTTTCGCAGTACATCGTCGAAGTCGGCCCGAACGGCGGCAGCAACAAGCCTGAGCTGGACGCGACTGCCGAAGGCGTGATCTTCGTCGTCGAAGGCGAATTCAGCCTGACTCTAAATGGCACCCAGCACGCCATGCGTCCGGGCAGCTATGCCTTCATCCCGCCGCAGAGCGATTGGACGCTGCGCAACAACAGCAGTGAAGCCGTGCGCTTCCACTGGCTGCGCAAGGCCTACCAGCCGGTCGAAGGCGTGCCTTACCCGGAAGCCTTCGTCACCAACGAACAGGACATCGAACCGATCGTCATGCCGGGCACCGAAGGCCGCTGGAGCACCACGCGCTTCGTCGAGATCAGCGACATGCGCCATGACATGCACGTCAACATCGTGAACTTCGAGCCGGGTGGCGTGATCCCCTTCGCCGAAACCCACGTCATGGAACACGGCCTGTACGTGCTCGAAGGCAAGGCGGTGTATCGCCTGAACCAGGACTGGGTCGAGGTCGAGGCCGGCGACTTCATGTGGCTGCGCGCGTTCTGCCCGCAGGCCTGCTACGCCGGCGGCCCGAGCCGCTTCCGCTACCTGCTGTACAAGGACGTGAACCGTCAGATGCCGCTGACCCTGGGCGGCCTGAAGCGCTGAGCGATACCCCATTCGTAGGGTGCGCACCAGCGAAACCGGGGTATCGGTGCGCGCAGCACACCCTACAAAACTGAAGCGCCGAGAAGATAACGCTCATGTAGGGTGCGCCGTGCGCACCAGCAAAACCGAGGCATCGGTGCGCGCGGCACACCCTACGAAGCGGCTCCTCGTTAGCCATAAAAAGAAAGGCCACCCCATGGGGTGGCCTTTTCATTTCTGCAACGCCCGATCAGCTATGGCGGATCAGGTGGTCGAAGGCGCTCAGCGATGCCTTCGAGCCTTCGCCCATGGCGATGACGATCTGCTTGTACGGCACGGTGGTCACGTCACCAGCTGCGAACACGCCTGGGATATTGGTCGCGCCCTTGGCATCGACGATGATCTCGCCGAAGCGGTTGAGCTCCACGCTGCCCTTGAGCCAGTCGCTGTTGGGCAACAGGCCGATCTGTACGAAGATGCCTTCCAGCTCGACGGTGTGCAGCTCCTCGGTGGTGCGGTCCTTGTACACCAGGCCGTTGACCTTCTGACCGTCGCCCTTGACCTCGGTGGTCTGTGCGCTCTTGATCACAGTGACGTTGGGCAGGCTGCCCAGCTTCTTCTGCAGTACGGCGTCGGCACGCAGGGTGTCGGCGAATTCCAGCAGGGTCACGTGAGCGACGATGCCAGCCAGGTCGATGGCCGCCTCGACGCCGGAGTTACCGCCGCCGATCACCGCCACGCGCTTGCCCTTGAACAACGGGCCATCGCAGTGCGGGCAGAAGCACACGCCCTTGGCCTTGTATTCCTGCTCGCCAGGCACACCCATCTCGCGCCAGCGTGCACCGGTGGAGAGGATCACGGTCTTGGCCTTGAGCGAAGCACCGTTCTCGAACTTCACTTCGTGCAGGCCGCCTTCGCTGCTGGCCGGCACCAGAGCCGAGGCACGCTGCAGGTTCATCACGTCGACGTCGTATTCCTTGACGTGTTCTTCCAGCGCGCGCACCAGTTTCGGGCCTTCGGTTTCCTTGACGGAGATGAAGTTCTCGATGGCCATGGTGTCCAGCACCTGACCACCGAAGCGCTCGGCGGCAATCGCAGTACGGATGCCTTTACGCGCGGCGTAGATGGCAGCCGAAGCACCGGCCGGGCCACCACCGACTACCAGTACGTCGAAGGCGTCCTTGGCGCTCATCTTCTCGGCGTCGCGGTTGGCGGCGCCGGTGTCGATCTTGGCAAGGATTTCCTTCACTTCCATGCGACCGGAAGCGAACACCTCACCGTTCAGGTAGATGCTCGGCACAGCCATGATCTGGCGACGCTCGACTTCTTCCTGGAACAGCGCACCGTCGATGGAGACGTTGCGGATATTGGGGTTGAGCACGGCCATCAGGTTCAGCGCCTGGACCACGTCCGGGCAGTTCTGGCAGGACAGCGAGAAGTAGGTCTCGAACTCGAACGTGCCTTCGATGCTCTTGATCTGCGCGATGGTGTCGGCGTCCAGCTTCGACGGATGACCGCCAACCTGCAGCAGCGCCAGCACCAGCGAGGTGAACTCGTGGCCCATGGGGATACCGGCGAAGGCAACGCCGGTGTCTTCACCCGGACGGTTCAGGGCGAAGGACGGACGGCGGGCATCGCTACCGTCGGTCTTGAGGGTGATCTTGTCGGTCAGGCCGACGATGTCCTGAAGCAGGCCCAGCAGCTCCTGAGATTTCGCGCTGTCATCGAGGGACGCAACGATCTCGAACGGCAGGGTGACCTTCTCCAGGTAGGCCTTCAACTGGGCTTTAAGATTGGCGTCCAACATGGCGGAAATTCCTCAAATACGAAAATTCGGGCAATAAAATGCCCGGACGGATCGCGCCCGGGCATCGGGCACCACAAGGGCCGGTTAATGGCCCAAACAGCGCAGGTAGCAATGGCAAAACGGAATTCAGAGCGTCGCGAGCGACGGCTAGGCAAACCTGGTTAGCAGGCGTTGCCTAGCCAAACACGGTAGCTCTGAAACCGTTTTTAGATCTTGCCAACCAGGTCCAGCGAAGGAGCCAGAGTGGCTTCGCCTTCTTTCCACTTGGCCGGGCAAACCTGACCCGGGTTAGCGGCGGTGTACTGAGCAGCCTTCAGCTTGCGCAGAGTCTCGGAGACGTCGCGAGCGATTTCGTTGGAGTGGATCTCAACGGTCTTGATCACGCCTTCCGGGTTGATCACGAAGGTGCCACGCAGAGCCAGACCTTCTTCAGCGATGTGCACGCCGAAAGCGTTGGTCAGCTGGTGGGTCGGGTCGCCGATCAGCGGGAACTGTGCCTTGCCAACGGCTGGCGAAGTTTCGTGCCATACCTTGTGCGAGAAGTGGGTGTCGGTGGTCACGATGTAGACCTCGGCACCAGCCTTCTGGAACTCGGCGTAGTTATTGGCAGCGTCTTCGATTTCAGTCGGGCAGTTGAAGGTGAAGGCAGCCGGCATGAAGATCAGTACCGACCACTTGCCCTTCAGGCTCTGCTCGGTGAGCTCGACGAACTCGCCAGCGTGGAAAGCGTTGACCTTGAACGGTTGTACCTGAGTGTTGATGAGGGACATCTCTGACTCCTTCTGAGGTTTCTGTGAGGGTTTGAAATCTACAGGCCGTATCTTAGCGACCTAACGAAAAAAAGCTTATTGATTACGGCCATGATATTGATTGAATGAGCTAATCGCTGACAAAGCCCGCACCAGACGCGGGCTAGCAGGCTGTTGAAAAACTACCTGCGTTGCCATTGCTGCGTTAAAAACAAGCTCAAAATGCTCATTTACAACTCGTAAACTCCGCTTTTTCGCCTGTTCTTGCCTTGCACTGGCTGCCTCGCCTACGTTTTTCAACGGCCTGCTGGAGCTCTTGCTCAGACAAGATCGGGATCGATAAGCAGCGCGATTTTACCCGCAACCTGATTACCGGCGAGTGTCTCGAATGCCACTTCGCTGTCTTTGAGCGCAAAACTGCGCTCGAGTTGCGGCTTCACCCGCCCTTCTGCGAACAGCGGCCAGACCTGCTGCTGCAGATCGCGCAACAGATCGGCCTTGAACTGATCGTCACGATTGCGCAGGGTCGAGCCGATCAGCTGAATGCGCTTGCCCAGCACCTGGGCCAGGTCCAGGGTGGCCTCGCGTCCGCCCATCAAACCGATATTGATCCAACGACCATCACGGCCCAGCAATTCCAGGTTGAGTGCCGCGTACTGCCCGCCAACCGGATCGAGGATCACATCGAACGGCCCGAAATCACGCAGCGCTTGCAGATCTTCGCCGCGCAAGGCGCCGCCCTGGGCACCGAGCGCTTCGCAGTAAGCCAACCGCTCTGGCGAGCCAACGCTGACCCAACAAGGGCTGCCGAATGCCTTGCACAGCTGGATGGCGGCCGAGCCGACACCACTGGCGCCGGCATGCAGCAGGACTTTCTCGCCGGGACGCAGGGCCCCGAGCTGGAACAGATTGAGCCAGGCGGTGGCGTATACCTCGGGCACCACAGCCGCCTCTACCAGGCTCAAACCCTCTGGCACCGGCATGGCGTGGCGAGCATCGAGTACGACCTCATCGGCCATGCCACCGCCCGCGAGCAGACAGCAGACGCGATCACCTACCTGCCAGGCGCTACCGGCGCCCACTTCGACCACCACCCCGGCGCACTCCAGGCCCAGTGCCTGGCTGGCACCCGGCGGTGGCGGATAAAGCCCGGCGCGCTGCAACAGGTCAGCACGGTTGAGCCCGGCTGCAGCCACCTTGACCCGAATCTGCCCCGCGTCACAGGCCTGCGTCGGTTGTTCCAGCCACTCTGCACGCCCTTCGACGCCTTGCAATGCCTTCATGCTGCCTCCATAGTGCAAGTGAACCGAGCCCAGCGCAGACCGCCGGGCTTTTGCCTAGCGCCAACGGAACCTGGCGCCCTCAAATACGGCCTAATATGCGTTATCAACTGCCACTACGTCGAATCAGCATGAAGCGCTCTCTTGCAAGCACCGCCCTCGCCCTCGTACTCGGCTTCAGTGCCCTGCCGCTGGCGGCCAAGACCACCACAGCGACCAGTTGGGACTATCTGCAGCCGGACCGCGAGCAGGTGATCGCCAGCCTCAACGTAGTGGAGCTGCTGCGCCGCCACCACTACAACAAGCCGCCGCTGAATGACGAGCGCTCGATTCAGATCTATGACAACTACCTGAAGTTGCTCGATCCATCTCGTAGCTATTTCACGGCGGCTGACATCGCCGAATTCAATCAGTGGCGCAGCAAATTCGATGATCTGCTGAAAAGTGGCGACCTCGAGCCAGGGTTCACCATCTATCGCCGCCACCTGACCCGCATGGAAGAGCGCCTGAACTACGCACTGACGGAGCTGGGCAAGGGTGTAGACAAGATCGACTTCACTGCCGACGAGCAATTGCAGGTCGATCGCGAGAAAGCGCCCTGGGCCAAAGACAGCGCTGAACTCGACGAACTGTGGCGCAAGCGTGTCAAAGATGAAGTGCTGCGCCTGAAGATCGCCGGCAAGGAAACCAAGGACATCCAGGAACTGCTGAGCAAGCGCTACAAGAACCAGTTGGCGCGCCTCAAGCAGACCCGTGGCGAGGACGTGTTCCAGGCCTACATCAATGCCTTCGCCACCACCTACGATCCGCACACCACCTATCTGTCGCCGGATAACGCGGAAAACTTCGACATCAACATGAGTCTGTCGCTCGAAGGTATCGGCGCCGTTCTGCAAAGTGACAACGAGCACGTCAAGGTGGTACGCCTAGTACCGGCCGGTCCGGCCGAAAAGAGCAAGCAGATCGCACCGGCAGACAAGATCGTCGGCGTTGCCCAGGGCAACGACGAAATGGTCGACGTCATCGGTTGGCGCCTGGACGAAGTGGTCAAGCTGATTCGCGGCCCGAAAGGTTCCACCGTTCGCCTGGAAGTGATCCCGGCCAGTAATCCGCCCAGCGACCAGACCAGCAAGGTGGTCACCATCACCCGTGAAGCGGTCAAGCTGGAAGAGCAAGCCGCCAAGAAGAAGATCCTGGAACTCAAGCACGCTGGTCGCGACTACAAGCTCGGCGTGATCGAGCTGCCGGCCTTCTACCTCGATTTCAAGGCCTTCCGTGCTGGCGACCCGAACTACAAGAGCACCACCCGTGACGTCAAACGCCTGCTCGACGAGCTGCAGGCCGAGAAGGTCGACGGCGTGGTCATCGACCTGCGCAACAACGGCGGTGGTTCGCTACAGGAAGCCACCGAACTGACCAGCCTGTTCATCGAACAGGGCCCCACCGTGCTGGTGCGCAACGCCGACGGCCGTGTCGACGTGCTCGCCGACGAGAACAAGGGCGTCTACTACAGCGGCCCGCTGGCCGTATTGGTCAACCGTCTGTCCGCCTCTGCCTCGGAAATTTTCGCCGGTGCCATGCAGGACTATCACCGCGCGCTGATTCTCGGCGGCCAGACCTTCGGCAAGGGCACGGTGCAAACCATCCAGCCGCTCAACCATGGCGAACTGAAACTGACCCTGGCCAAGTTCTATCGCGTTTCCGGCCAGAGCACTCAGCATCAGGGCGTGATTCCCGACATCACCTACCCGGACGTGATGGACACCAAGGATATCGGCGAGAGCGCGCTGCCTGCGGCCCTGCCGTGGGACAGCATTCGCCCGGCGATCACCCCCGAACTGGACCCGATCAAGCCCTTCCTGACCGAGCTGAAAGCTCGTCATGACCTGCGCACGGCCAAGGACCCGGATTTCGTCTTCACTCGCGACCGCCTGACCCTGGCCAAGAAGCTGATGGCGGAAACCACCGTCAGCCTCAACGAGCAAACCCGTCGGGCGCGCCAGGCCGAGGTCGAAGCCAAGCAACTGGCACTGGAGAACAACCGCCGCCAGGCCAAGGGCGAGGAGCTGCTCAAGGAACTGGAAAAAGAAGACGAGGACGCACTGCCAGTCGCCGATGAGAAGAGCACGCCGGAAGACGACGCCTACCTGGCAGAGAGCGGACGCATCCTGCTCGACTACCTGGGCCTGAACCCCTCGCTGGCGCTGCATTGAGACGACTCATCGAGCGTCATCAAATCGTCATCGAACTGTCGTGAAATAAAGGGCCGGTTAGAAACCGGCCCTTTCGTTTCTGGCAGATCGAGAACACCATGACCGTCACCGAGCAGTTGAGCGCGCTGGGCAACATCCTCGCTCACGGCGACCTCAGCAGCCTGTTCCAGCCTATCGTCTCGCTGTCCGAACAGCGCATTCTCGGCTATGAGGCACTGACCCGTGGCCCCTCCAACAGTCCACTGCACTCGCCGTTGACGCTGTTCGCCGTCGCCCGGCACGCAGGGCGTCTGAGCGAGCTGGAAATGGCGTGCCGCAAGAGCGCCTGCAAGGGCTTCAGCTCAATGGGGCTGGAGGGCAAACTGTTTCTCAACGTCTCGCCGGAGTCGCTGCTGGACCCCAGCCACCAACCAGGGCGTACCCTCAAGCTGCTGCAGGCTTACGGTATCCCACCGAGCCAGGTGGTGATCGAACTCACCGAACAATCGCCCACTGAAGACTTCGCCCTGCTCGACAATGCGCTGCATCACTATCGCGCCATGGGCTTCTCAATTGCCCTGGATGACCTCGGCGCGGGCTATTCCAGCCTGCGCCTGTGGTCGGAACTGCGCCCGGACTACGTGAAGATCGACCGCCATTTCATCGACGGCATCCATCAGGATGGGGTGAAACGCGAGTTCGTCGGCTCGATCCTGAAGATGGCCGAAGCCTCGCGGGCTCAAGTGATAGCCGAAGGCATCGAACTGCCCGAAGAGTTGGCCGTGCTGGCAGAGATGGGTGTCGACCTGGTACAGGGTTACCTGCTCAGCAGACCGCAGGAAAAGCCGCCACGCGATGCCCGCCAACTGCTGCCCCAGGTCCTGAGCAATCAGGTCAGTCTCAGTGAGGATAACCATGACCTCAGCGCCCTGCTCAACGACCAGCCCGCGGTCGATCAGCACACGGCCATCGCTGAAGTGCTGGACGTTTTTCGTGCCCAAGCCAACCTGAACTCCCTGGCCGTGCTGGACACGCAGCACCAACCGGTCGGTATCGTCCACCGTCACTCGCTGTCCGAAGCGCTGCTCAAGCCCTTCGCCACCGATCTGTTCGCACGCAAACCCATCAGCCGCCTGATGAGTAAGGACTTTCTCGCTGTGGAACTGACGCAGTCCCTGCAGAAGGTCAGTCGCCTGCTCACCAGCCGCGCGCGCCAGCGCATCGAGGAAGACTTCATCATCATCCAGAACGGTCGCTACCTGGGCCTGGGCAGGGTGATTGACGTCCTCAAGCTGATCACCGAGCAGAAGCTGCAGCAGGCCCGTCACGCCAATCCGCTTACGCTACTGCCGGGTAACGTACCGATCCAGCAATGCCTTGGCCGCCTGCTGCAACAGCAGCGCGAAGCTGCGGTGTGCTATGTGGATCTCGACAGCTTCAAACCCTTCAACGACCTCTACGGCTATGCCAAGGGCGACGAGGTGCTGCTGTGCCTCGCGCAATGCCTGAATGATCGGGTCGATCCGGCCCGCGACTTTGTCGGGCATATCGGCGGTGATGACTTCATGCTGGTGCTCGGCTCGCCAGACTGGCGCGAAAAGCTCGGCAAGCTGATCGAGGATTTCCAGAATCAGTGCCGACGCTTTTATCGCGACGAGCATCTTCAGGCGGGCTGCTTCATCGCCCACAACCGCCACGGGCAGCGCCAGGAATATGCGCTGCTGTCGCTTTCGATCGGCGTGGTGCACGTAAAAGCGCAAGATTGCGCCCAGCTAGATGCCTCGCGCCTGGCCGAAATGGCCTCTGAAGCCAAGCGCCAGGCCAAGGCCGTGCCTGGCTACAGCCTGCATATCCTAGAAGGCTCAACGGCCTGAGCGAGTAGCCTCATCCGCCATGGCGGCATAGCGCTCGGCGACTTGCAGGTCTGCGTCCAGCCCGGCAGCGCCATCGCGATAGAGCTGACTCAGACGGCTGGCAGCCAGAGGATGGCCGGCAGCCAGTGCCATTTCCCACCAACGGACTGCTTGCGAGGCATCCGGCGCATGCCTGGTATCGCCCTGCAAGGCCAGCACACCCAGTTGATAGGCGGCCTTGCCGTCACCGCCATTGGCAGCCAGGCGTAACAACCTCAACCCTTCCTCGCGCGCACCGAGGCCCTGCCCCCTGAACAGCAGAATATGGCCGTAAAAGCTCTGCGCCGTGCTGTCACCGAGATTGGCCATACGCCCGTATTGGCCCTGCATCCATTGCCACAAACGTGGCTGACGCAGCGCCGCAGGTAAATGAAACAGACGTCGGGCCAGCCAGTAGCCCAGGCGTGCGCGTAACTGCCAGAGCCACCTAGACATCGGCGGGGTAATCGAACTCGAACACCCTGACCACCTCGGCAGCATGCCAGGATGCAGCCGCCACACCATCGGAAGCGCCACTGAAGCGTCCCAGGCTCGTCACGCAGTCGAAGAATCCGGTACGCGGCAGGCGACTGGCGCCCTGGCTGATCACCAGCGCGCTGCGCAGCGGGCGCTCGGCGCGGGCATCCAGTGCCGCCAGATGCTCCAGTGCAGCGGTCAGCGTCTGCATGGCAGGTGTTGGCAGCTCGAGACGCTCGATCAGCGCGCGGTAGGTCAGTAGATGACGCTGACGGCGAGCGTCGTCAAGCTCCGTCAGCAATGCCTGCCAGTGTTGGCGGCTGATACGTACGCTCAAGACCAGCCCTCCAAACCCAGTTCCCAGGCCAGCGAGCGTAGAATCGCGGCATCGGGTTGGCGCTCGCCGCTCTCGATCATCGCCAGGTAGTGCGGGCTGATGCCGACGCTACGCGCCAGACTCTCTGCTGCCAACCCCTTGGCCTCACGCAGCGCGCGCAGCTGATCGAGCGCTGGCCGCCTGGCCTCGACCGGCTGTTCAACGGCGCTGGCCTGTGCCGCTGGCTGGTGACCTGCGGCCTGCAACAGGGCCTGATACTCGGCCCACGGCAGCACCGCATATTCCGGTTCGCCATCACGGGCAATGATTTGCACACTCATGAGTCTCTCCGTTGGAAAGCAGGGCCGACGACCTCGACCCCTTCCTTGCACGCGGCCATCTTAACAGGCGTGTGGCGCCTGAGGCGTGCTCTATACTGCCGAGGAATCAAGCCCGGTTCTCACACTACGGCGCCAGCCATATCTGTGCGGAAACGACCCCGTAAACCTGCGTGGGGAGTCGCCTTGAGAAGATCATGCGCATTGTCGCTCGGGTTGCTGAGCAACTTCTGTAGCGCCGAAAGCCTGATGTGGGGTTACGGCCCGGCCGACTCCATGCCCTATGTGGGCCTGGACCAACAGCACGTGGAACATGGGCTGGCCTATCAAGTCAGCCAGGAAATAAGCAAACGCTTCGGCCTGCCCGTTGAATTTCTCGAAACACCCAACAATAGGCTTGAGCCCTACCTGCAACAGGGCCGCCTGCACCTGATCTGCAACACCAACCCCGAATGGGTCAGCCAGCCGCAACAGTATCACTGGTCACCGGAACTTTATGACGAACAGGACGTGCTGCTGCAGCGAATGGACCAACCAGAGCTGACCAGCCTTGCCAGTCTTTACGGCAAGGTGCTTGGTACCAGCCTCGGCTACATATACAGCCAGCCCCTGATGACCGCATTCAGCACTGGCAAGGTCGCCAGGCAGGACGTACGCGACCTGGATACCAGTCTACACATGCTCGACAGGCAGCGCCTGGATGCGGTGATCGACATGCAGCGCAACCTGGCCTACAAGCTCGCTCAGCATCCACAGATGCAGCTGCACTTCAGTCCCTGGGTAGTGCAGCGCTATGAGGTCTACTGTGCCTACAGCAGCCACCTGCCCATCCCGGCAGAACGACTGGATGCCCTACTGCTTGAGCTGCGCAATGAACGCATGATCGACCAATGGCTGGATGAAGCCGTCAGGAGTGCAGCGGATCGACCCGCTCCGCTGTCGGCAGATGCTCGATGAGCGCCAAACGCTCCGGGCTTTGTTGGTCGCGCCAGGCCCTGAAGGCTTCGAGCTCGCCATGCCAGGTGCGCATTACCCAGGCCAGCACGGCCAGGTCATCGACGAAACCAACGCCGACCAGCCAGTCGGGAACGGCATCCAAGGGGGTGAGGAAGTACAGCAGTGCAGCCACCACCATCAACAGCGCCTGACTGCTGATCTGCCGGTACTCACCCTTGAACCAGGCCAGACTGAGTGCACGCAGCAGTTGCAGGTCCTCTTTGAGAGCGGCGAAGCGTTGTCCTTGTGGCGTGCGCTTGTCAGCCAGCGCGCGTAGTAACTCCGGCAACCGGCCTTCACGCAGAAAGCGGGCCGCCAGCGGCAGGTAACGCGTCAGTTTCCAGGGAGTTTTCATTCGGCCTCCTCGGCAAGCCAGGCAGTATCAGGGCTTGCCTCGCTTATCCACCGAAGCTGTGGATAAATCTGTGCAAAGTCTTTCGACAAGCTTATCAAAGCCCCGTGGCATGGGGCCTGGGCTTAGATCGGATATTTTTTATACAGCATATAAAATCTATGAAAATCAACAAGTTGCTGATTGACACAAGCATGACTCAGTTGTAGCCCGGACTTGTTAGGAATGTTTCCCATGATGTGCATAAGCGTAACACCCTGATCTCCACATCCTTGTTTACAACCCCCAGAAACGACAGCGCCCCGTCAAGACGGGGCGCTGTAAACGAGTACCGAGTGTTACTGCTCGGTCGGCTCGGCTGCCTGATCCTTGATGGCGATCAGTTCCAGGTCGAATACCAGTACCGAATTGGCCGGAATCGCCGGGGACGGGCTCTGCTCGCCGTAAGCCAGCTCGCTGGGGATGTACAACTTGTACTTCTCACCGACGTGCATCAGTTGCAGGCCTTCGACCCAGCCCGGGATCACGCCGCCAACCGGCAGATCGATGGGACTACCACGAGCGACGGAGCTGTCGAAGACGCTGCCATCGGTCAGTTTGCCTTCGTAGTGAACGGTCACCACGTCGCTTTCCTTCGGCTGCGCGCCGTCGGCCTTCTTGACCACTTCGTACTGCAGGCCGGAAGCGGTGGTAACCACCCCTTCACGCTTGCCGTTCTCTTCAAGGAACTTCTTGCCGGCTTCAGCGGCTTCCTTGTTCAGCGCAGTCATGCGCTCTTCAGCACGGTTTTGCAGGAAGGAGAAGGCCTCGACCATGTCTTCGTCCTTGATGCGCGGCTCAGTCTTCGCCAGCGCGTCCTCGATACCCTGAGCGACGGCCTTGGAGTCCAGGTCATCCATGCCTTCTTCGGACAGACTGCGCCCCATGTTCAGGCCAATGCCGTAGGAGGCTTTCTGCGCCGGGCTCTTGAGTTCGACTTCGCTGGTTTGCGAATCGCAACCGGCAAGCACCAGGCCCACCAGGGCAACCGCTGCCGCCAAACGATGCTGTTTCATGCTTGTTCCTTGTAGATGCGCCCGAAGGCCGTCGTGTGAAAGCGCGAGCTTAGCAGTACGCCGCAATCACTGGCTACGGCATAGGAGCCGAGCAATGCGCATAAGTTCAAGCAAACAAAGGATTTTTTCGAAGATTTCGGCGGATGCCAAAGCGTTGTCACAGGAGGGGATGAAGCGAGGAGAAGAATGGCGCAGCGGACGGGACTCGAACCCGCGACCCCCGGCGTGACAGGCCGGTATTCTAACCGACTGAACTACCGCTGCGCGTAACTGCGAGATTGGTGGGTGATGACGGGATCGAACCGCCGACCCTCTGCTTGTAAGGCAGATGCTCTCCCGGCTGAGCTAATCACCCTTCACTCTCGAAGTGGGGCGCATTCTAGAGAGCGATCCTGACCTTGGCAAGCCCTCTTAGCAAAAAAATTTATCGCCGCAGCAAGAACTTAGGCGAGACCAGCGAATTTCCTCAGCGGCTCGTTGTCAGGGTTGGCCTGAGCACGCCAGCGGAGAATAATGCGCGCTCTGTGCCGGCGGACCGATCATGATCCTGTTGATGGCCCGCCACCTTCACCCGTCGCTGCGCGCCGGCTTTCCCGAACGGGAGAGCCCAAGGATGGCGCCAACCCGCGATCTCATCATCAATGGAGAATCACCCGCTCATGTGGTTTCGTAACCTGCTGGTCTACCGCCTCACCCAGGACATTCCTTTCGACGCCGAAGCACTGGAGACCGCACTGGCCAGCAAGCCGGCACGTCCCTGCGCCAGCCAGGAGCTGACCACCTACGGTTTCAACGCGCCCTTCGGCAAGGGCGCCGATGCCCCGCTGGTGCACGTCAGTGGTGATTTCCTGCTGATCGGTGCGCGCAAGGAAGAGCGCATTCTGCCGGGTTCGGTGGTGCGCGACGCGCTGAAGGAGAAGGTCGACGAAATCGAAAACACCCAGATGCGCAAGGTGTACAAGAAAGAGCGCGACCAGATCAAAGACGAAATCATCCAGGCCTTCCTGCCGCGCGCCTTCATCCGCAAATCCGGCACCTTCGCTGCCATCGCGCCGAAGCAGGGCCTGATCCTGGTCGACAGCGCCAGCGCCAAGAAGGCCGAAGACCTGCTCTCCACCCTGCGTGAAGCCATCGGTTCGCTGCCGGTACGCCCGCTGTCGGTGAAGATCGCACCGACTGCCACCCTCACCGACTGGCTGAAGAATCAGAGCGCTGCCGAAGGCTTCTTCGTACTCGACGAGTGCGAGCTGCGCGACACCCACGAGGACGGCGGCGTGGTGCGCTGCAAGCGCCAGGACCTGACCAGCGAGGAAATCCAGCTGCACCTGTCCACCGGTAAGCAGGTCACCCAGCTGTCACTGGCCTGGCAGGACAAGCTGTCGTTCGTGCTCGACGACAAGCTGACCATCAAACGTCTGCGTTTCGAGGACGTACTGCAGGAGCAGGCCGAACAGGACGGCGGTGACGATGCCCTGGCTCAGCAGGACGCCAGCTTCATCCTGATGATGATGACGCTGGTGGAGTTCCTCCCGGAGCTGTTCACCGCACTGGGCGGCGAAGAGATTCCGCAGGGCATCTAATGACCCGTAGGGTGGATGACGCTTTTTTCATCCACCATTCGGACAGACGGTGGACAAGCTTCGCGTTGTCCACCCTCCCCCTCAGATCAGTGACTCGAGACTCTCGGTAAAGGCACTGGCGCCCTTCTCGGCCGAACTGAAGTTGTGGCGCATGAAGGCGAACAGCTCACGCCCACAACCCATTGCCTGAGCAGGCCGCGCAGCCGGCTCGCGCGCTGCGAATTCGGCCTCATCGACCTGCAGCAGCAATTCTCCCGTCAGACCATCGAGGCGTATCAGGTCGCCATCGCACACCCGCGCCAAGGGTCCACCATCGAATGCCTCCGGGCACACATGAATGGCCGCCGGGATCTTGCCTGAGGCACCGGACATGCGCCCATCGGTTACCAGCGCCACCTTGAAACCGCGATCCTGCAGCACACCGAGATAAGGCGTCATCTTGTGCAGTTCCGGCATACCATTGCTGCGCGCCCCCTGAAAACGCACCACGGCGACGAAATCGCGCTCCAGCTTGCCGGCCTTGAAGGCTTCGACCAGATCCAGCTGATCCTCGAACACCAGCGCCGGCGCTTGCACCACCTGATGCTCGAGCGCCACCGCAGACACCTTCATCACCCCACGCCCCAGGTTGCCCTGCATCAGGCGCAGACCCCCTTCAGCCGAGAACGGCCGCGCCACGGGACGCAGCACACTCTCCTCCAGACTTTCGGTCGGACCGTCGCGCCAGACCAGCTTGCCCTCCTCGAGGAAGGGCTCGCGGGTGTAACGCGACAGCCCACGCCCGGCCACGGTGTTGACCTCTTCATGCAGCAACCCGGCGTCGAGCAGCTCACGAATCAGGAAAGCCATGCCGCCAGCGGCCTGGAAGTGATTAATGTCGGCCTTGCCATTGGGATAGACGTGCGCCAGGGTCGGCACCACCTCGGACAGGTCGGCCATGTCCTGCCAGGTCAGCAGAATGCCGGCGGCGCGGGCGATGGCCGGCATGTGCAGGGTGTGGTTGGTGGAACCGCCAGTGGCATGCAGGGCAACGATGGAGTTGACCAGGCAACGCTCGTCGACGATCTCGCCAATGGGCATGAACTGGCCACTCTGCCTGGTCAGGCGCGTGACCTGCTGCGCGGCTTCACGCGTCAGCGCATCACGCAGCGGCGTACCCGGATTGATGAAGGAAGCTCCCGGCAGGTGCAGGCCCATCACTTCCATCAGCAACTGGTTGGTATTGGCCGTGCCATAAAAGGTGCAGGTGCCCGGCCCGTGGTAAGCAGCCATTTCCGCAGCCAGCAGCTCGTCACGAGTCGCCTTGCCCTCGGCGTAACGCTGGCGCACATCGGCTTTCTCCTTGTTGGACAAGCCCGAGGTCATGGGACCGGCCGGCACGAACATGGACGGCAGATGACCGAAACGCAGCGCCCCCATCACCAGCCCCGGCACGATCTTGTCGCACACACCCAGATAAAGAGCGGCGTCGAACATGTTGTGCGACAGCGCCACGGCGGTGGACATGGCGATCACCTCGCGGCTGGCGATCCCCAGCTCCATGCCCGGCTCACCCTGCGTGACGCCATCGCACATGGCGGGCACGCCACCGGCGAACTGGCCCACCGAGCCGAGGTCGCGCAGGGCCTGTTTGATCTGCGCGGGAAAGGTTTCGTAAGGCTGATGCGCCGACAGCATGTCGTTGTAGGCAGAAACGATGGCCACGTTGGCCGCATCCATCAGGCGCAGGGTCTGCTTGTCGTCACCGCTGCAGCCCGCTACGCCGTGAGCAAAGTTGGCGCACTGCAGCTTGCCACGTTGCGGCCCCTCACTGGCGGCCGCACGGATCATCTCAAGGTAGCGCTGGCGAGTGGCGCGACTGCGCTCGACAAGCCGTTCGGTAACTTCAACAACGCGGGGATGCATGGGGAATCTCCAGGCTAGCTTCTAGCGTCTGTTCGTATTTACAACAAAATACTGCCACTCAACGGGCTTGATTTCTAGAGCAATGGGAATAATCTTGTAATTACAACAACAAATTGACGAGCCCCTCACCATGACACTACGCATCGCCATCAATGGCTTCGGCCGTATCGGTCGCAATGTGCTACGCGCACTCTATACCCAGAATTATCGCCAGCACCTGCAGGTCGTGGCGATCAACGACCTGGGCGACAGCGCGATCAATGCCCACCTGTTGCAATATGACAGCGTCCACGGCCATTTCCCTGAAGACGTTAAAGTCGACGGCGAAAGCCTGTGGATCAAGGGTGACCGCATCGCCGTCAGCGCCATTCGCAATCCAGCCGAACTGCCCTGGAAAACCCATCAGGTCGATGTGGTGCTCGAATGCACCGGGCTATTCACCGAACGCGACAAGGCCGCCGCGCATCTCGCAGCCGGCGCACGCAAGGTGCTGATCTCCGCACCTGCCAAGGGTGCCGACGCCACCGTGGTGTATGGCGTCAACGAGCAGGTGCTGACACCTGACATGCAGATCATCTCCAACGCTTCCTGCACCACCAACTGCCTGGCGCCGGTGGCGCAGGTGCTGCATCGCGAGCTAGGCATCGAACAGGGGCTGATGACCACCATTCACGCCTACACCAATGACCAGAACCTTTCGGACGTTTACCACAGCGATTTGTACCGTGCGCGTTCGGCGACCCAGTCAATGATCCCGACCAAGACCGGCGCCGCAGAAGCGGTCGGCCTGGTGTTGCCGGAGCTGGCCGGCAAGCTCACCGGCATGGCCGTGCGGGTGCCGGTAATCAACGTGTCCCTGGTCGACCTGACCCTGCAGGTCAAGCGCGAGACCACCGCCGAGGAAGTCAACGCCCTGCTCAAGGCCGCCAGCGAGAAGTCCCCGGTGCTGGGCTACAACGCGCTGCCGCTGGTGTCCTGCGATTTCAACCACAACCCGCTGTCATCGATCTTCGATGCCAACCACACCAAGGTCAGCGGTAAGCTGCTCAAGGTCATGGCCTGGTATGACAACGAATGGGGCTTCTCCAACCGCATGCTGGACAACTGCCTGGTCCTGGCCCGCCTGCACTGAACGAGGAGGCTCGATGAGCCGTATCAGTTTCACCAGCGCCCAGTTGCCGGCGCGCAAACGTATCGCCTTGGTGGCGCACGATCACTGCAAAGGCTTCCTGCTGGATTGGTGCGAACGCCAGCGCGAGCGGCTGGCCAACCATCAACTGCTGGCCACTGGCACCACCGGCCTGCTTTTGAGCAAGCGCCTGGGTTTGCCGGTAGAAAGCATGATCAGCGGCCCGCTGGGCGGTGACCAGCAAATCGGCGCGCGCATCGCCGAACAGCGCGTGGACATGCTGGTGTTCTTCTGGGACCCCTTCGAGCCACAGCCACACGACCCGGATATCAAGGCACTGCTGCGTGTGGCGGCGGTGTGGAACATCCCGGTAGCCTGTAACGAGAGCAGTGCCGACTACATGCTCAGCAGCAGCCTGCTGGAGCAGCAGCATGAGTATCGCATTCCCGATTACCAGGCCTATCTGGCGGCACGCGGATAGGGTGTCGCGGGGCCGCCTAGGTCATGCGCACCAACGCCTCCACACCAAAGCCGGTGCGCGCGGCGCACCCTACGCAAAGCCGCTGTCATCCTCTGCGGCACCTGACTGCTGACGCGCCACTAGAAATCCACCCTGCCCCGTCCCGCCTTGATCGCCCCGCGCTTGCTCTTGCCGTCCAGGCGGCGCTTTTTCGAACCCAGGGTCGGCTTGGTCGGGCGGCGCTTCTTTTCCACCTTGCCGGCGCTGCGAATCAACTCCGCAAGACGCTCGAGAGCGTCGGCGCGATTCTGCTCCTGGGTGCGATACTGCTGCGCCTTGATGATCACCACGCCATCAGCGGTGATACGACTATCAGCAAGCGCCAGCAGGCGTTCCTTGTAGAACGGTGGCAGCGATGAAGCCTGGCTGTCGAAGCGCAGGTGCACCGCACTGGATACCTTGTTGACGTTTTGCCCGCCAGCGCCCTGGGCACGGATGGCGGTCAGTTCGATTTCTTCATCGGGAAGGTGAACACTGTTGGAGACGATCAGCATGGCCGTGATTTCTTGAAAGGCATGGGCATCAGGATACCCGCCGCAGCTGTAATCTTTGCTTGAAATTTCCCCACGGCATTCGCTCGGCACCTCGGCTAACGTAGCGGCCTGACTTTTTTGGAAGCACTCGATGGACTCCATAACCCAGGCGGTACTCGGCGCCAGCATCCAGGGTGCCTTGCTCGGTCGCTGGCAGGGCCGCAAAGCCCTGCTCTACGGCGCCATGCTCGCCACCGTTCCCGATCTGGACGTGGTCATGGAATACGGCGATGCCGTGGCCAACATGACCTACCACCGCGGTTTCAGCCACTCGCTGTTCGTCCTCAGCGGCGTTGCCCTGCTGCTGACCTGGATGGCCAGGCGCTTTCGCCCTCACCCTGGTTATTCGGCCAATCGCCTGCTGCTGACGCTGTGGCTGGCGCTGATCACCCATCCGCTGCTGGACGCCTTCACCAGCTACGGCACCCAGTTGTTCTGGCCGCTGATGCCAACGCCCACTGCCTGGTCCAGCCTGTTCATCATCGATCCGATGTATACCGTACCGCTGATCGCAGCGGTGTTGATCAGCCTGTTCACCGGGCTGCGCGAACAGAGTTGGCGTGTACCGGCCGTGGCGCTGGCCGTATCGACGCTGTACATCGGCTTCAGCCTGGCCGGCAAATTCATGGCCGAGCAGCGCGTGGAGCACGAACTGGCGCGCCAGGGCATCGAGGCCGAACAGCTGTTCACCACGCCGACGCCGCTCAACACGCTGCTGTGGCGCGTCATCGTGCTCGATGGCGAGGACTATCACGAAGCCCTGGTCGGCTGGTTCGACGACGAGGCGCCGCAACTGCAACGCCTGCCGCGCGGCACGCACCTGCGCGAGCAACTGACGGACTCGCCCATGCACCAGCGACTGGAGTGGTTCACTGGCGGCGTGCTGCGCTACGACCAGGTCGGTGAGCGTTTGATCGTCACCGATCTGCGCCTGGGCATGACCGGCTTTCATCCCTTCCGCTTCGACTTCGCCCACCTGCAGGACGGCCAATGGCAGGTGCACGAGCGCATCGACCGCCTGCCCTTCGAGCGCGGCGAAGCCGAACATCTGGCTCTGCTGTTCAAGCGCATCTGGCAACCGCAAGTGGAGATTCCGCTACTGGCCTGGGCCGGCGAGTTGCAGAAACCACTTTTAACTGAGACCCGCTCGCACTGACAGCGTTACTATCGGCGTCCCATCCTATTGAGGCAGGACGCCTGCAATGCTGTTTCGCCGCTTCGAGTCCCTGATCGACGTCTTCAAACCAAGCTCCGACGTCGCCCCGCCAACCGGCATGCTGCGCTTCTACGGCCACTACCTGAAACAGGTGTGGCCGCTGATGCTGGCGGTGCTGATCATCGGCTTCTTCGCCGCACTGATCGAGGTTGCGCTGTTCAGTTTCATCGGCCAGTTGATCGACATGGCCCAGGCCAGCACGGATGCCAGCAGCTTCTTCAGCGAGCACCAGAGTGAGCTGTTGTGGATGCTGCTGGTGGCGCTGGTCATCCGCCCCGTGGTGTTCGGCCTGCACAACCTGCTTACGCACCAGGCGGTCAATCCGGGCCTGACCAACCTGATCCGCTGGCAGAACCACCGCTACGTGCTCAAGCAGAGCCTGAGCTTCTTCCAGAATGACTTCGCCGGCCGCATCGCTCAGCGCGTGATGCAGACCGGCCCCTCGCTGCGCGACTCGGCCATGCAGGTGATCGATGCGCTGTGGCATGTGGTGGTCTACGCCGGCAGCGCGCTGTATCTGTTCGCAGCCGCCGATCTGCGCCTGGTGGTGCCATTGTCGTTGTGGATAGTCGGTTACAGCGCAGCGCTGTGGTACTTCGTGCCGCGCATCAAGGCGCGCTCGGCCGCCGCTTCCTCGGCGCGCTCCAAGGTCATGGGCCGGGTCGTCGATGGCTACAGCAACATCGCCACGCTCAAGCTGTTCGCCCACTCGCAGGAAGAGGAAAGCTACGCCCGCGAAGCCATGCAGGATCTGCTCGACAAGTTCCGCCTGCAGTCACGCACCATCACTGCCCTGGATTTTCTCATCACCTGTCTCAACGGCGTACTGATCGTCGGCACCGGTGCGCTGGCCCTGTGGCTGTGGAGCCAATCACTGATCACCACCGGTGCCATCGCCCTGGCGCTGGGCCTGGTGATCCGCATCAACAACATGGCCGAATGGATCATGTGGGTAGTCAACGGCATCTTCGAGAACGTCGGCACCGTGCAGGACGGCATGCAGAGCATCGTTCAGCCACGCCTGGTGCTCGACCACGCAGATGCCAAGCCGCTGCAGGTGACGCAAGGCGGCGTGCGTTTCGAGGACATCCACTTCCACTATGGCAAGAAAGGCGGCGTGATCAGTGGCCTGGACATCGCCATTGCACCCGGCGAGAAAATCGGCCTGGTCGGCCCATCCGGTGCCGGCAAGTCGACCCTGGTCAACCTGCTGCTGCGCCTGTACGACCTGGAAAGCGGTCGCATCCTGATCGACGACCAGGACATCGCCACGGTGACCCAGGAAAGCCTGCGCGCCAACATCGGCGTGGTGACCCAGGACACCGCCCTGCTGCACCGTTCGATTCGCGACAACCTGCGTTACGGAAAACCTGACGCCGGCGACGACGAGCTCTGGCAAGCAGTGCGCAAGGCACGCGCCGATGCCTTCATCCCCACGCTCGATGACAGCCAGGGCGGGCGCGGTATGGATGCGCAGGTGGGCGAACGCGGGGTCAAGCTGTCCGGTGGCCAGCGCCAGCGCATCGCCATCGCTCGCGTGCTGCTCAAGGACGCGCCGATCCTGGTGCTGGACGAAGCCACCTCGGCACTGGACTCGGAAGTGGAAGCGGCCATTCAGGAAAGCCTGGACAGCCTGATGGAAGGCAAGACGGTGATCGCCATCGCCCATCGCCTGTCGACCATTGCGCGGATGGATCGCCTGGTGGTGATCGATCAGGGACAGGTCATCGAAACCGGCACCCACGCCGAACTGATCGCTCACGGTGGCCTGTATGCGCGCCTATGGCAGCATCAGACCGGTGGTTTCGTCGGGGTGGAATGAAACTGTGGGAGGGGCTTCAGCCGCGACTCGCCGCTAAAGCGCCTCCCACAACAGCCTACTTACTCAGCAGCCGGCTTCTTGCGCTTGAGCGGCGCGCTGCCATCGGCGCTGACCAGCACAGAAGATTTGCCAGCTGGACGCGGGCCGGTCTTGCGCTTGGAGGCTGTGGCTTTCTTCGGGTCTTTCTTCTCGGTCTTTTTCTTCTTGCTGCCAACGGCCTTGCCGGACGCCTTGAGGTTCTTCGGCCCCTGGTAGACGCCTTTCAGTTCCTTGATGGTGCGACGCTCGAAACGCTGCTTGAGATAGCGCTCGATGCTCGACATCAGGTTCCAGTCGGTGTGGCAGATAAGCGATACCGCCAGGCCTTCGCCCCCGGCGCGGCCGGTACGACCGATGCGGTGCACGTACTCATCGCCAGAACGCGGCATGTCGAAGTTGATCACCAGATCCAGGCCTTCGACGTCCAGACCGCGCGCGGCGACGTCGGTGGCCACCAGGACCTTGACTGCGCCCTGGCGTAGGCGGTCGATGGCCAGCTTGCGATCCTTCTGGTCCTTCTCGCCATGCAGCACGAAAGCCTTGATCCCGGCGGTCACCAGCTTGCCGTAGAGACGGTCAGCCTGCACACGGGTATTGGTGAAGACGATGGCCTTGTCATAGGCCTCGTTGGTCAGCAACCAGTCGACCAGTTGCTCCTTGTGGTAGTTATGGTCGGCCGTGATGATCTGCTGGCGGGTACCTTCATTGAGCTGGCTGACGCTGTTGAGCATCAGGTGCTGCGGGTCCTTGAGCACCTTGGCGACCATCTCGCGCAGGCCATTGCCGCCGGTGGTGGCGGAGAACAGCAGGGTCTGATGCGGACCGCAGGCCTCGGCCAGACGCTGAGCGTCTTCGGCGAAGCCCATGTCGAGCATGCGGTCGGCCTCGTCGAACACCAGCACCTCGACCTCGTTCAGCGGCAGGTTGCCGGCGTTGGCGTGCTCGATCAGACGGCCCGGCGTGCCGATCAGGATATCGATCTTGCGCATCATCGCGGCTTGCACCTTGAAGTCCTCGCCACCGGTCACCAGGCCGGCCTTGAGGAAGGTGAACTGGGCGAAGCGCTCGACTTCCTTCAGCGTCTGCTGGGCCAGCTCACGGGTCGGTAGCAGGATCAGCGCACGAATGCTCACGCGCTGCTGCGAGTTGCCATCCCCGAGCAGGCGATTGAGCAGCGGCAGGACGAAAGCGGCAGTCTTGCCGCTGCCGGTCTGGGCGATCACCCGTAGGTCCTTGCCCTCCAGCGCAGGCGGAATCGCTGCCGCCTGCACCGGAGTCGGCTCGACGAAATTAAGCTCGGCCACGGCTTTCAGCAGGCGTTCATGCAGGGCGAATTGGGCAAACACGGGGGCACTACCTCAAAGAAATCGACAAAACGATGCATAGCCTAACGGTTTCCGCCGCCGGGGCCGAATTTCTTTGCATGAAACTCGCGTTCAGGCGACGACGAACGGCTGCCTGGAGCCGCTATCCGGCAGGAGCGGGGCGGAACCGAGCGCGCGCATCGGATATCCAATTTGCATCCCCCCCGAAGAGCGCTCCCCCATGCCCAGCAAACCCCTGACCACTCTCAGTATCGGCCTGTGCGTCCTGTTGGCCGCATCGCCAGTGCTTGCCAACCCGCCTCACGGCAAAGGCAAACCGGGCCAGCATGATGGCGTCCAGATCGATCTGCGCGGCCCGACCGTGGATGTTGGAAGGGTACGCATCATCCTCGGCGACAATCGTCAGTGGATCGGTCCGTCCTCCTCCTTGCCACCGGGCATTGCCAAGAACCTGGCTCGCGGCAAGCCGCTGCCACCAGGTATCGCCAAGAACTTCGACAGCCGCCTGACCTCGCGCCTGCCCCATTACGAGGGCTACGAATGGAAGCAGATCGGCCGTGACGTGGTGCTGGTCGCCATCGCGACCGGGATCGTCTACGAAATTCTGCGCAACGTTCTCGACTGAGAGACTATTGCGCGGCCATCCGACAAGCGGTACGGCGCACGACGAACTTGTCTCGGCGGCGCCACTCCAATCTTCAGATGGCCCGTCCGAGGTGCAACGATGAACCCGTCACTGATCTATCACGTCACCTCCAGTCTCGATGGCTATATCGCTCGCCCCGATGGGCGCATCGACTGGTTCAACTCGCTACGCCAGGCCGATGAAGAGTACGCCTTTCAGTACTTCTACTCCGGCATCAACGCGCTGCTGATGGGCCGAGGTACTTACGAGGCACTACTCAAGCGCGGCGGTCCATGGCCCTACCCCGGCAAACCCTGCGTGGTGCTGACCCGCCTCGCCCTGCCGCGCGCCACAGACGAAGTCCAGCTGACCCACTGCACACCCGCCCAAGCCGTGGCGGCACTGAACGAAGCCGGCTTCCAGCGTATCTGGCTGGTCGGTGGCAGCCTGCTGGCGGGCAATTGCTACACCGCCGGACTGATCGACGAGGTGGTGATCAACCTGGTGCCGCACCTGCTTGGCGCCGGCATCCCGCTGCTGGCCACGGGCATGGAACGCAGCCTGAGCCTGAGCGACCAACGCCGCTTCAACAGTGGCACCTTGCAGGTGCACTATCGGGTGCAGAAGCAGGCCAGCGTGCCGACGCAGATCCCCGCGCCGCGTTTCAACGTGGCCTGATGCTCTCGCGCTGCTGCTTGCGCAGCAGCCGAGCGCTGTCCCAACCGACCAGCAGCACGGCTCCCCAGATCGGCAGGTACGTCAGCCATTGCCCGCTGTCGAAGCGCTCGCCCAGCACCAGCAACGCCACGGCGAACAACAGCACCGGCTCGACATAACTGAGAATGCCGAACAGCCCCAATGGCAACAGCCGGCTCGATGCCATGTAGGCGGCGAACGCCAGGGTGCCGATCAACGCCATCACCGGCACCAGCAGCCACAGCCAGGGGCGATCGCTGAACGCCCCCACCGGTCCGTACGCGACGATCAGCCAGATCGCCAACGGCGCCAGCACCAGCATCTCCAGCACGAAACCGGACAAGGCATCCAGGCGCATCCAGCGGCGCAGCATGAAGTAAGGCGGGTACCCCAGCGCGGTGATCAGCGTCAGCCAGGAGAACGCCTGGGTACGCCACAACTCATGCAACACACCAAGCATGGCGCAGGCCACCGCCAACTGCTGCAGCGGGCGCAGGCGCTCGCCATAGAACAGCCGGCCAGTCAGCACCATCGCCAACGGCAGAAGGAAGTAGCCCATGGACACTTCCAGCATGTGCCCGGCCAATGGCGCCCAGAGAAACAGCCCCCACTGCACGCCGATCAACGCCGCCGCCAGCGGGCAGGCGGCCAACAACAGCGGTTCGCGGCGCAGACGCACGAAGGTCTCGCGCAGCAAGGTGGTCTGCCGTGCCAACAGCACTAGCAGCAAGACCAGGGGAATCGACCAGAGCACGCGCTGAGCGAATATCTGCACGCCATCGAGCGGCGTCAGCCACTGCACGTAGCCAGGCAGCACGGCAAACAGCATCGAGGCGCCAACCGATAGCGCCACACCCCGTCCGGACAGTTGCATCAGTGCACCTCGGCAGGTGTACGGCGCGTACGCCCCAAACGAACCAGCGGCAGCGAAGCGGCTATCACTGCACCGCCCAAGGCCAGGCGTAACAGGTCAGCGTCGTGATTCCAGATCAGCAGATTGACCAGCAAGCCTGCAGGCACCAGTGCATTGTTCATCACCGCCAGGGTGCCACCATCGACCAGGCTGGCGCCTTTGTTCCACCAGTACAGTCCCAATCCGGACGCCACCACACCGAGCCAGACCAGCACGCTCCACTGCAGCATGGTGCTCGGCAGACGCTCGCTGTTGCCCAGCAGCAGGAAGGCCGGCAACGCGATCAGCAGCGCGCCCAGGTAGAAGAAACCAAAGCGCTTGTATTGCGGCTCGGTGGAGGGGTGTTTGAGCAGCAGATGCTTGTACAGCACCTGCCCGGCGGCGAAGGTGAAGTTGGCCACTTGCAGCAACAGGAAACCGAGCAAAAAGCCGCTGCTGATACCGTCGTAGCGGATGATCCCGGCGCCCAGCACCGCTACCAGAGCGGCGACCAGCGCCCAGGGGTTGAATCTGCGATTGAGGGCATCCTCGATCAACGTCACATGCAGCGGCGTGAGGATGGTGAACAACAGCACCTCCGGCACCGTCAGCACCGAGAAGCTCAGGTACAGACAGACGTAGGTGATGCCGAACTGCAGGGCGCCGATCAGCAACATGCCGCGCACGAACGCCGGAGCGTGACCGCGCCAACGGGTCAGCGGCACGAACAGCAAGCCGGCGATGACGATGCGCGTCAGCACCGCAAAATAGCTGTCGACCCGGCCGGCCAGGTACTCACCGATCAGGCTGAAGGAAAAAGCCCACAGCAGGGTCACTATCAGCAGATATCGCACAGCCACCTCCGAAGGAAGGCGGCGACCTTAGCGCGTTCCCCTGCGCCGGACAATCCATGCATCGGGCTGCGCTGACCCGCCACATAAAAAAGCCGGTCACTTCATCGCGAAGCGACCGGCATAGCACGCCCGCTAGCGGGCGCTCAGGAGAGTCGGATTGGCTAGTCAGGCCACTTCAGCCAGCTTGGCCTTGGCCTTGGCCAGGCCTTTTTCGCTGAACTCGGCGCCCAGGTTCAGGCCTTCGGCATGGATGAACTGCACGTCATGGATACCGATGAAAGCCAGTGCCTGGCGCAGGTAGGGCTCCTGATGATCCAGCGCGCTACCGGCGTAGATACCACCGCGAGCGGTGAGCACGAAGGCGCGCTTGCCGGTCAGCAGGCCCTGGGGGCCGGTGTCGGTGTACTTGAAGGTGAGGCCGGCGCGCAGCACATGATCCAGCCAGGCCTTGAGGGTACTTGGGATGGCGAAGTTGTACATCGGCGCAGCCAGCACCAGCACATCGGCGGCCAGCAGTTCATCGGTCAGTTGATTGGAGCGCGCCAGGGCAGCTTTTTCGGCATCGCTCTGTTGCTCGCTCGGGGTCATCCAGCCACCGAGCAACGTGGCGTCGAGGTGCGGAACCGGTTCGGCCGCCAGGTCGCGTACCTGGACCTGATCAGCCGGGTGCGCAGCCTGCCAGTTGGCGATGAATTGCTGGGTCAGTTCGCGGGAGACCGAACCTTGCTGGCGGGCGCTGCTTTCGATTACGAGAATACGGGACATGGCTGAGGCTCCATCGAGGGGGTTACGAGTCGATGGAGCACAGAATAGAGATACAAATTTCGATTAAAAAGCGTAAATATCCGCTTACATATATCGGTTAAATTGATTTATCGAGCCATCGCATCTAGGCTTTCATCACTTCAGGTTGCAGGTCAGGTTGATCCGCAGGCGAATCACGCTACGCGTGAACTTGACCGTCATGTTGTTGCTGGCGCCAGGTGCCAATACGGTACGCCGGGTGCGTGGCGCTTCGGGGCCATTGCGAAACACGGCACTGCACTCGGCCTCGCTCTGACCATAGTTGTAGAGCATCAGCGCCGCCATGTTGTGGTCGATTTCCTGGGTGGTCGCGGAGACCTCGGCGCCGTTGAACTGTTTTTCCATCTCGATGGGATAGGCATTGGCGGCCAGCGGCACAAAGGCGAACAGCAAGCAGATTATTTTTTTCATCGGTGCTCTCCAACATGGGATCGCCAGTGTAGGTGGAGATCGTCGGCGATAACAGCCGACTCAGGCAGGATGATGTGATGAAAGCTCCTCGTGTAACCCTGGATCAATGGCGCACGCTGCAGGCCGTGGTGGATCAGGGCGGCTTCGCACAGGCCGCCGACGTGCTGCACCGTTCGCAATCCTCGGTCAGCTATACCGTGGCGCGCATGCAGGAACAGCTCGGCGTACCGCTGCTGCGCATCGACGGGCGCAAGGCCGTACTCACCGAGGCCGGCGACGTGCTGCTGCGCCGCTCGCGGCAACTGGTCAAGCAGGCCAGCCAGCTGGAAGACCTGGCTCACCACATGGAGCAGGGCTGGGAAGCCGAAGTACGCCTGGTGGTGGATGCCGCCTACCCCACCGCCAACCTCGTCCGCGCCCTGACCGCCTTCATGCCGCAGAGCCGTGGCTGTCGCGTGCGCTTGCGCGAGGAGGTGCTGTCCGGAGTCGAGGAAGTACTGCTCGAAGGCACCGCCGACCTGGCCATCAGCGCGCTGAACATCACAGGCCACCTCGGCATCGAACTGGGTGAAGTTGAGTTCGTCGCCGTCGCCAACCCGGAACACCCACTGCATCGCCTGCAACGCGAGCTGAGCTTCCAGGATCTTGAAGGCCAGATGCAGGTGGTCACCCGCGATACTGGCCGTCTGCAGCCACGGGATGCCGGCTGGCTGGGCGCGGAGCAGCGCTGGACGGTAGGTAGCCTGCCGACTGCGCGCACCTTCGTCAGCAGCGGCCTGGGCTTCGCCTGGCTGCCGCGCCATCTGATCGTCCGTGAACTGCAGGATGGTCTGCTGAAACCTCTGCCGCTGACTCAGGGCGCTATCCGCAAACCGCGCTTCTTCCTCTATAGCAACAAGGAGCGCGTGCTCGGCCCGGCCACACAGATTCTCATCGAGTTGATCAAGAACTTCGACGCTGCCCCTCTGGACGCGCCCTTCGCCGCACCGCAGTCGACCAACTGAGAGCGCCTCCATGCCCTATTTCGACAACGATGGCTGCCAGTTGCATTACGAGGACTATGGTAACGGCGCGCCGCTGCTGCTGGTGCACGGGCTGGGTTCGAGCACGCGCGACTGGGAATACCAGATTCCCGTGCTCGCCCGGCATTATCGGGTTCTGGCGCTGGACGTTCGCGGCCATGGCCGCTCGGACAAGCCGCGCGAGGCTTATCGCATCGCCGACTTCGCCGAGGATGTCGCCGCCCTGATCGAACACCTGCAACTGCCCCCAGTACATCTGGTGGGCATCTCCATGGGCGGCATGATCGGCTTCCAGCTTGGCGTCGACCGCCCCGAATTGTTGCGCAGCCTGACCATCGTCAACAGCGGCCCTGAGGTGAAGGCCAAAAGCGCGCGGGACTGGCTGGAAATTGGCAAGCGCTGGACGCTGTCGCGCCTGCTCAGCCTGGAAACCATCGCCAGGGCGCTGGGCAAGCTGCTATTCCCCAAGCCCGAGCAGGCCGATTTGCGGCGCAAGATCGAAGAACGCTGGCCGCAGAACGACAAACGCGCCTACCTCGCCAGTCTCGACGCGATCATCGGCTGGGGCGTGCGGGAACGCCTCGATCGCATCACCTGTCCTACCCTGGTGATTACCGCCGACCGCGACTACACGCCAGTTGAACGCAAGCGCGAGTACGTGGCAGAAATGCCCAACGCGCGCCTGCTGGTGATCGAAAATTCGCGCCACGCCACACCACTGGATCAACCGGAACGCTTTAATAACGCCCTGCTCGCCTTTCTCGGCGAAACTGCCAACAAGGAAAACTGACCATCATGCTCAAGCAACTCGTTCTCGCCACCGGCGCCCTGCTGCTGTCGACCAGTCTGCTCGCCGCGGAAAACCCCAAGGTGTTGCTGACCACCAGCCTCGGCGAAGTGGAAATCGAACTGGCCGCCGACAAGGCGCCGATCAGCACGCAGAACTTCCTCAAGTACGTCGACAGTGGCTTCTATGCCGGCACCCAGTTCCATCGTGTGATTCCGGGTTTCATGGTCCAGGGCGGCGGCTTCGATGCCGACATGCGCCAGAAGGACACCGAGGCCCCGATCAAGAACGAGGCCGACAATGGCCTGCACAACGTCCGTGGCACCCTGGCCATGGCCCGTACTCAGGTACGCGACTCGGCCACCAGCCAGTTCTTCATCAACCACAAGGACAACGCCTTCCTCGACCACGGCTCCCGCGACTTCGGCTACGCCGTGTTCGGCAAGGTAACCCGTGGCATGGACGTGGTGGACAAGATCGCTCAGGTGCCCACCGGCAACCGCGGCATGCACCAGAACGTACCGCGCGAGCCGGTGTTGATCATCGACGCCAAGCGCTTGTAAGACGCTGTGTGGCCCGTAGCCCGGATGAAATCCGGGAGATCGCGTCACATCCTCCCCGGATTGCATCCGGGCTACGAGATGCTAAAGCCGTAAGGTGTCGTGGGGCCGCCCAGGCCGTGCGCCTCGCGCTCCAACGAGCAACAGCTCGGTGCGCACGGCGCACCCTACAACGACAAAGCCGCCCATGGGGCGGCTTTGTCGTTTAACGGAGGCGCTTACTTCTCGACGAAGGCGCGCTCGATCAGATAGTCACCCGGCTCACGCATGCGCGGGGAAATCTTCAGACCGAAGCTGTCGAGCACTTCGCTGGTTTCGTCGAGCATGCTCGGGCTGCCGCAGATCATGGCGCGGTCGTCCTGCGGGTTGATCGGCGGCAGGCCGATATCGGCGAACAGTTTGCCGCTGCGCATCAGGTCGGTCAGACGGCCCTGGTTCTCGAACGGCTCACGGGTCACGGTCGGGTAGTAGATCAGCTTGTCCTTCAGCGCATCACCGAAGAATTCGTTCTGCGGCAGGTGCTCGGTGATGAACTCGCGGTAGGCGACTTCGTTCACGTAGCGCACGCCGTGAACCAGGATCACCTTCTCGAAGCGCTCGTAGGTTTCCGGGTCCTGGATCACGCTCATGAACGGCGCCAGACCGGTGCCGGTGCTGAGCAGATAGAGGTGCTTGCCGGGGTTGAGATCATCGAGCACCAGCGTGCCGGTGGGCTTCTTGCTGATGATGATCTCGTCGCCTTCCTTCAGGTGCTGCAGCTGCGAGGTCAGCGGACCGTCCGGCACCTTGATGCTGAAGAACTCCAGATGCTCTTCCCAGTTCGGACTGGCGATGGAATAGGCGCGCATCAGCGGGCGGCCATTGTCCTGTTGCAGACCGATCATCACGAACTGACCATTCTCGAAGCGCAGGCCTGGATCACGGGTGCACTTGAAGCTGAACAGCGTATCGTTCCAGTGGTGGACGCTGAGCACGCGCTCGACGTTCATATTGCTCATGATGATTTCCTCGAAGAACTTCAGCGCCAAAGACGCGATTGCGCGGCATTCTATTCGCGGCAACAATATCTGTTAAGTGGATTATCAAGATATAGGTTATCGGTTATATCGATATGCGATTTACTCTCAGACAACTTCAGGTATTCGTCGCCGTGGCGCAGCATGAAAGCGTCTCGCGCGCCGCGCAATCGCTCGCATTGTCGCAGTCTGCGACCAGCACTTCGCTGACCGAACTCGAGCGCCAATCCGACTGCCAGCTGTTCGATCGCGCCGGCAAGCGCCTGGCGCTCAACGCCCTGGGCCGACAGCTATTGCCCGAGGCCGTCGCTCTGATCGACCAGGCGCGCGAGATCGAACGCCTGCTGGGGGGCAAGAGCGGTTATGGCTCGCTGAACGTCGGCGCCACCCTCACCGTGGGCAACTACCTGGCCACCCTGCTGATTGGCAGCTTCATGCAGCACCACCCTGAATGCCGGGTGAAGCTGCAGGTGCATAACACCGCTCATGTGGTGCAACAGATCGCTCACTACGAGCTGGACCTGGGCTTGATCGAAGGCGACTGCCAGCACCCGGATATCGAGGTGCAACCCTGGGTCGAGGACGAGCTGGTGGTGTTCTGCGCGCCACAGCATCCACTGGCCCAGCGCGGCAGTGCCAGCCTGGAAGAGCTGACGCACGAGGCCTGGATTCTGCGTGAGCAGGGCTCGGGCACGCGACTGACCTTCGATCAGGCCATGCGGCATCACCCGCGCAACCTGAATATCCGCCTGGAGCTGGAACACACAGAGGCGATCAAGCGCGCCGTGGAATCCGGCCTGGGCATCGGTTGCATCTCACGCCTGGCGCTGCGCGACGCCTTTCGTCGTGGCAGCCTGATGCCCGTGGAAACTCCGGAGCTGGACCTGCGCCGGCAGTTCTACTTCATCTGGCACAAGCAGAAGTACCAGACAGCAGCGATGCGTGAGTTTCTCGAACAATGCCGTGACCTGACTGCGGGTGTCAGCCGCAGCGATCAGATCGTCCTGCCGCCGATCGTCTGAGTGACTTGGCCGAGCAGAATAATCGCCCAGACCGTTACGCAGCAGATCGTAGATAGGTTCTCACTGCGCGGGGATCGACTCCATCTGCTGCAGCAGCAACGCCGCCTGAGTACGGGTGCGCACGCCCAACTTGCGGAAGATCGCCGTCACATGTGCCTTGACCGTCGCTTCGGAGACGCTCAGTTCATAAGCGATTTGCTTGTTCAGCAGGCCTTCGCAGACCATGGTCAATACGCGGAATTGCTGCGGCGTCAGGCTGGCGAGACCGGCACTGGCGGCCTTGGCCTCGGCGGAAACCGGCGCGCCCTCCTCGGCCAGTGGTGGCCACCAGGTATCGCCATCGAGTACCTGACGCACGGCTTGCTGCAGGGTTTCTAGCGGGCTGGATTTGGGGATGAACCCGCTGGCACCAAACTCACGGGAGCGGTTAACCACGGACGCCTCTTCCTGGGCGGAGATCATCACTACCGGAATGTGCGGATACTGACCGCGTAGCAGCACCAGGCCGGAAAAACCGTAGGCACCGGGCATATTGAGGTCGAGCAGGACCAGGTCCCAGTCGCTCTTGGCGGCCAGGTGGCCTTCGAGTTCGGCGATGCTGGCAGCCTCTACCAGTCGCACTTCAGGCCCCAGCCCCAGGGTCAGTGCTTGTTGCAGTGCGCTGCGAAACAGCGGATGGTCGTCGGCAATCAGGATTTCGTAGGCGGCCATTGGCAGATCCTGTTCTTGTTATGAGTGGCACTGAGGTGAGTATGGCAGTGCTTTTCGCCTGAAGATCCGTTCAAGACTGCACATCCAGCATCACAGACTCCCCACTCGGACCGACGGCGGCGCTCAGCATGCCGAGCTGTGGCGGGGTGGTCAAGCTCAATGCTTTGCGGCAGGATGCGCAGCTTTACCGCCGAGACGCTCCAATGCGAAGCCAAGCCCTGCGCGCCGACCTGTTGATGCTGATTACCGCGATGATATGGGGAAGCGTGTTCGTCGCCCAGCAACTGGGTATGGAAAACATCGGCCCCTTCCTTTATTCCGGCCTGCGCTTCGTCCTCGCCAGCCTGGTGCTGATCCCGGTGATCATCCTGATACAGCGACGCAGCCAACAACCCAGGCCGGCACCGAGTCGCGGGCTGCTGCTGGGCGGCGCCATCATGGGTCTGGCTCTGGCGATCGGTATCAACTTGCAGCAAGTTGGCCTGATGTTCACCACCGTGACCAACTCCGGCTTCATCACCGGCTTGTATGTGATCGTGGTACCGCTGCTCGGTTTGTTCATCGGCCAGAAAAGCAGCCTGGGCATCTGGCTGGGCGCCAGCCTGGCGGTAGTCGGCATGTTCCTGCTCAGCGTCGGCGAAGGCTTCACCGTGGCATCCGGCGACTGGTTGCAGCTGGCTGGCGCCTTCGTCTGGGGTATCCACGTGCTGTTGGTGGGGTTTTTCGCCAGCCGCCACGACCCGCTGCGTCTGGCACTGATCCAGTTCGCCACCTGCGCTGTGATCAGCCTGACACTGGCCCTGGTGTTCGAGACGGCAACGCTGGAGGGCATATTCAAAGCAGGCCCAGCCATCCTCTATGGCGGTATTTTCGGCGTGGCGATCGGCTTTACCTTGCAGGTCATCGCCCAGCAGCACGCCATCGCCTCGCATGCGGCGATCATCCTCTCGCTGGAGGCTGTATTCGCCGCTATCGCCGGTGCCCTGCTGCTCGGTGAAATGCTGCAACTGCGCGGCTATCTCGGCTGCGCGCTGATGTTCGCCGGCATGCTGTTGGCCCAGCTATGGCCGAAGCCTCTGCCGCTCGAACTCAGCGGTACGCCTGCAAACGCTGATGCAAAGG
The DNA here is from genome assembly GCF_014892995.1 of Pseudomonas sp. EggHat1. Lineage (NCBI taxonomy): Bacteria > Pseudomonadati > Pseudomonadota > Gammaproteobacteria > Pseudomonadales > Pseudomonadaceae > Pseudomonas > Pseudomonas sp. EggHat1. The sequence continues at coordinate 103,153 of NZ_JACKQK010000009.1, forward strand.
ATCGTTGAGATCCAGCGGCAAACGCCGTTTGGCCGCCAGATAATGTTGGCTGAAAACGTCGAGATAATCGTCCAGCGCCTCGCTGGCGCGCAGGTCACCAGCCAACTCCAGGCACATGGCAGCCACCTCGGCGGTGCACAGGTGCTCGCCGCGGGTAGAGCGGCGCAGTCGATAGCGCGATAGCTGCGCTGGCGTCAGGCTCAGCACCGGCAGTGCGTCCAGATACGGGCTCTTGCGAAACATCTTGCGCGCCTCGGTCCAGGTGGCATCCAGCAGCACGAACAACGGCCGCTTGCCGGGCGCCAGCGCCACCTCCTCCACCACGCGCTGCGGCGCCACGTACTCGCCGGGAAAAACCAGATAAGGCTGCCACTGCGGATCGGCCAAGAGCTCCAGCAGCGCCGGATCGACAGCAGTGCGCGTCCAGCCGAAGGCGTGGGTTTGCGGTACCACGTCGGCAATCAACCAGCCGGTATTGCTCGGTTTCAGCGCCTCGATGTCATGCATCACCAGACACATGGCGGCATTAGCCTGGACCTGCGGGCGCCAGGCGCACAGGCAATGGGTCGGTTGCACCCGGCATTGCGGGCAGCGCTCGGCACGCGAGCCACGGGCGATGAAGGGTTTGACGCTGCGCGCCAGGCGCTCTGTGCGCAGGCGGGCGACGGCATGTGGGGCTGGATGGGTCATGGCGGTAACGACAGCGAACGGGGGGGCGATTCTAGCACCCCCGTTCGTCACTCAGATGGCTCAGAAGCTGTGGTTCAAGGCCAGACCGATGAAGTGGATGTGGGTGTTGTACTCACCGGTGTAGTTGCCACCATTGCCGGTGCAGCGCACTCCACTGTCCTGATACAGCCCGCCGGCACCTGGCACCCAGCCGGCCGGGGAGCAGCCGTCCTGGTAGTCCATCTTGCCGCTGGAGAACTGCACGTAGCTGTAGGCGAAATCCAGCGAGGTATCGCGCATCACCTTGTAGTTGGCGCCGAGCGAAAGCCAGTAGCGATCCGCATCAGGAAAGGCCGGATGGCGTAGCTGCGGCGAGTTGACGGGAGAGCGGTCGTAAGCAACGCCGGTACGCAGCAGCAGATCATCACTGTACTGGTAGTTCATGCCCAGAGAGATCTTGTAGCTGTCCTTCCAGTCCTGCTTGACGCTCAGGTCGCCCTCGGTAACGCCATTGAAGTAAGGATAGCCAGCCACCTGATCGATACCGATGCGCACCTCGTCGAGCCGCGAATGGCGAGTGAAGGTCAGATCCGCCATGAGCGCCATCTTGTCGTTGAGCTGATGGAAGGCGTTGAAGGAGAGCATCTCCGGTGTATCGATGGCGGTCTTGGCCTTGGAGTTGGGGTGCAGCCTGGAGCCGGCGAAATTGCCGGGATTGACCCAGTTGTCCGGGTCCAGCACCTGCCCCAATGCATCGGCTGGCGGCAAGGTGATGATGCCAAGATCGATGCCACCGCTCAAATCGGTATCGGGTGAAGGCACGCTGCCGGACACGCCGGCGAAGCTCCATTTTGTCTCGCCTTCAAGGGTGTGGCGAATATTGGAACGATAGGACACGCCAAAGCGCGTCGCTTCGGTCGGCTCCCACAGGTAGCCGATATTCCAGCCAAACCCCCAGTCATCGCCCTTGACCCGGAAGTAACCGTCGCCCTCGACGTTGTCGGCGAAGTTCTTCGCCACACAGTCGACGAAAGCGTCATCGGCCTGACCGTCGCAACTACTGATCTCACCGGGCACATCGATGCCGTAGAGCAAGGGAATGGCAAACTGACCAAGCGGTGATGCGGCCAGCTCGGTCAGCTCCTGATTGGCAGTGACGAACTGCCCAGCCAATTGCCGCGACGCGCCTTTGACATCCGCCGCACCGCGCTGCACCGACTTGATGTATTGCGCCGACACACCGAAGCCAATGCTGTGGTGTTCGTTGAAGCGAAAGGCAATGCTCGGATTGAAGGTCACCGTCTCCAGGCTGGCCGACTGAATGCCGTAGCGCCCGGCCCAGTCTTCCTTGTAGTCGAGCTTCGCGCCGAACGGGGTGAAGATGCCCAGGCCGACCGTCACTCGGTCGTTGATCTCATGGGAAAAATAGAAGTTGGGCGCAGCGGCGGCATCAGGCAGGAATTCGCCAGCATCTCCCGATACCGGATTGCCGAACACGTCGCGACTGCCCTTGTCCTTGTAATCGCCGTCCGGCAGCAGGATGCTCAGGCCTGAGCTCACCTGGGTGCCCTTGAGGCGAGCCAGGCCAGCGGGGTTGTAGAAAATGGTCGAAGGGTCGGCCGCCTCGGCAGCGTTGGCATGCGCCGAACCCTGCGCCGCTACCGATTGCGAACCAAAGTGATAACCGGATGCCTGCACCTGCGCAACGGGCAAAACCAGTAAACTGCCGACCATCACCCGCGATGGCCAGCGCCGAAAGAGCATTGTCATTGTTATTCTCCTGCACGCTGCTTGAACACCGCGCAGTCCTTCCTGCACCAGCGGCAGACTTCAGGCAGGTCTGTACTGGCGACGTCCGACTGCGACGGCGGCTCAATGCCTGTGACGTGCAGGTTTGGCCGATGATCCCCGGCCTTTGGTCGTGGTGACGGGCGGCGGCCACAGGCCAGCATGTCCCCATCAGTAACACTTAGTTTCAGGCGGGCAAATGGCCAGCGGCGCGAACATTCGCTGCGAGGCCCTGTCCAACCCTCGTCCACGCTTTCAGGAGTCACATGACATGCTGCGTTACATCCTCCCCGCTCTCGCGCTCAGCCTGATGCTTCCCACTGCCCAGGCAGCCTCGCTTAAGGAGATGGAACTGACTCGCACCCTGGAGCAGGTCGCCCGGCAAAGCAGCGAGGGCACGCCGCGAGCGATCAATGAAGACATTCTCGATCAGGGCTACACCGTGGAAGGCCACACGCTGATCAACCACCTCAGCGTGCGTGAAGCGCATGCAGCGCAGATGCGCGGCAACCCCGATACCGTGCGCGCGCAACTGGCCGCCAGCGTCTGCCGCAATCCGGGCTATCGCAACCTGTTGGCCCAGGGCGCACAGCTGCGCTACCAGTTCAGTGAGTACCGCAGCAACCGCCCGGTTACCGTCGAAGTGTTCGACAAGAGCGACTGCGGCCTCTGACCCAGGGCTGCCGTCAGTCCCGTTCCGCTCGGCGCTGCGCCTCATCGGCGCGTAGCTCGGCGAGCAAGGCTTCCATATAGCGCGAACGTCGTACACCGCCCTCGAGGCGACGTCGACATTCATCCTCCAGACTCAGTCGATTGATTAGCGCTGCCTGCTGCAGCAGGCGATAGAGGTCCGTTTCGATCTCCAGAATCAACTTGGGCATACCTGCCTCTCCCTTACCATTGACCCAGTCAGCAGGCTCAGCGCAGGGAGCGAGGACTCCCCCTGCCTGCCAGAGCCGCACGTTCCTCAGGCGTAAGCCAGGCATCGATCGATACGCCGAGCACCTCGGCGACGCTTTGCAGGACATGCGCCCAGGTACAGCCATTGGCGAACAGCATGCCGGCTTCGTCGAAAGTGCCGCCACGGTTGCGATAACCAAGCGCACGACACGTAGCAGCATCGCCCAGCACCGTCGACAGATGCCCCAAGGCCACTTCCGGGCGCATGTGGCCGAGCAACACGCGCCGCCGACAGGCAATCGGGAACAGCGCCTCACGCTGAGCGGTGCTGGCCACACTCGACGCCTCCCAGGCATCACGCGGCATACGAAAGCGCCCTGGTTCCTGCAAGTAAATCAGACGCCAGGCCACACCCTGCTCGCTCAGACGAACGGCGGCGCGACGCATCTCGTGCAGCTGATAGCTGCCGCTTGCAATCAGCAGCACCGGTTCGCCATCGCCTTCGGCGTCGACCAGCAATGCCCCCTCACGGGCCAGTTGCTGCGCCTGTTCGACGGTGAAGCTGCAGGGTTGTTCAAGTTTGGCCACCACCAGGCAAGCGAGCCGGCCGCGCTCCTGGTAGATGCCAGGCAGCAGGGCCAGTAGCGAATTGTGGTCGGCCGGAAACAGCACACGCATGACATCGTGCATCTCGCCCAGCAGCGCCTCGCAGAAGGTAGCGTCCTGATGCGACTGCTGGTTCTTGCCGTTCTCCCAGGTGTGCGAAGTGGCCACCAGCGGCCAGCCCAGCCAGCCGGCTGGACGTCCCGCCTCTTTCTGCTGGCGGGCGAAGATCAGACTCTGGCGCACGGCACCGAGCATCTTCACGCAAAACGCCTCGTAACTGGCCACCAGATTCAGGCCACCCTGATTGGCCAGACAGGCAGAGACCACAGCCTCCTCGTTGAGCGCGGTGATCACCGCACCGTGCAGCGACTCCAGTTCGTTCTCAGGCTGGCTGACGCGGTGCTTGAGCGCTGCCAGCACACCGCCCAGACGGTTGCTGGCCAGTTCGTCCGGGTTACCGACACGCGGCCGCAACTGCGGGTTGGCGCGCACCAGATCGACGAAATAACGATCCAGTGCAGTCATGGGCGAACAGGGCCGATCATGAAAGTGCAACTCCGGCTGCACTGGCAGCGCTGGCTGACGCCGAGCCAATGGATTGTCACGCTCCCGCACCCGCCCTGCACGCAATGCAAACAGGCTACAGGCCTCGGACAATGCCTGCGGCTCCACCCACAAGGCCGCAGCATGCTGGTTGAACAGCTCACGCGCGTGCTCATCCTGCGCCGGGCTGGCCGGTAGCGGCAGGTTATGAGCGGCGTTGCTGCCAGCGCCATGGAAGCCATAACCCTTGGTGGTTTCGGCAATGCCGTAGGGCATGGGCAAGGGATAACCGATCAACTCGTTGTTCAGCTCATTAACCCGGTGCGCCAGGCGCTGCTCCATCTCCCATAGCGCACAGACGAAGGCTGCCGGATCGCGCCCATCGAAGGTCACCGGGTCGAAACCACAGCCACGCAGATGTCGGCGAAAGCCTTCCAGCCCTTCCAGCGTGCCCAACTCGGTACGCTGCTCGATACGCCGGCCGTTGGCGATCATCACCGGTAGCGCCACGCCACAATCCTCGGCACGCCACCAGCGTGGCATCCAGTCGCTGCCACGCTGCTCTTCGGCGGCGCCATCGGACAGGAACGCCACCAGTTTCTCCCCTGGCAATGGCAGATGTGCGTACTGCAACTCAGCGAACCCGAGGTATCCGCCTTCGGCGATACCGCCGGCGGTGTGCGGATTGACATGACTGCCCAACGGCACGCCAGGGCTGCCGTCCGCAGTCTGGGCGTAACTGTAGAAGTCCGCCGCCAGGCGACTCATGCCCGTCTCGTCACACGCGTAACGGGCGGCCTGCTCGGGATGCTGGTTGCCGGTCAGCAGGTTCAGCGCCTCGATCGCCGCCACGCAATGGCCTTGGCCCATCAACCAGCCACGCGTCTCACCCGTCAGAGCGTTGAGCGCCAGGTAGCCGGCATAGGCCGGCACCATGTTCAGCGCGCCGCCGGTATGCCCTTCGGGCACGGGCTTGAAATCATCGGCCTGCAGCGGCTGGCCATCGAGCCGAACGCGCTGGGCATAAGTCATGTGTACCACCAACCAGAGGCCGGCTGCCGTCAGCGAGTCCAGCGCGCGCAACAGGCGGTAGACGCTCGGCAGGTCGGGCTGCAAACCGCTCTGCACCAGTTGATGGGCCAGACGAAAGACGGCGGCGCGGGTCTGCGGGCTATGCTGGACAGGTCCGTGGCCAACTTGCCAGCGGGCAAAGTCGGGATATTGCTGGGCGTGCCGAGCCAAGGTGGCGGCGTCGGGCAATAGCTGGGTCATGAGTGCTCTCCTGAATGCTTACCTGCAGTTTAGGTATCGCTACGAAGCACCCGCTGACCTGCATCAAGACCCGCTCCGGTTCGAAGCGGCAGACTCGCTTCATCATCACGACAAGGAACAAACCATGGCCTTGCTCACTTTTCTCGGTGCGATTCAACAGGTCACCGGCTCCTGCTACCTGGTGGAAAGCCGCGATGGCGCCAAGGTGCTGCTCGAATGCGGCATGCATCAGGGACGCCGCCAGGAAGAAGATCTGAACCGCAGTGCGTTTTCTTTCGATCCGAGCAGCCTGGATGCGGTGGTGGTCTCCCACGCCCACCTCGATCACAGCGGGCTGTTGCCGCGCCTGGTCGCCGAGGGCTATCGCGGCCCGATCCACGCCACTGAAGCCAGTTGCGAACTGCTCGAGCTGATGCTGATGGATTCGGCCTTCCTCCAGGAGAAGGACGCCGAATGGGAAAACCGCTGGCGCGCACGCCAGGGCAAGCCAGCGGTCAAGCCGCTCTACACCATCGCCAATGCCGAGCAGGCGCTCAGCCAGCGCCACGCGCATGCCTATGGCGCAGCGGTCGAGGTAGCCAAGGGCGTGCATGTCACCTTCCACAATGCAGGCCACATCCTCGGCTCGGCCATCGTCGAGATGCAGGTAGAGGATCACCACCTGCGACGTCACCTGGTGTTCTCCGGCGACCTGGGCAACACCTGCTCACCGCTGATGCAGGCGCCGACACAGCTGAACCAGGCGGACGTGCTGCTGATGGAGTCGACCTACGGCGACCGCGACCATCGCACCAGCAACGAAACCCTAGAAGAGCTGGCAGACATTCTTCAGCAGGCTCACAAGGAAGGTGGCAACGTGCTGATCCCGTCGTTCGCCGTCGGCCGCACGCAGGACCTGATCTACTACCTCGGCCGCTTCTATCAGGAAGGCCGCCTGCCGCAGCAGGCCGTGTTCCTCGACAGCCCCATGGCGATCCGCGCCAACGCCATTTACAGCCGCTTCCATGACCAGTTCGCGGCCACAGATCGCGCGGCGCTGGCCGCCAAGGGCGTCAAGCGCATCGAGGACTGGTTACCGATCCTGCGCTGCACACCGACAGCCGAAGAATCGATGGCGATCAACCGGATCAAGAGCGGCGCGATCATCATCGCCGGTGCCGGCATGTGCAATGGCGGGCGTATCGTCCATCACTTCAAGCACAACCTCTGGCGCGAGAACTGTCACCTGGTGTTCCCCGGTTTCCAGGCCAGGGGCACGCTGGGTCGCCTGATCGTCGACGGGGCCGAAACGGTCAAGGTGTTGCACCAGCGCATCGCGGTGAAGGCCAAGGTGCATACCCTGGGCGGTTTCTCCGCGCATGCCGGGCAATCGCAGTTGCTCGAATGGGCCAGTCGGTTCGAGCATCACCCAGAGCTTTACCTGGTGCATGGCGAACTGGAAAAGATGCAGGCCCTGCAAGCCGCTCTGCGCGAGCGCCTGAACTGGATCGCCAACATTCCCGAACCGGGTGAACAGATCGCCCTGTAACCGGCGCTTACGAAAAGGGGACAGCGAAACGGCAACCTGGCTGTGGCAAGCTCCATGAAACTCCATAATCAAGAAACCGGCCCGAGCGTGAGCAGCATCAGCCGCCCGCCCGGCTCAGAACAGGAGAGCCCTCATGCCTTACGAAGCCGACGACTATCTGTCCCGCCATGTGCAAACCAGCGAAGTCGACCTTACCAGCAAGGTGGACGAGCTGGTGGCGCTGGCAGCCCCAGGGAACAGCCCGAACCTGCAGCTGTACCGTGAAATGCTCGGCACCGTGCTCCATATGGCTCAGGCGGATCGCAACCGCTGGGACGCCAAGATCATGCTGCAGACCCTGCGTGAGATGGAAAATGCCTTCGGCGTACTCGAACAGCTGAAACGGCGGCGCAAGGTGACGGTATTCGGCTCGGCACGCACCCCTGCCGACCATCCCCTGTACCAACAGGCTCGCGAGCTCGGCGCACGGCTGGCGCACCGTGACCTGATGGTAGTCACCGGCGCTGGCGGCGGCATCATGGCCGCTGCGCATGAAGGTGCCGGGGTGGACAACAGCCTGGGGTTCAATATCACCCTGCCCTTCGAGCAGACGGCCAACTCCACGGTGCGGGGCAGCAACCACCTGCTGTCGTTCCACTTCTTCTTTCTGCGCAAACTGTTTTTCGTCAAGGAGGCCGATGGCCTGGTGCTGTGCCCCGGCGGCTTCGGCACCCTCGACGAAGCATTGGAAGTACTGACCCTGATCCAGACCGGCAAAAGCCCACTGGTGCCCGTGGTACTGCTCGATCAACCAGGCGGCAGCTACTGGGAGGATGCCTTGGGCTTCATCCGTCGTCAGCTTGGTGACAACGGCTATATCCTGCCCACCGACCTCAACCTGATGCACCTGGTTTACAGCGCCGAAGAGGCGGTGGAGGAAATAGCCCGGTTCTACCGCAACTTCCACTCCAGCCGCTGGCTCAAGGATCGCTTCGTGATCCGCCTCAATCATCCGCTCAACGAGGCTGCTCTGGCCAAGTTGGACAGCGACTTCGCCAGCCTGTGCAAAGAGGGCGGCTTCACCCAGCAACCCCATTGCGAGCAGGAGCGCGACGAACCGGAACTGTGCCACCTGACCCGCCTGGCGTTCGTTTTCAACGGGCGCGACTACGGCCGCCTGCGCGCACTACTCGATGTGGTCAACGAGCCGGAAAGCTGGGTGAGCTAACGTAGCAGACGTAGCCCGGATGCAATCCGGGGGTATTGGCCGCTCGCCCTTCCCGGATTGCATCCGGGCTACGTAAAGCAAGAAGCCCAGCATTGGCTGGGCTTTGTTTTGACTATTGTCAGTCAGGCGTTGCCGGCGACCTTCAGCCGCGCCGCCTGGGTGAAGTCGAGCATGCGCTTGAGCGGCTTGATCGCCTTGGGAATCAACGCCGGGTCGACGTGAATTTCGCCAGAGCCCTGACGCAAGCCGGTCAGCACGCGCTCCAGTGTATTCATCGCCATCCACGGGCAGTGCGCGCAGCTGCGGCAAGCCGCACCATTGCCGGCGGTTGGCGCCTCGATGAAGGTCTTGTCCGGGCACAGCTGCTGCATCTTGTAAAAGATGCCACGGTCGGTGGCGACGATGAAGGTGGAGTTCGGCAGGGTCTGCGCCGCCTTGATCAACTGGCTGGTGGAGCCCACCGCATCGGCCAGCTCAACCACATTCTGCGGCGATTCCGGGTGCACCAGAATGGCGGCGTCCGGATACAGCGCCTTCATGTCCAACAGCTGTTTGGACTTGAACTCCTCGTGCACGATGCAGGCGCCATCCCACAGCAGCATATCGGCACCGGTCTCGCGCTGAATGTAGTTGCCCAGATGCTTGTCCGGCGCCCAGATGATGGTTTCACCGTTGTCCATCAGGCTCTCGACGATTTCCAGCGCGCAGCTGGACGTCACCACCCAGTCAGCACGCGCCTTCACCGCCGCCGACGTGTTGGCGTAAACAACCACGGTACGCTCCGGGTGCTGATCGCAAAAGGCCGAGAATTCGTCCACCGGACAGCCCAGGTCGAGCGAGCAGGTCGCCTCCAGAGTGGGCATCAACACGCGCTTTTCCGGGTTGAGGATCTTCGCCGTCTCGCCCATGAACTTGACCCCGGCAACCACCACGGTCTGCGCCGGGTGCTGATTGCCAAAGCGGGCCATTTCCAGGGAGTCGGAAACGCAGCCACCGGTTTCCTCGGCCAACGCCTGGATGACCGGATCGCAGTAATAGTGCGCCACCAGCACCGCGTTCTGCTTCTTCAGCTCGGCGGCGATTTCACGGCGATAGAAGGCCTCTTCCTCGGCGGTCAGCGGCTTGGGCTGTTTGGCATCGAGGTGGGCCTGAACCAGAAGGCGTTCGGAAATCTGCGTCATATCATCGAACCTGCGGCGCTCTTGAGCGAGCTGCGAGTATACCCCCCTGGTTGCCCATCGCCACAGGCGGTACGGCATCGGCCAGAGGGCTTTTCCGAGAGCAAAAAAAAGCCAGTCTCACGACTGGCTTTTGCGATCTGGTGGGTCGTGTAGGATTCGAACCTACGACCAATTGGTTAAAAGCCAACTGCTCTACCAACTGAGCTAACGACCCAACGCGAGGCGCATGATACTGATTTAATTCAGGAAATCAACACTTCGCGAAAACTTTTTCAGAAGTAGCGCGTTACATCCGGCACACCGGCGGCGGCGAAACCAGCTGCACGCAGGCGGCAGCTGTCACACTTGCCACAGGCGCGGCCATCATCATCGGCCTGGTAGCAGGAGACCGTGAGCGCATAATCCACCCCCAGGCGCATACCAGCCTGGATGATCTCACCCTTGCTCAGCTGCTGCAGCGGCGCGCGAATGACAAAGCCCTGCCCCTCCACACCCGCCTTGGTCGCCAGGTTGGCCATACGCTCGAAGGCGTCGACGAACTCGGGGCGGCAATCCGGGTAGCCCGAGTAATCCACTGCGTTGACGCCAATGAAGATCTCGCGCGCCCCGAGCACCTCGGCCCAGCCCAACGCGAGCGCCAGAAACACAGTATTGCGCGCCGGCACATAGGTCGCAGGAATGCCCTCGGTCGGGGACTCCGGCACGGCGATGCTGCTGTCGGTCAACGCCGAGCCACCGATGCCATTGAGGTTCAGGCCGATCACCTTGTGCTCGACTACACCCAACTGCCGCGCCACACGCTCGGCTGCCTGCAACTCGGCGCGATGACGCTGCCCGTAATCGAAACTCATGCTGTAGCAGCTGTAGCCCTCGGCCTTGGCCATGACCACCACGGTGGCCGAGTCCAGGCCGCCGGAAAGGAGGATGACTGCTTTCTTGTCGTTCATGTTCAGTGTCCCGGCTCATCGTTCCAGAGAATCTTGTGCAGCTGCAACTGCAGGCGTACTGGCAGGTTATCGGTCACGATCCAGTCGGCCAGCGCACGCGCATCGACCTGTTTGTGACTGGGCGAGAACAGTACTTCGCCGGCTCGGCTGGACAGGTCGTACTCGATCAGCTTGGATACCGCCCAGTCGTAGTCCTCGCGTGAGCAGATGACGAACTTGACCTGATCGTTGCATGTCAGCCACTGGATGTTCTCGTAGCGGTTGCGCTGCACTTCGGCAGAGCCAGGCGTCTTCAGATCCAGCACCTTGCTGACCCGGGGATCGACCGCAGAGACATCGAGCGCGCCACTGGTTTCCAGCGATACCTCGTAGCCGGCGTCGCACAGGCGCGTGAGCAAGGCAATGCAGTTGGGCTGAGCCAGCGGCTCACCACCGGTGACGCAGACGTAACGCGGGCAATAAGCAGCCACTTGATCGAGGATACTGTCCAACGTGACGATCTCGCCGCCACTGAAGGCATAGGCGGTGTCACAGTACTGACAGCGCAGGGGACAGCCGGTAAGGCGCACGAATACCGTTGGCAAGCCAGCGGTACGCGTCTCCCCCTGCAACGAGTAGAAAATCTCGGTGATGCGCAGGGTTTCTTGCATGGTAGCCACGAGCGTGATGACGAAACAGGCCATCCGCCTCCGTTGCGTGGAAAGACAGGAACGCCGGCAGCGGCCGACATTCGACAAGGCACGGCGACAAGGACATCAGCCGAGCTGAAACCCTGCCACCTGGGCCGCCGCGCATTCTAATGGATCACGCGAGGCCAGATAAGAAAAACCCGCGACGGGCGCGGGTTTTTCGTCAACTTTCGACTTACAGCCGCTGCAGATCACGCTGGGCCAGTTGAGCGGCCGAGCTACCCGGGTACTGCGCGATGACTTGCTGAAGGATGCCACGGGCCTTGTCGTTGTGACCCAGGCGACGTTCGACGTCGGCCAGTTTGAACAGTGAATCCGGCACCTTGGCGTGGCTCGGATAGGCCTGGCTGACCTTGGCGAAGGCCTGGCCGGCTGCTTGCAGGTCGCCCTTGGCCAGATTCACTTCGCCCAACCAATACTGCGCGTTGCCTGCGTACTGGCTGTTGGGATAGCGATTGAGAAAGGCAGCAAATGCCTGCGAGGCCTTGTCGAAATCCTTGGCCTTGATCAGGTCGAAGGCGGCGTCGTAATAGAGTTTTTCCTTGGCCGGATCACCCGGCTCCGCGCTGGCCTGCTGCTGCGCTGCAGGGGGCGTCGGGGTGCCATTGGCGTTTACCGCGCCATCGGCTGAATTCTGTGCAGGAGCTCCACCGGCAGCAACACCGGAAGAAATGCGTTGATCCAGATCCTGGTAACGCTCCAGGCCTTCCTGCTTGAGGCGCTGGATTTCATTTTGCTGCTCCTCGACCATGCCACGCAGTTGCGCAATTTCCTGCTGCATCTGCTCGAGCTGGTTGAACAGCATACCCTGCGCAGAAGCGGGTGCTTGCGCACCCGCTCCGGCAGAGGCACCGGCCGTACCATAACCCGCCGGTGGATAGCTGCTGCCCTGTTGCATGGAGCTGCTTTCCAGTACGGGAACCTCCGCCATTGCCGCGAGCGGCAAGGCGAGTGTCAGAAGGGTCAGGATACGGCGGCAATCTCGCATGGCAGCTTACTTACGCAGCTCTACACGACGGTTCTGAGCCCAGGACTGCTCGTCGTTGCCAGTGGCAACCGGACGCTCTTCGCCGTAGGAAACCAGCTCCAGCTGAGCCGGGGAAACGCCTTGCAGAACCAGGTAACGCTGAACGGCCTTGGCACGACGCTCGCCCAGAGCCATGTTGTACTCGCGGGTACCGCGCTCGTCAGCGTGGCCTTCCAGAACGACGCGAGCGCCGTTGCCTTTCAGGTCCTTGGCGTGTACGTCCAGAGCGCGCATGGCTTCGGCCTTCAGGTCGGAGCTGTCGTACTCGAAGTAGAAGGTGGTGATAGCGCGCAGAGCAGCTTCTTCGCTCAGGCTGCTATCAACAGCGCCAGTGTTGGCACCGTAACCAGCATTCGGGTCAACAGCACCTTCACCAGCAGCGTCGCCGCCTTTGGAGGAGCAACCTACGGCAACGGCGAGAGCCAGGGACAGTGCAGCGAACTTACCGAATTTCAGCATTTCCATCATGTAACTCCTAATGAACCCCAGTTGTGTTAAGCAATAAAGGTGTAACGCCGCATCAGTTCAGGTAAGGGGACCAAGAAGGCTCTCGAACTTCGCCTTGAGCGGTAGGAAGAGGGAGCCTCACACGTCCATTGGTGGACGCTAACATCAAGACTCCCCGGCCCTGCTGGCGGGTGGCGTAGATTAGCATGGCGCCATTGGGCGCAACAGTGGGCGACTCATCCAAACTTGTGTCTGAAAGAATACGCAAACGGTTGGTTTCCAGGTCCTGCGCAGCCACCTTGAACACGGTAAAACCATCCTGACGATGGATCATCACCAGGGTCTTTTCATCCGCCGACAATTTCGGGTTGGCGTTGTAGTTACCGACGAAGGTCACTCGCTCCACTGCCCCGCTATTGATGTTGGTCTTGTAGATCTGCGGCTTACCCGCACGATCCGAGGTGAAGTAAAGGGTCTGACCATCCTTGCCCCAGAAGGGTTCGGTATCGATCGCGTAATGGTTGGTGACGCGGCGCATCTGCCGGCTGCCCATATCCATCACATAGATTTCCGGATTGCCGTCCTTGGACAGCACGAAGGCCAGGCGGTTGCCATCCGGCGACCAGGCCGGAGCGCCGTTGAGGCCTTCGAAGTTGGTGATCTGCTCGCGGCGACCGGTATCGATGTGCTGCACGAAGATGCGTGGGCGACGTTGCTCGAACGACACGTAGGTGATGCGACGGCCATCCGGCGCGAACGACGGCGACAAGATCGGCTCGCGCGATTGCAGCAGGGTCACCGCACGGGCACCGTCGTAGTCGGAACGCTGCAGGGTGTAACGGGTATTGTTGGTCCCCATGCGCTCGGCAGTGACATAGAGCAGGCGCGTGGAGAATGCCCCCTTGACGCCGGTGAGCTTCTCGAACGACTGGTCGGCGATATGGTGAGCCATGTCACGCAGCTGATCGGTGCCACCGCCGACATTGCCGGTCATGACCTGCTGCTCGGTGTTGACGTTGAACAGTGCGTACTGCACCTGCAGACGACCGCCGTTGGGCACGATGTTGCCCACCAGCACGTACTGGGCACCGAGCGCTTTCCAGTCACGGTAGATGACTTCGCTGGCCTGGGTCGGCAGGCTGATCATGTTTTGCCGCGGGATCGGCTCGAAGTAGCCGGAGTTGCGCAGATCGTTGCCAATGATCTGCGACATGTCTTCAGGCAGTACCGAACCGCCTTGCCAGCCAAAGGGCACGACGGCGATGGGCGTGGCACGGTCAGCGCCTTGGGAAATCACCAGCGGGTCGGCCGCCTGGACGCTACCGACCAGCATGACCAGCCCCAGCAGGGCGATACGAATCAGGGTATTCACAGAGCTCAATCCTCCGGTTTGAAAATGACGCGACGCTGCCTGTACATACGGTCGAAGGTAGCGCGATCCAATTGTTGCATCTCGGGAATACGCCCGACGTTACGTACAGCTGCAACGGCCGAGTTGTCGAACGGCGCATCGCCACTGGAGCGCGACACGCTGGCGTTGGTCACGGTGCCGTCGGGCAGCATCTGAATCAGCAGCTCGACGCTCATGCCACGGCGCGCCGACATCGGTCGCTGCCAGTTTTCGGTAATCAGCTTGATGATCAGGTCATCAAGGTTGCCGGCCACCTGGTCGCCATGCGTCTCGGCCAGGGCCTGCTGGTTCTGCACGTTGTCAGACAGCAGCTCAGCCAGCGCTGCTGCCTTCTGATCCTCGGCGGCCTTGCGCCGTGCATCTTCGGCCTTGCGCTTGGCGTCCTCGGCGGCTTTCTTCTTCGCAGCCTCGGCGGCTGCCGCTTTTTTCTTCGCCTCTTCTGCAGCGGCCTTTTTCTTGGCCTCTTCAGCGGCTTTCTTCTTCGCTTCGTCCTCGGCACGCTTCTTGGCGATATCCGCCTGACGTTTCTGTTCGGCGGCCTTCTCGGCCTCGGCTTTCTTCGCCGCTTCGGCCTTTCGAGCCTCTTCAGCCTGCTTTTGTTCCTCGGCTTTCTTGGCTGCAGCTACCTTCTGCTCTTCAGCCTTCTTCTGCTCCAGGCGTTCGGTCTCGAATTGCGGTGCCGAGGTTTTCTGCGCCTCGCCCGCAACCTTTTGCGTGGTCTGCGTGGTGGCCTGGCTCTGCGATTGCAACTGATACAGCGTAGCCTGCACCACCGGGCGCGCCGGCGGCAGTTCGGGTGTGAAGGCGAAGCTGACGAACAGCATGGCGAACATCAGGACATGCAGACCCACCGCCCAAACCACGGGCCAGAAGTAGCTTTCCGATTGCGGACGCTCGGTTTGCTGCATCAGGGAGCCTCGGTAATCAGTCCGACGTTGCCCACGTCGGCCTGCTGCAGACCGCCCATGGCCGACATCACGGTGCCGTAATCGACCGTGCGATCACCACGCACGAACACCTGCACCTGCTTACCCTGACGACGGTTCTCGGCAATGATCGCCGACACGGCCTGCGTCATCTGCTCAAGGGTCGAGGCGCGCTCCTGCTCGGTGTCGACGTCGACCTCGCTGCCCATGTTCCAGTAGTAGGTCTTGTCGGCCTTGATGGAGATGGTCAACACCTGGGCATCGTTGTCCTGCGGCAGCGCTTCACTGCTGACCTTGGGCAGATCGACCTTGACACCCTGATTGAGCATCGGCGCGGTGACCATGAAGATGACCAGCAGCACCAACATCACGTCGATGTAGGGCACCACGTTCATCTCGGCAACCGGTTTGCGTCTGTTGCGAATTCTCGCCATGGTTAAAACCTGTCCTCTTCGCTCGCCTTAGTCTTCCGAGGTGTGCACTTTGCGGTGCAGGATGGCCTGGAACTCGTCGGCGAAGGTGTAGTAACGACCGATCAGCATCTCGCTGCGGGCAGAGAAGCGGTTGTAGGCGATAACCGCCGGAATCGCCGCGAACAGGCCGATGGCGGTAGCGATCAGCGCTTCGGCGATACCCGGCGCCACGGTTGCAAGCGTGGCTTGCTGCACCTGAGCCAGACCGCGGAAGGAGTTCATGATGCCCCATACGGTACCGAACAGGCCGATGTACGGACTGGTCGAACCAACGGTGGCGAGAAATGGCAGCGCGGTTTCCAGTTTCTCTTCCTCACGGGAGATGGCCACGCGCATGGCACGCGCCACACCGTCCATCACCGCGTCCGGGTCAACGCCCTGCTGTTGACGCAGGCGGGAGAACTCCTTGAAGCCGGCACGAAAGATCTGTTCCAGACCGGAATCCGGATCGGGGTTGCTACCCGCCTGGCGATACAGTTTGGACAGATCGATACCGGACCAGAAGCGATCCTCGAAGTTGTCCAGGGCACGCTTGGCGGCGCGAAT
Source organism: Pseudomonas sp. EggHat1 (assembly GCF_014892995.1). Taxonomy (NCBI): domain Bacteria; kingdom Pseudomonadati; phylum Pseudomonadota; class Gammaproteobacteria; order Pseudomonadales; family Pseudomonadaceae; genus Pseudomonas; species Pseudomonas sp. EggHat1. The sequence goes on from NZ_JACKQK010000009.1 coordinate 119,313, forward strand.
CGAATTACTGCGCTGGAAGATCATCACCCAGGAAATGACCGAAGCGGCCACCAGGGTCAGCATCACCAGCTGAACCACGAAGCTGGCGTTACTGATCAGACTCCACATCGACATATGGTCAACGGCGTTAGCTTCCACGCTTACTCTCCTGCTGCAATTAAGCCCGGCGCCTGCGTCCCGGCGAACGCATGTCGCAGGGTCTCGGGAATGGCCCGGGGTTTCAAGTTGTCGGCGCGCACACAGGCCACCAGAAACTGCCCTTCGCAGAGCAGCACATCATCCGCAGCCCGCCTGACCTGTTGACGAAAACGCAGGCTGGCACGGTTCAATTCGATCACATCGGCGCTGATCACCAGTTCGTCATCCAGGCGCGCCGGCGCGTGATAACGCGCCTCGGCAGAATGCACGACGAACAACAGGCCCTCACCAGCAAGCGTCGACTGGGCATAACCCAGCTCACGCAGACGCTCGGTGCGAGCCCGCTCCATGAATTTGAGGTAGTTGACGTAGTAGACGATGCCGCCCGCGTCGGTGTCCTCGTAGTAGACCCGGCAACGGTGGCTGAACGGCTGCACTTCGTTTGGCGCGCGCATACTCTAGTCTCCGGCTTGCTGCTTGCCAATCCGGCCCGGTAACAATTTTTTCGTCATTCGTCACCTGCCGAGAAAAGATCGCCACCGGCCTGCTCGCCAGCGCGTTTGGGAATGTTCAACCCGAAGTGCAGGTAGGCGTGACGAGTGACCACACGCCCGCGCGGGGTGCGCATCATATACCCCTGCTGAATCAGATAAGGTTCGAGCACGTCCTCGATGGTATGACGCTCCTCGCCGATGGCCGCTGCCAGGCTATCGAGCCCGACCGGACCGCCATCGAACTTCTCGATCATGGCCAGCAGCAGGCGACGATCGGAATGGTCGAAACCACGCTCGTCGACATCCAGTAGATTCAGGGCCTGATCGGCAGTGGCCTGGGAGATCTGCCCGTTACCGCGCACTTCGGCAAAATCGCGCACACGGCGCAACAGTCGGTTGGCGATACGCGGGGTGCCACGGGCACGACGGGCAATCTCGAAGGCGCCCTTGGCCTCGATGGGCAGGCCGAGAATGCCAGCCGAGCGCGAGACGATGGTGGCCAGGTCGTCGATGCCGTAGAACTCCAAGCGCTGGACGATGCCGAAACGGTCACGCAGCGGGTTGGTCAGCATGCCGGCACGGGTGGTGGCGCCGACCAGGGTGAAAGGCGGCAGATCCAGCTTGATCGAACGCGCGGCTGGACCTTCGCCGATCATGATGTCGAGCTGGAAGTCTTCCATCGCGGGATACAGCACCTCTTCGACCACCGGCGAAAGACGGTGAATCTCGTCGATGAACAGCACATCGCCGCTTTCCAGATTGGTCAGCAACGCGGCCAGATCACCCGGCCGCTCGAGCACCGGACCGGAGGTGCTCTTGATTGAGCTGCCCATTTCCTGGGCGATGATATTGGCCAGGGTAGTCTTGCCCAGGCCTGGCGGACCGAAGATCAGCGTATGGTCGAGCGCCTCCGCCCTGCCCCGTGCAGCCTGGATGAACAGCGCCATCTGCTCACGCACCACTGGCTGACCAATGTAGTCAGCCAGGCGCAGCGGACGAATGGCTCGGTCCTGCTGCTCTTCGCGCTCACGCGGGCTGGAGGTTATCAGGCGATCGGCTTCGATCATCGAGGGGTTCCACTAAGAGTCCATTGAATTGCAATACAGGATGGAAAACCGCGCAGCATTTCCCCCCCAGAAAGCTGGTGGATGAAAAAGGCGTCATCCACCCTACGCCATGCCGCGCAGCGCGCGTCGGATCAAATCTTCACTGCTCAGACCATCCTCCTTGACCACGGCAACTGCTCGACTGGCCTCCTGCGGCTTGTAGCCAAGGGATATCAGGGCACTGACGGCGTCATTCTCCGCGCTTGAGACTGCCTGAGCCAGTTGAGGTTCAACCATCAATGGCGCAATGGACGGTATCGACTCCCAGGCCTTGAAGCGATCCTTGAGCTCGACCAGCAGACGCTCGGCGGTTTTCTTGCCGACACCCGGGACCTTGACCAGGGCCGCCGTGTCCTGAGACTGCACGCAGCGCACCAACTCGTCGACCTCAAGACCCGACATCAGCGCCAGCGCCAGCTTGGGGCCAACGCCATTGAGGCGAATCAACTCGCGAAACAGCTCACGCTCACGCTTTTCGAAGAAGCCATACAGCAGGTGTGCATCTTCACGCACCACCAGGTGAGCGTGCAGGGTGACCGGCTCGCCCACCGCAGGCAGACGATAAAGGGTCGTCATCGGCACTTCCAGCTCATAACCGACGCCATTCACATCCAGAAGCAAATGCGGCGGCTGCTTCTCCGCCAGGGTGCCGCGCAAACGTCCGATCACCACTGCTTTCCTTTAATACGATTACAAACGAAGACGGCCGCCACGCCGCTTGGCGCCGGCGAGCCCATGGGGAATGAGACTCTGTCGGTGATGGGCATGGCACAGGGCGATGCCCAATGCGTCGGAAGCGTCGATCTGCGGTTTCTGCACCAGCTTGAGCAGATGCATGACCATCATCTGCACCTGCTGCTTGTCCGCCGCCCCGGTACCGACCACAGCCTGCTTGACCTGGGTCGCGGTGTACTCGCTGACCTCCAGCCCTGCCTCCACCGCCGCGACGATAGCGGCGCCACGCGCCTGCCCAAGTTTGAGCGCCGAGTCGGCATTGCGCGCCATGAACACCTGCTCGATGCCCATGGTCACCGGCCCATGGGTACGAATAACCTCGCTGACGCCGCGAAAGACGATCTGCAGCCGCTCGGCCAATGGCCCGTTGCCGGTACGAATGCAGCCCGAGGCCACGTACTCGCAACCACGCCCGGTATCGCGCACCACGCCATAGCCGGTAATACGCGAACCCGGGTCGATGCCTAGAATCAGGGTCATATCAGCAACTGTCTATTTATCCAGTTAGCGAGTATACGGGGGTCCTAATGCGCCGTCACTCGTGACGCACCGGTGGAACCCGAGAAAACCGTAGGGCGGCCGTAGGGTGGACTTAGGGTGGACTTAGGGTGGGCTTAGGGTGGGCTTCAGCCCACCAGGGTTGTTTGCCATGGTGGGCTAAAGCCGATCGCCGCCCGTCCCACCCTACGTCCGGGCGACAAGCTGCTTCAGCCGAGCTGCTCCATGATCTCGTCGGAGACTTCGGCGTTGTGGTAGACGTTCTGCACGTCATCCAGGTCTTCGAGCATGTCGATCAGCTTGAACACCTTCTGCGCAGTTTCCAGGTCGGCAATCGGCGCACTGATCGAGGGGATCATGGCGATTTCCGCTTCCTCGGCTTTGAAACCAGCGGCGCTAAGTGCTTCGTTGACGGCATGGAACTCGGTGAAGCTGGTCGACACCAGGCCCGAACCGTCCTCGCCCATTTCCACATCGTCGGCACCGGCCTCCAGAGCCGCTTCCATCAGGGCATCTTCATCGACACCCGGCGCAAAGCTGATCTGCCCCTTGCGGTCGAACATGTAGGCGACCGAGCCGTCGGTGCCGAGGTTGCCACCGCATTTGGTGAAGGCATGGCGTACTTCGGCGGCGGTGCGATTGCGGTTATCGGTCATCACCTCGACGATGATCGCCACGCCGCTCGGTGCATAACCTTCGTAGCTGAACTCGACAACATTGTCGGCTTCGTTGTTGCCGGCACCACGGGCAATGGCGCGGTCGATCACGTCACGCGACATGTTGTTGGTCAGCGCCTTGTCCACCGCCAGACGCAGACGCGGGTTGTCCGCCGGGATCGGACCGCCGTGCTTGGCGGCGACCGTCAGTTCACGAATCAGCTTGGTGAAGATCTTGCCGCGCTTGGCGTCCTGACGCCCCTTGCGGTGCTTGATGTTGGCCCATTTGGAATGACCAGCCATAACTCACTCCATCTATAAGGTTTCACAATTGCCGGGGCGTAAGCACTTGAGTCTCTCCACCCCATAACGAAGAAGCCTGGGATCACCAGGCTTCTTTTGCAGGCTTATTCGGCCTTGGCTTGCTCGCGCAGGCGGATGTGCAGCTCGCGCAGCGACTTGTTGTCGACGACGCCCGGCGCCTGAGTCATGACGCAGGCTGCGCTCTGGGTTTTCGGGAAGGCGATCACTTCGCGGATCGAGCTGGCACCGGTCATCAACATCACCAGGCGATCCAGGCCGAAGGCCAGGCCGCCATGGGGCGGTGCACCGTACTTGAGCGCATCGAGCAGGAAGCCGAACTTCTCCTGCTGCTCTTCTTCGCTGATGCCGAGCACACGGAACACGGTCTGCTGCATGGCCTTGTCATGAATACGGATGGAGCCGCCACCCAGTTCGGTACCGTTGAGCACCATGTCGTAGGCGCGCGACAGCGCGGCAGACGGGTTGGCCTCCAGTTCCTCGGGGCTGCAGCTCGGCGAGGTGAACGGGTGGTGCATGGCGGTCAGGCTGCCGTCGTCGTTTTCCTCGAACATCGGGAAATCAACGACCCACAGCGGCGCCCACTCGCAGGTCAGCAGGTTGAGGTCATGACCCAGCTTGATGCGCAGCGCGCCCAGGGCCTCGCTGACGATCTTGGCCTTGTCGGCACCGAAGAACACGATATCGCCATCGACAGCGCCCACGCGGTCGAGGATGACATTGATGTTGTCCAGCGGGATGTTCTTGACGATCGGCGACTGCAAACCGTCAACGCCGGCAGCGCGCTCGTTGACCTTGATATAGGCCAGACCCTTGGCACCATAGATGCCGACGAACTTGGTGTAGTCGTCGATCTGCTTGCGCGGCATGCTCGCCCCGCCCGGTACGCGCAGCGCGGTGACGCGGCATTTCGGGTCGTTGGCTGGACCGGCGAACACCTTGAACTCGACGTCCTTGAGCTGATCTTCAACATCAACCAGTTCCAGCGGGATACGCAGGTCCGGCTTGTCCGAACCGAAGCGACGCATGGCTTCAGCCAGAGTCATGTGCGGCAACTCGCCGAACTCGACATCCAGCACTTCCTTGAACAGGTTGCGCACCATGGTCTCGGTGATGTCCATGATGTCTTTTTCATCGAGGAAGCTGGTCTCGATGTCGATCTGGGTAAATTCCGGCTGACGATCAGCGCGCAGGTCTTCATCGCGGAAGCACTTGGCGATCTGGTAGTAGCGGTCGAAGCCGGCGACCATCAGCAGTTGCTTGAACAGCTGCGGCGACTGCGGCAGGGCGAAGAAGCTGCCGGCGTGGGTACGACTCGGCACCAGATAGTCGCGCGCACCTTCCGGGGTGGCGCGAGTCAGAATCGGTGTTTCCACGTCGAGGAAGCCGTTGTCGTCGAGGTAGCGACGGATGCTCGAGGTGATGCGCGAGCGCAGCTTGAGCTTCTCGGCCATTTCCGGGCGACGCAGGTCGATGAAGCGATAACGCAGGCGGGTTTCTTCGCCAACGTCGGTGTATTCATTGAGCGGGAACGGCGGGGTTTCCGCTTCGTTGAGCACTTCCAGCTCATAGCCCAGCACCTCGATGGCGCCGGACGCCATGTTCGGGTTGACCGCGCCCGCTGGACGCAGACGCACCTTGCCGGTGATCTTGACCACGTATTCGCTGCGCACGCGGTCAGCCTTGGCGAAGGTATCGGCACGATCAGGATCGAACACCACCTGGGCCAGACCTTCACGATCACGGATATCGAGGAAGATCACCCCGCCATGGTCACGGCGACGATGTACCCAGCCGCAAAGGGTGATTTCCTGGCCATCCAGGCTCTCGTTCAACTGGCCGCAATAGTGGCTGCGCATCATGATCGTGCTTCGCTTCTCTAAGGTCTTGGATAGGTCGGGCAGCCCCCAGCGCCCTGGGCAGGAGCTACACCACAGCGAACGTCCAACCGTACGCCGCGCTTCGATAAAGAGCGGGATTATATAGCGTAAATCGTCATGACGCAGCCGCTCGGCAGATGGCTTCTATAATGAAGGGCGCCTCCTGTCTGGAGAACGACCATGGCCCGACCCCATCGCAGCGACCTGCCCAGCGATCTGCTGGAAGACTTTCGCCTTGACGCCGCCGAGCAGTTTCCCCGCTGCGAGCAACTGCTGATCGAACTGGAGCGAGCGCCAAAGAGCACGGAACGGCTGCGCGAGCTGTTTCGCCTGATCCATACGCTCAAGGGCAACCTTGGTTACGTCGAGCTCAACGAGCTGATGCCACTGCCACAAGCCATGGAAGACGTACTCGATGCCCTGCGCTCGGGCCGCCTGATCTTCGACAGCCTGCTCGGTGACATATTGCTGCTCAGCCTCGACCATCTGCGGACATTGGTTGCTCAGGCCCTGGGCGGCGCCGAAGCCACCCCGGACAGCACGCAGGTCAGCCGACTCTGCGGCGCGCTTCAGGCGCTGGCCATGACGCCGAATGAGCGACAGAGCGAGGTACGCCTCGAACTGCTGCAGCAGATGGACCCCAGCACTCGCCTGCAATTCACCGAAGAAGTGGAACCCAGCAAAAGCGCAGCACTGCTTGCACGCCACGCAATCGTGATCCAGCCCGACCTGCAGTTCTTTTGCGCACTGACCGAGGCCGCCGAACAGCGCTCCCCCTACTGGCGAGGCCGCAACCTGCGCCTGCTGGAACTGGCACTGAGCATCAACGCAGCGGGCGGATACGCTGAGCAGCCAGAGCAACTGGCGGCCGCAGTCTGCTTGCATGATCTGGGCATGGCCTTCCTGCCACTGGAGCTCCTGCACAAGCAAAGCCATTTCAGCCGCGAAGAACGACGCATGATGCAAGGCCACCCACGCCTGGCCAGCGACCTGCTCAAACGCATGCCTGACTGGTCAGCGGCCATGGAGATCATCCTCCAGCATCAGGAACACGCTGACGGCTCTGGCTACCCCAAAGGCCTGCGCGAAAAGGAGATTGCCCCAGGCGCACTGATCTTGCATATCGTCGACACCTTTGACGCACGGACCCATGAACGTGCTCACCAGACTTTGAGCAAGCGTCCATTGCTACGCGCCATACTGGAAATCAACAACCTTGCTGGCCAGCAATTCAGCGCCCATTGGGTGGAGGTGTTCAATCGCACTCTGCAGCAGAAGCCTAGACTGGCGCACGGCTGAACGAGCATTGCGCCACGCACAGGATTGACGCCGCCAGAGCAGGATTTATTGAACCGTCAGCTATCAATAGCCTCTAAACATCGCTCTCATTGATATAAGCCAAGATCATCTCGACGCCCTGCGTGTTAGGCTCTCACCAACACTGCGGGATAGACACCCTGGGCTCACCTGAAAGGAGAAAAACCATGGAAATCAATATCGGAATCGCCGAACAGGATCGCGCCGCCATCGCCGAAGGCCTCTCGCGCCTTCTGGCCGACACCTACACCCTGTACCTGAAGACCCATAATTTCCATTGGAACGTCACCGGTCCGATGTTCAACACCCTGCACCTGATGTTCGAAGGTCAGTACACCGAACTGGCCCTGGCGGTTGACGCAATCGCCGAACGGATCCGTGCACTGGGCTTCCCGGCGCCAGGCACCTACGCCGCCTACGCCCGCCTGTCCTCGATCAAGGAAGAGGAAGGCGTACCCAGCGCCGACGATATGATCAAGCAACTGGTGCAAGGCCAAGAGGCCGTCGTACGCACTGCGCGCGGCATTTTCCCGCTGCTGGACAAGGTCAGCGACGAGCCGACTGCCGACCTGCTTACCCAACGCATGCAGGTACACGAGAAAACCGCCTGGATGCTGCGCAGCCTGCTCGCTGCTTGAGATACTCAGAGGCCCGGTGATCCGGGCCTTTTCATTAGGCAGGCAGCCTTGCCCTGATCTATGCTCTGGCCATTCGCCATTGAGTTTCCGACACCCATGAGTCAACCAGCCAAACCGCCCAGCATCATCGATCTGTATCCGGAAGAAACCCGCGAGGCGGCCGAACTCCTGAAGCAGGCCGTACCGCTGATGATGCGCCACGACATACCGCCAAATCCGGTGCACTACGCGCTGTGGTACACCTACAGCAGAGGCGGCGAACCCGAGCTCAACCGCCGCCTGGACAAGGTGGTCGAAGACTTCGACGTGTTCCCGCCGGAAACCGCCAGCCGGCTGTTTCGCGACTACATCATCCGCGGCGAGCTGGAGGAAGCGCGCGCTGGCCAGCAGCAGGTAATCGAGCTGGTCGATGATATCGAAGGCGACGTCTCACGCAGCGTGATCGGTGGCCTGCACTACCAGCAGAGCCTGAGCCAAGGCCTCAGCGCACTGCGGGAACCCATCACCGACGATCTACCCAGCGTGCTCAGCGAGCTGCAGGAAAGCACCCAGCTGATGCAGGATCAGCAGGAAAAATTCCTCTATCGCCTACGCGCCGCTCAGCAAGAGATCACTCACCTGCGCAGCCAACTGGAACGCGCACATCTGGCAGCAACACTCGACAGCCTGACCCGCGTATTCAATCGCCATGCCTTTACCCGCCTGCTGGAGCGCGCCCTGAACGAGTCACAGCAGGGCCTGGCGCTGGTGATTCTGGATATCGACCATTTCAAGCAGTTCAACGATCAATACGGCCACCCACTGGGTGACCGCGTACTGCAACACGTCGGACAACTATTACGCGACCTGCTGCCACCAGAGGCCTTTGCTGCGCGCTACGGCGGCGAAGAGTTCTGCGTGGTACTGCGCAACTGCGCCAACCTCAACGAAGTTCTCGATTTCGCCGAACAACTGCGCCACAAGATCCAGTCACTGAGGATCAAGGTAAGGCGAACGGACCAGATTCTGGACAGCATCACCGCGTCCTTCGGCTGCGCCATGGCCGAAGAAGGCGACACATTCGAATCCTTGCTCACTCGGGCCGATGACGCGCTTTATCAGGCCAAACGCGCCGGCCGCAATCAGGTCCACCCGATTACCAGCGAAACGATGCTAAGCGCTTGATTTGAGAAGCCCCCGCCTTTGCTGTTAAATAGCCTTGCACGCCGCATTACCGTTCTGCGGCGTCGCTACCCTTGTATACCGGCGCGCGTCGTTGCCGTTCGACTGGCAGCCCTTGAAGCGCGCTCTCTCCGCAACACCTTGAGTCATCATTCAATCAGTGAGTTCATCGAAGATGTTGAAGATTGCCCATCTCGTGACAGGGTTTGCCGCCCTGCTGCTGTCTGCCGTACCCGGTTTTTCCACTTCGTTCCTGACCACCCCGGATGCCATTTATCTGGCCCTCATCGGCCTGCTCAACCTGCTTGCAGCAGCGCAACAACAGAACGCCCACACCGCGCGTCAGCAACTGCAGGGGCTGTCATCGGCTCTATTGATACTGGCTGCCGTGGTACAGAGCTTGATCCTGCTTGCCCCGCTGCCAAGCATCGGTAGCCAACCCGCCATCTGGCTGCCGCTTCTGGCCTTGGTAATCGCCGTGGCACTGAGCCTTACAGCGCAACTGAACACGCAGCCGCGCAACACAGACCAACGTGTGTCCGCACCAAAAGCCAGTATCAGCACCAGCGTGACGCCAGATGATCGCGAGACCGGCACCGTCAAATGGTTCAACACATCCAAGGGATTCGGCTTCATTTCCCGCGACTCGGGTGACGATATCTTCGTGCACTTCCGTGCCATTCGCGGCGAAGGTCACCGCGTACTGATCGAAGGCCAACGCGTGGAGTTCTCGGTCATGCAGCGTGACAAAGGCCTGCAGGCGGAAGACGTGATCGCAGCAGCCCCTTCGCGGCGCTGAGCAGCACGCAAAGAAAAGCCCGGGAAACCGGGCTTTTTCATATCAGTAATGAGGTGGCGGCGCTTCATCTTCGGCAATACCCGCCTGACCACTCAACTCCTCCTGGCGTCGCGCCAGAACCGTCAATTGCAGCTGCATCCGCTCGATGCGCCTGCTCTGCTCGACCAGCTCATCGCTGAGCGCCTGAATGGTGTCATCCTGAAAAGCCAGGCGGCTCTCCAGTTCCATGATCCGCGACTCGAGACTCATGCTGGCTCTCCGGCAAACTGAAAATCCTCGGTCAGCACCAAGCGCAGCTTATCGATGATCTGTCCCACCTTCTGCCCGGCATAAGGCTGCGCAGGATGGCGCCCCCACACCGGCGCGGGCCAAGCGACATCGTCACGTCGACGCACGATCACATGCATATGCAACTGACCGACCACATTGCCGAGCGTAGCCACGTTCATCTTGTCGGCGGCAAAAGTGTCCTTGAGGATCTCCGCCAGCAGCGTGGTTTCCTGCCACAGCCGACGCTGATCGTCAGCGTCGAGCTGGAACAGCTCACTGACCTCCTCACGTCGCGGCACGAGGATGAACCAGGGGTAATTGGAGTCATTCATCAGCAGCAAACGACACAGGGGAAAATCCCCGACCAACAGGCAATCCTGCTGCAGACGCGAATCCAGAGCGAACATGACGGTCGTCCTCCTTTTAAACGGATCGATCAAGCGTAGCCCCAGCGAGGGCCAACCTATGGCGCGCAGCATACGCTGGCTCAGTCGAGACTTCATCCGGCGACCACGCACCAACGCAAGGCAGCCCGAATGCACGCGCACCGCAGGTGTGCACCATTTTGTTTCTTCCCGTAATAAACACTGCCAAGCGTTACCGGGGCAGCAATATGAACGCAGGCGATAACGCCTGCCGCTGTCCGGACGCGAAGAACTGGCATCGCTCAGGCAAACCCGCGCCAGACGCGGGATCAGCGTCGCTGATCGACACACTGCATGCCAGAAAATCAAGGTTTTAGCGGGACATCCAGGTTTTGAGCACGACTTTTGCTATCTGTGAAAGCAATGCTCGGCTAGCCGTGCAGTCGATCAATAACAGCGGCCCCAGACACCTCAGAGCCGCGAAAGCGTTGGCATAACGAAACGCAAGGGCAGAGCTACAGATTTGCGACATTCCTCCTAATGCGATGCGACACCAGCATGAACGAAGTCGTAATGAATAGACTGCAACTATCGCCAATATTGGCTGCGTGCTATAAGTTACCGCCGACACAAAAAGAAAGAGCCGCCCATATAACAAAACAGTGGGCAGCGCAACTCTTCTAAACCAAAGGAGCAATCACGATGCAAGTGATGAAGTGGAGCGTAATCGCCCTGGCAGTAGCCGCGGGCACCAGCCAAATGGCAGTGGCTTCCAGCCAGTCCGAGTCCAACGGCTTTATCGAAGACAGCAGCTTCAACATCTTCAATCGCGTTCTGTACATGAACCGCGATTTCCGTAACGGCCCGAACGGCGCGAGCACCTCTGCCAATCCGGCTGGCTACCGTGAAGAAACCGGCCTGGGCATCCGCCTGCTGTACGAATCCGGCTTCACCCAAGGCACCGTAGGCGTAGGCGTCGACGCTCACTCCCTGAGCAGCATCAAACTGGACAGCGGTCGCGGCCGCTATGGCAACGGCCTGTTCTCCCAGACCGATGACGGTCGTGGTGACGACACTCAGACCGAAGTTGGCGGTGCCATCAAGTTCCGTATCTCCGACACAGTTCTGAAGTACGGCAGCCAGTTCACGGCCAGCCCAGTGTTCTCCACCGACGATAGCCGCATCCTGCCAGAAGTCACCACCGGTACTTACCTGGTAAGTAACGAAATCGAAGGTCTGGAACTGAGCGCTGGTCGCTTCACTGCCATGAGCAGCCAGACTGGCACCAGCCGCGATGACATCAACGGCAAGGGTGAAGCTGGCCTGAAGTATGCCAACATTGTGGGCGCTTCCTACTCCTTCACCGACGACCTGAGCGCAGCTTTCCATGCCTCCGATGTAGAGGACTATTGGAAGAAGTACTACGGCAACGTCAACTACAACCTGCCGCTGGCCGAAGAACAGGCTCTGAACTTCGACGTCAACATTTACAAAACCGACTACGACAAGAGCTACACCAACACCACCAGCGACCAAGACAACACCATCTGGAGCCTGGCAGCTGCCTACTCCATGGGCGCTCATACCTTCACCCTGGCACACCAGCGCTCTTCTGGTGACCGTGGCTATGATTACGGCGTTGACGGCGGTGGTACCGTTTGGCTGGCGAACTCGGTTCAATTCTCCGACTTCAACCAGAAAGACGAAAAATCCTGGCAAGCCCGTTACGACATCAACATGGCTGAGTTCGGCGTTCCTGGCCTGAGCTTCATGACCCGCTACATCCGCGGTACCGATATGGATGTGGGTACTGGCAGCAGCGAGCAAGAGCGTGAGATCGACGTCGAAGCCAAGTACGTGATCCAGGACGGCGCTGCCAAGGATCTGTCCTTCCGCATTCGCCAAGCCTTCTACCGCAACTCGTTTGAAGGCGACCTCAACGACTTCCGCCTGATCGTCGAATACCCGCTGAGCGTTCTGTAACTTCAGCGCTACTCGATAGCGGAATAAAAGAAACCCGGCCTTGGCCGGGTTTCTTTATTTCGGGTTCAGTGTTTCAAAGGGGCAGCGCATAAGTCCCTGTTACATGTGCGACCAACTCATTCTCATTCCCAGCCGAATACAACGAAACTTCACAAACTGCCTGGCGCCGGCTCAAGCGAAGTATTCGTGCATCGGCCAACAAGTCCACCGGTTTGGGTTTGACCAGGAAGTTGATGTTGAGATTGGACGTCACTGCCATTTCCACCCGGCCGAGACGCCCCAGTACCACCGCGTACATCGCCGCATCCCCCAGCGCCATGATGGTCGGGCCAGATAGCGTGCCACCCGGACGCACCAATTTGGCGTGAAAAGGCACGCGCGCCAGCACACCCTTTTCATCGAGGCGGTCGATCCGCAGATCGATATCGTCCGCCATCGGCAGCCCTGCTCGAATCAGGGTCTGAACCTCAAGTGCAGTCAATCCCACTCTTCACTCCTCCCGGCAAGCGCAGTAGCGCTTTCGCACCTGCGCCCGTCCTGTACGCCACTGTATAGGCACCGTACAATGCCGGCCTATTCCAAGCCCTAGCAACCGACAGAACGGCCAAACATGCGTACCAGTCAGTTCCTGCTCTCGACCCTGAAAGAAACCCCTTCCGATGCCGTGGTGATCAGCCACCAGCTGATGCTGCGTGCCGGCATGATCCGCAAGCTGGCCTCCGGCCTGTATACCTGGCTGCCGATGGGCCTGCGTGTGCTGCGCAAGGTCGAGACCGTGGTGCGCGAGGAAATGAACGCAGCCGGCGCGCTGGAAGTGCTGATGCCGGCCATTCAGCCTGCCGAGCTGTGGCAGGAGTCAGGTCGCTGGGTGCAGTACGGCCCCGAACTGCTGCGCGTGAAGGATCGTCATGATCGCGAGTTCTGCGTCGGCCCGACCCACGAAGAAGTGATCACTGACCTGGCCCGCAACGAGCTGAACAGCTACAAGCAGCTGCCGATCAACATGTACCAGATCCAGACCAAGTTCCGTGACGAGATCCGTCCGCGCTTCGGTCTGATGCGTGGCCGCGAGTTCATCATGAAGGACGCTTACTCCTTCCATGCGGATCAGGCTTCCCTGCAGGAAACCTATGACCGCATGCACCAGGCGTACTGCAACGTATTCAGCCGCCTGGGCTTGAACTTCCGCCCGGTACAGGCCGATACCGGCTCCATCGGCGGCACCGGCTCGCATGAGTTCCACGTACTGGCCGACTCCGGTGAAGACGATATCGCCTTCAGCAATGTCTCCGACTACGCCGCCAATATCGAGAAGGCCGAAGCCATCCCGCGCGAGAAAGAGCGCCTTGCAGCGACCGAAGCGATGCGCCTGGTCGACACCCCCGACACCAAGACCATCGACGCCCTGGTTCAGGGTTTTGGCCTGGCCATCGAGAAGACCATCAAGACCCTGGTGGTGCACGCCGCCGAGGAAGGCAAGCTGATCGCCCTGATCGTGCGCGGCGACCACGAACTGAATGAAATCAAGGCCGCCAACCTGGAGCTGGTTGCCAGCCCGCTGCAGATGGCCAATGAAACCGAGATTCGCGCCGCCATCGGCGCCGGCCCTGGCTCGCTGGGCCCGGTCAATCTGCCGATACCCTGCATCATCGACCGCAGCGTTGCCCTGATGAGCGATTTCGCTGCCGGTGCCAACATCGAAGACAAGCACTACTTCGGCGTCAACTGGGAGCGCGACTTGCCGCTGCCAGAGGTTGCCGACCTGCGCAATGTCGTCGCCGGCGACCCCAGCCCGGATGGCCAGGGCACCCTGGAAATCAAGCGCGGCATCGAAGTCGGTCACATCTTCCAGCTCGGCACCAAGTACAGCGAGTCGATGAACTGCCAGGTACTCGGCGAGAACGGCAAGCCGGTCACCCTGACCATGGGCTGCTACGGCATTGGCGTTTCCCGCGTGGTGGCTGCTGCCATCGAACAGAACTTCGACGAACGCGGCATCCGCTGGAACGACGCCCTGGCACCGTTCCAGATCGCCCTGGTACCGCTGCGCTACGAAACCGAGCAGGTGCGCGAGGCCACCGACAAGCTGTATGCCGAGCTGACCGCCGCTGGCTACGAAGTGCTGCTGGATGACCGCGACAAGAAAACCAGCCCCGGCATCAAGTTCGCCGACATGGAGCTGATCGGCATTCCGCACCGCGTGGTCGTCAGTGACCGTGGCCTGGCCGAGGGTAACCTCGAGTACAAGAGCCGCGCCGAAACCGATGCGCAAGCCGTGCCGCTGGCCGATATCCTGCCCTTCCTGCAAGCCCGTATCAGCCGCTGATCGCGCCCTACCGAGACATCATGCACACGAGCAACAACCTTCGCCTGACCGGCGCCGCCTTGTGCGGCGCCCTCTTGATCAGCGGCTGCGCCAATCAGCTGCCGCAACGCAGCGAGCATGAGGAGCGTATCGAACGCAAATTGCTGGATCACCAGCTGCAGATCGATGCCGGCGAACCCAAGGTGCTGGAGCTACCGCAGCGCCGCGTGCGCGTGCATGACCAGAAGAGTTACGAAGTCACAGCCTTCGAGGTGACCCGTCGCTACGACCGCTACACACCCTATCAGCCCTGGCGCGAGCTTTATGAAGTACCGATGGGCGCGGTAGCGGTGGTTGCGGGCGTGGGCGCCAACATACTCAACGTCGTGCTGCTCGGCAGCCTGCCGGAAACCGCTACCCGTGGCTGGATCAGCTACGGTATGGCCGGCCTGAACCCCTTCATGAACGTCGAGTCGAACGGCCGCGCCGAGCAGAACCTGGCGAACATCGAGGAGCTGCAGCGGGACCGTCGTATGGAGTACACCAACCTGCCCTGGTCCGAGCGCCCGGTACAGGTCAAGGCGGGCGATCAGCAATTCGAACTGCTCACGGACAGCAGCGGGGTGCTGCGCCTCAACCTGCTCGACAGCCCGTTCAGCGAACAGGACATCGCGCGCCTGAACATGCTGCAACTGAGCGTCGAAGATCGCCTGGGCGACGATGTCGCGCGTGCGGAAACGACCCTTATGGTCAGCCACACCCTGCGCGGCAAGCTGCGTGAAGCGCATGACCTGATCTTCGATGACCTCGAAGGCGGCGATGTTGACCAGTGGGTACATCGGGTCAAACGCCTCTCCGATCTTGGCCTGGAAGAAGAGGCCAGCGAGCTGGAGCAAAGCCTGATCGAGCTGACCCGCAACGACCCTGAGTTGCAGGATGCCTTCCTCAAGGCACTGCTCAAGGATGCCGGGCGCCTGGCTGCCGACCCTGCCAACTGAGCGCCCTACTCCGGTTCTTAAAGATGTCGCAGGGCAGTCCAGCCCCTGCACACCCACCCCTTCAGCCGGGGCATCTGCTTGTCGTGGCTTGAGGGCGGAGGACTCCAGCCTTCCGGTGGCTCGGTGCGCGCGGCGCACCCTACCGGGTGGCGTTGCTCTCTAAACCATCTGCAACCTCTGCTTGCGGCGCGGCGGCGGGAAAGCCGTGTCGAGCAAGGCCAGGTCATCCGCACTCAAGGTAATGGAAGCCGCCGCAGCGTTATCGCGCAAATGTGCGCTGCCCACGGCCTTGGGAATGGCGATCACGCCCTCCTGCCTGAGCACCCAGGCCAGTGCGACCTGAGCCGGCGTAACGCCGTTCCGCTGGGCCACCTCAAGCACTGCGGGTTGGTGAAGCAGCGTGCCGGCCTGGCCTAGCGGACAGTAGGCCATCAGCGGCATACCGGCGCGCTGCTGCCAGGGCAGCAAGTCATACTCGATACCGCGCGCCTCCAGGTTGTACAACACCTGATTGGTTCGACAAGCAGGCTGATCCAACTCCAGCAGATCGTCCAGATCGAAGTTGGAGACGCCCCAGGCACCGATCTTGCCCTGCTCGCGCAGCCGCTCGAAGCCTTCGACGGTCTCCTCCAGCGGGTAGCGCCCGCGCCAGTGCAGCAGGTAGAGATCGATTCGCTCGCATCCCAGTCGCGCCAGGCTGCGCTCACAGGCCACCTGAACGCCATCCCGACTGGCGTTGTGCGGATACACCTTGCTGATCAGAAACACCTCTTCTCGGCGCCCGGCGATAGCCTCGCCCACCACCAGTTCCGCACCACCCTCGCCGTACATCTCGGCGGTATCGATCAGACTCAGGCCCAGATCCAGCCCCTCACGCAGCGCCGCAACCTCACGCGAGCGCTGGCGCTCATCTTCGCCCATGCGCCAGGTTCCCTGGCCCATCACCGGTACCTGCACGCCAGCCAGTTCAATTCTGCGCATCGATTTCTCCCAAGTGGGTTCTGACCAGGTCGTACCCTTCGCCACGCCATTGCAGCAAGCACAGCCCGTGGCCGAAAGGGTCACTCAGCGTGACCAGCCGCCCCCAGTCATATTCGTTGGTTTCGCCTTCAGCTCGGGCACCTGCGGCAAGTGCCCGAGCAAGCGCTGCGTCTAGGTCGTCGACCACGACATCCAGGTGCAGTGGCATCCAGTGACGGCGGTAATCACGTTGCACGCCTGCCTCGGGGCAGGGTCGAGTGGCCGCGGCCTTGTGCAGCAGATAGAGCGGTACAGCCGCGCCAAGCAGCTCGACGACC
Source organism: Pseudomonas sp. EggHat1 (assembly GCF_014892995.1). Classification (NCBI taxonomy): domain Bacteria; kingdom Pseudomonadati; phylum Pseudomonadota; class Gammaproteobacteria; order Pseudomonadales; family Pseudomonadaceae; genus Pseudomonas; species Pseudomonas sp. EggHat1. Next base: position 136,275 of record NZ_JACKQK010000009.1, read on the forward strand.
GTACCGTCGAACAGCACACGCCCGACACTGAACCCGAGCGCTTGCTGGTAGAAAGCAACCGCCGCCGGCAGATCGGGAACGTCGAGATTGAGCAGCAGCCGCATGATCAGAGCGCCTTGAGCAACAGCAGCAGGGACACCGGCTGAACGCTCTCGGGATGCAACGGCTCCTGCAGCCACTCCAGGCGCCAGCCGGTTTCACCGATCAGCGTCAGCCAGGATTGCAGGGTACGGAAGAACCAGGGCATCGGCGCCTGGAAACCCTCACCGAAACCGACGAAATCCTCGACCCGCCAACCGTCCTGATAAGGCTCGCCATGGCTGGCCCGCCAGGGATGCAACGTCTGGATCAGCAAACTACCCCCCGGCGCCAGCAAATCGTGCAGGCTGCGCAGGATAGGCTGCAGCGGCTCCTCGAGCAGTGCGAAGTTACAAACCAGCACCTCGAAACGCCCGAGCTGCTCGGCATGCTCTTGCAGCTCGGCATAACCACAGACGCGATACTGGCTACGCCCGTCGCATGCCGCGCGAGCCGCCTCGATCAGCGGCGCCGAGGCATCCACCCCCACCGGCTCGATACCATGCTCGGCCAGGCCACGGCACAGCCAGCCCTCGCCACAGCCAACATCCAGCACCCGCCTGGGTTGCAGCGCCAGGACAGCCTGAATGATCGCGGCATCGGTAACCAGGCGCCGGCTTTCGATGCGTTGCTCACGCACCGCAGCGGCCCAGGCATCGGCATTGGCCTGCCAGCTTTGCTGAAGCTGTTCTCGGTGGTCGCGCTGCATGCTGATTCCCTGCATTTGTGCGTTGCCGCGAGTCTAGCGCCAACGGGCCGCCCCGACACGCTTTGCGTCAAAGCCGCCGGTCAGCCCCGTTCACAGCGGCTAAGCTGATAACTAAGTAGACGAGGCGCCAGGGGTAAAGCCCGGCGAGTGACAGTCTCGTGTTTCCGTGGAGCAGATAGGCCAAGCCGGTGGATTATGGGCGCGTTATGGCAATCGGATCCTCAACACCGCGAACTTGCGTCGAACGTCTTGCCGGCGGTCGATGACAAGCCGGTCCCGCGACCACGCCGCTGGCGTCTGGTGCTTTACCTGCTACTGGCATCGGTGTTGGCCACTGCAGCCGCTGTGCTGTTTTTCGAGCTGCGCAGCGCGCACTTCCAGGCCCGTGAATTGAGCCGCTATGCCGCTACTCTCACCTACCGCGTTGAGCCTGGGCCCAGCCCGGATATTCTCTACCCTGCTGATGGCCCCTTCGACAAACGTCAGGGTTATGCCTACCTGCCACTGATGCTGGAGCGCCTGCAGCAACGCGACTTCCTGATCAGCGAACAGGCGCGCTTCTCTCCGGCACTGATGGCCTACAGCCGTCGCGGCCTGTTTCCGCCCTTCGCCGAGAAAAGCCAAACCGGCCTCAGCATCAGCGATTGCCGTGGTACGCCCTTCTACGAGTTCCGATATCCACAACAGGGTTATGCCGATTTCGCCAGCATTGCGCCGCTGGTAGTGAGCAGCCTGCTGTTCATCGAGAACCGTCATCTGCTCGATAGCGATCAGCCACTCGCCAACCCGGCGGTGGACTGGCCACGGTTCGCCATGGCCGCGCTGTCGCAGATCGGCAAGGTGCTCGATGTGCAGGACCAGTCCGCCGGCGGCAGCACCCTGGCGACCCAGCTGGAGAAGTACCGGCACTCTCCCGACGGCCTGACGCTGTCGGCGAAAGAAAAACTGCGGCAGATGATCTCCGCCAGCGTGCGTGCCTACCAACAGGGACCAGAGACCCTCGAAGCACGTCAGACCATCGTGCGCGATTACCTCAACAGCGTACCGCTGTCCGCAGCGCCGGGGCATGGCGAGGTTCATGGCCTGGCCGATGGCCTGCGTATCTGGTATGGCGCGGATTTCGAGCGCAGCAATGCGCTGCTCGACCCTGGCCGCACGCCCGACGCCAGCATGGCTGAACGTGGCCTGGCCCTGCGCCAGGTGCTGTCGCTGATGATTGCCCAGCGTCGTCCTTCCTACTACCTGGCGCAAGGACGCAAGGAGATGGAAACGCTGACGGAGAGTCATATCCGCCTGCTGGCAGCCGGCGGCCTGATCGACCCCGTACTGCGTGACGCGGCGCTGACGCAGAAGCTGCAATACCGCGACTGGCAACTGGAGCCCAATCTACGGCCGGTGGAAAGCGACAAGGGCATCAGCGTAGCCCGCTCACGCCTGTCCAACCTGCTGGGCATGCCCCTGTACGACCTGGACCGCCTCGATCTGGCCGCACGCAGCACCCTGCAACGCGACCTTCAGCAGGAGGCCAGCCTATACCTGCAGCGCCTGGCCGACCCCGAGTTCGCTGGCAAGATCGGCCTGTTCGGCGAGCGCCTGCTGTCCCCGGAAAAGACCGCCGAGGTGCGCTACAGCTTCACCCTGTTCGAGCGCACGGCAACTGGCAGTCGGGTGCGCGTGCAGACCGACAGCACCGATCAACCGTTCGACATCAACGAAGGCAGCAAGCTGGAGCTGGGCTCCACCGCCAAGCTAAGGGTGCTGGCGACCTATCTCGAAATCATCGCCGAGCTGCATCAGCGCCATGCCGACAAGAGCCCGGCCGAGCTGCGCAACGTCGAGATCGCCGCGCAGGACTACCTGAGCCACTGGGCCGTCGCCTATCTGCAGGCCAACCCCGGCGGCGATCTGGCCAGCATGCTGGAGGCCGCACTGGAACGACGCTATTCGGCCAGCCCGCATGAACGCTTCTTCACCGGTGGCGGCCTGCACACCTTCGGCAACTTCCGCCGCGAGGACAACGGCCGCAACCCGACCCTGCGTGAATCCCTGCGCGAGTCGATCAATCTGCCGTTCGTCCGCCTGATGCGCGATCTGGTGCGTTACAGCACCTACCAGAACAGCGCCGAACTGCTCAAGGACGACAAGGACCCACGCCGCCAGGAATACCTGCAACGTTTCGCCGATCAGGAGGGGCGTACGTTCCTGCTGCGTTTCTGGCGCAAATACCAGGGCCAGCCGCAGCAGCAGCGCCTGGAGACCTTCATCAGCGGCCTGCGCCAGACTTCAGTGCGCCTGGGTGCCGTACACCGTTACCTGCTGCCGCAGGCCGATGAAGCCAGCTTCGCCGCTTTCCTGCGGGCGCAGCTGCCACAGGAAAAACTCACCGATCAACGCATCGCGCGTCTGTACAAGGACTACGGCCCTGGCGCCTACAGCCTACCGGATCAGGGCTATATCGCTCGCGTGCATCCACTGGAACTGTGGCTGCTGGGCTATCTGATCGATAACCCACAGGCCACCTTCAGCGACGCCGTGGCAGCCAGCGTCGATGAGCGCCAGGAAGTCTATGGCTGGCTACTGCGAACCCGGCACAAGAGTGCCCGCGACAGCCGCATCCGCATCATGCTGGAGGTGGAGGCCTTCTCCGACATTCACCGACGCTGGAAGATCCTCGGCTATCCCTTCCAGCACCTGGTGCCCTCCCTGGCTACCGCCCTGGGCAGTTCCGGCGATCGGCCGGCGGCACTGGCAGAACTGATGGGCATCATCCAGAACGACGGCATTCGCCAACCGGTACTGCGCATCGACGAACTGCACTTCGCCGCCGATACGCCTTACGAGACGCGGGTCGAGCGCAACACCCACGGCGCCAGGCGGGTGATGCCCTCGGCAGTTGCCGCCGCGTTGCGCAATGCACTTTCCCAGGTGGTCGAAGGCGGCACCGCAAGGCGTTTGCAGGGCACCTTCCAGTTGCAGGACGGGCGTGATCTGACCCTGGGCGGCAAGACCGGCACCGGCGACAACCGCATCGAAAGCGTCGGTGCCGGCGGGCGGGTGATCAGCTCGCGGGCGATGAACCGCACGGCCACCTTTGTGTTCTTCCTCGGCCCGCGTCACTACGGCACCCTGACCGCCTTCGTACCGGGACGCGAGGCGGAGCGTTTCACCTTCACCTCGGCACTACCGGTACAAGTGCTCAAGGGCATGGCGCCGATCCTCGCACCCTATCTCGAACCAGGTAGCGCCACGCTCTGCAACACCCCGCTGAGTGCAACGCAGATCAGCCGGCGGTAATACCTCGTAACCACAGCGACCAGCGGCTGGCGAAACCCGGCACCGGATATGCAGTCCATGGCAGCATCATCCGTTGCCGTTCATGAGTATCGCCGATGTCCTCATCCTGGTTCGCCCTGCTGCGCCGCCGTCGCCTGAGCCTGATTGTGATGGCCTGCCTGCTGGTATTGCTGCCGATTGGCTGCGCCAAACTGGAGCAGACCGAGCGCGAGCTGGTGTTTCGCATCGAACCCGGCACCGCCCGCTGGTTCAGTGGTCTGCCCGCTGGCCTCGAGGAGGTGCAACTGCAGTCCGCGAACCTGACGGCCGATGAAAGCCTGCACGCCTGGTGGTGGCCAGCGGCGCGCAAGGATGCCCCGGCACTGCTTTACCTGCACGGCTCACGCTGGAACCTGACCGGCCAGCTGTTTCGCATCGAACAGCTGCATGCCATGGGCTTCTCGGTACTGGCAGTGGACTACCGCGGCTTCGGCCAAAGCCGTGGCGCCCTGCCTTCCGAGCGTAGCGTCTACCAGGACGCCCTGATCGCCTGGCAGCACCTGGCACGCCTGCAGCCAGAGGCGGACAAGCGCTTCATCTACGGTCATTCACTGGGTGGCGCCGTGGCGGTCAACCTGGCGCACGAACTGGCTGGCGAAGATGAGGCTGCTCAGGCCGCCGGCCTGATCGTCGAGTCCAGCTTCACCAACCTGGGTGATGTGGCGGCAGCGGTAACCAATACCTCGCTGCCGGTACGCTGGCTGCTGTCGCAGGAGTTCGATTCACTGGGCAAGATCGGTGATGTCGGTATCCCGGTACTGATCGCCCACGGGCGCGACGACCGCTACGTGCCGTCGCGCTTCAGCGAGGCGCTGTTCGCCGCCGCCAACGAACCCAAGCAGCTGCTACTGATCGACGGCGCCAACCACAACAACGGCCTGCGCATGGCCGGCAACAGCTATCGTCAGGCTTTGCGGGCGCTGGGACTCGAATTCAACTGATGGCCTGAGCGACCTCAGGACTTGAATTGCTGCAGATACAGTTCCTCGACCTTGGTCCGCGCCCAGGGCGTCTTGCGTAGAAAGGTCAGGCTCGATTTGATGCTTGGCTCGTGCTTGAAACAGCGGACATCGACCTGACGGGCCAACCCCTCCCAGCCAATGCGCTCCACCAGAGCGGTGAGAATCGCCTGCAGGGTCAGGCCGTGGAGCGGGTCGTTGCTGGTCATGAAAGCATCCGTCGGAAAAGAGTGGGCATATCTTAGGTTCTTCGCATAGTTTGGGGAACGTCCGGGTTGACACCGGACTGGCAATTACGTGTCAGCTGTCGATGACCTGGCACTCTCCGTTAGCGTGTCGTCTGATCTGATGGGTTTCGCCCCTTACGGGCGACTCACTTTCTTTGCTTGTGCAAAGAAAGTAAGCAAAGAAACACACCCCTACATACGGCCCCGGCTACGCCGGGGTTCCCTCGCTCCATCACCACTCCAGGGGCTCGCTGCGAAGGGCCATCCCTGGCCCATCGCAGCTCTCGCGACATCCATGTCGCTCAACCCCTTACGTGGCGATTCCACTCGGCCTCCTGAAGGGGACTTGGGCGTCGTCTGTGAGATCGCGCTTCAAGAGCAAAAGCCAAACGCTACCGACTTTGATCTTCCAGAGATTTCGCAAGCTCGCGGCCCGGTCCCCTTCAGGAGGCCGAGTGGAGGTGTTGCGTAGGGGAGCGCGCCGCATGGATGCGGCGAGATACCGATGGCGGCCCCACTTAAAGGGCCAGGGATGGCCCTTGCAAGCCGGCCCCCGGAGCGGCGCCGGAGCGAGGAAACGCAGCGAAGCGAAGTAACAGCCGCAGGCTGGCCCGCAGGGTGAGCGCAGCGAATCAAGGTGTGGCGCCCGTAAGGGGCGAAACCCATCAGATCAGACGACACGCTAACGGAGAGTGCCAGGTCATCGACAGCTGACACGTAATTGCCAGTCCGGTGTCAAGCGTACCCGCCCCGCGAAAATGCGAAGAACCATATCTTAGGGCTCCAGGAACGAAAAAGGCGATGACTGCCGAGCAGTCATCGCCTTTGGTCAAGCCAGCACGGTTACGCCGACTTGTATTCGCTCTCGGCCTTGTCGAAGCGGCTCAGCATCGACTGGCTCGGAGCCTGACCGATACGGCTGAAGATGACGATGGCCAGGGTCGCGAGGATGAAGCCCGGGATGATCTCGTACAGACCCAGACCGATCCAGTTTTTCCACACGATCACGGTGGCGGCACCGACCAGCATGCCAGCCAGGGCGCCATTGCGGGTCATGCCCTTCCACAGCAGAGACAGAATGACCACCGGACCGAACGCAGCGCCGAAACCGGCCCAGGCGTAAGACACCAGGCCCAGGACGCGGTTGTCCGGGTTGGCCGCCAGGGCGATGGCGATCAACGCGACCAGCAGCACCATGGCGCGGCCGACCCAGACCAACTCGGTCTGCGAAGCGTCTTTACGCAGGAAGGCCTTGTAGAAGTCTTCGGTCAGCGCACTGGAGCACACCAGCAGTTGGCAGCTCAGGGTGCTCATCACCGCAGCCAGGATGGCGGACAGCAGGATACCGGCGATCCAGGGGTTGAACAGCAGCTTGGCCAACTCGATGAACACGCGCTCCGGGTTCTCGGCGACCGGGCCAGCCACTTCCGGGTGCGCCGCGAAGTAGGCGATACCGAAGAAACCTACGGCAACGGCACCCGCCAGGGTCAGGATCATCCAGGTCATGGAGATACGGCGGGCAGCCGGGATCGACTTGACCGAATCGGCCGCCATGAAGCGCGCCAGAATGTGCGGCTGGCCGAAATAGCCCAGGCCCCAGGCCATCAGCGAGATCACACCAACGAAGGTAGCGCCCTTGAGCATATCGAAGTTGGTGGCGTCGACCGCCTCGATGGCCACCATGGCCGGATCAAAACCACCGGTGGCGATCATCACCACGATAGGGGTGAGGATGAGGGCGAAGATCATCAGCGTGGCTTGCACGGTGTCGGTCCAGCTGACCGCCAGGAAGCCACCGATGAAGGTGTAGGCGATGGTCGCCGCGGCGCCGGCCCACAGCGCAGTCTCGTAGGACATGCCGAAGGTGCTTTCGAACAGGCGAGCACCGGCCACTACACCGGACGCGCAGTAGATGGTGAAGAACACCAGGATCACCAGCGCCGAGAAGATGCGCAGGATGCGGCTGTTGTCTTCGAAGCGATTGGTGAAGTAGTCAGGCAGGGTCAGGGCGTTGCCGTTGTGCTCGGTCTGCACGCGCAGACGACCGGCGACGAACAGCCAGTTCAGGTAGGCGCCGATGACCAGGCCAATGGCGATCCAGCTTTCGGAAATGCCGGCGACGAAGATCGCGCCCGGCAAGCCCATGAGCAGCCAGCCGCTCATGTCGGAGGCGCCGGCGGACAACGCGGTAACGAAGCTACCGAGGCTGCGGCCACCCAGGATGTAGTCGGAAAGGTTCTTGGTACGCAGATAGGCGATCAGGCCGATCAGCACCATGGCTGCGATGTACACCACGAAGGTGACGAGCATTGGAGTACTAGCTGTCATTTTGGGGGGCTCCCCTCTCGTTTGTTGTTCTCGGGCACCGTGCCCTGATTGGCAAAGTGCACCCGCTTTTGCGGATGCGGGGCTCCGGTCTCTCTTCCTCGTCACACCGATATCGAGTGGGCACGATCGAGGCAGATACCGGTGCAGTGAAACCTCCACCACCTCGTCACTGCATCGGCAAGTGCCTGGGCACTTTCCCTGACCTCCCTGGCTTGCGCCTGCGGCCACCGAATCGCGTTACCACCACAGTTCGACTGCAAGAACCTCTCTTATCGGTCTAGCCCAGCAATGCTGGTCTGACCAATAGACGCAGACAAAAACGGTCGTAACGAAAGTGAAGGGCGGAATTTAGTGGCAGAAGCGAGCGGGCTTCTTGCTGAAAGCTCTGGAGTTTTTACAGAAATCTCCGACTCGGGGAACTTCCGGCAAACAGCTGTTTCGGCCCTCCGCCGATAACCTGATCGCTCGATCAGCCGTTGTCGGGCTGGCGAAAAGGCAGATAGCTTCGCGCCTCTTGCGCGTAAACCCGCACGCCAGAGCGCTCCTGCTCGAGAAAATCGACAACGGCAGCATGCAGTCCCGGGTGACGAAGATAGTGCCAAGAGCGGGTGAGAACCGGCTCGAAGCCCCGGATCAGTTTGTGCTCGCCCTGCGCCCCGGCATCGAAGCGCTGCAGACCTTCGGCGATGGCCAGCTCCATGCCCTGATAGAAGCAGGTTTCGAAATGCAGCCGGTCGAATTCGGCCAGACAACCCCAATAGCGGCCATAGAAGGTCTCGCCATCGACCAGACTGAAGGCCATGGCCAGCGCGCGGCCATGCTGCGTGGCGAACACCACCCGAATCATCTCGGGCATACGTTCGGCCAGCAGGCTGAAAAAGTCCCGCGTCAGATAGGGCGCCTGGCCACGCACGTGGTAGGTATTGGCGTAGCAGTGGTAGACGAAGTCCCAGTCAGCCTCGCTCAACTCGCGGCCCAGACGCCTGTCGAACTCGATGCCCTGCCCCGCCACCTGCTCACGTTCCTTGCGCATCTGCTTGCGTTTGCGCGAGCTGAGCGCATCGAGAAAGTCCTGGAAATCCCGGTAACCCCGATTGTGCCAATGGAACTGGCAACCCAAGCGCTCCAGCCAACCCGGTCGTTGCGCCATCACGGCATCACAGGCCGGGCTGGTGAAATTGATGTGCAGGCTCGACAACGCTTCCTGGCTCAATCCGGCTGTCAGCGCGTCAAGCAACTCCCCGGCCGCATGGGTATCACCCAGCAAGCGCGCCCCGCTCACCGGAGAGAACGGCACGGCGCCCAGCAGTTTGGGGTAGTAGCCGATACCGGCGCGCCGGCAAGCATCGGCCCAGGCATGGTCGAACACGTATTCGCCGTAGGAGTGCTGCTTCAGATAAGCCGGCAATGCTGCCTGCACCTTGCCGTGCTCATCGCACCAAAGCCGGTGCGAGGGCTGCCAGCCACTGCGGCCACCGACGCTGCCGCTGTCCTCCAGCGCACTGAGAAAGGCATGACGCAGAAAGGGTTGTGGCTGCGCCAGCAGGGCGTCCCAGACGTCCGCAGGCAAAGCATGAAGCGAGTCGATGATGGTGACGGGCATGAACTGAATCCCAGAAGCCAGACTGCAATATATCTCTAACAAGGCGCCAGCAAGATGACTGCCGGTTTATCAACCCCAACCTTACCGGAAGTCATCATGCGTAAATCACTGCTTGCCCTCGGCGTTGCCCTCAGCGTCGTTGCTCCCAGCGCCCTCGCAGCGCCTGGTATCGTTCATCCCTTCCATGCCGCGCAGGCAAAAGACGCACCGAATGAAGTGCACATGGCAGTCGAGATTCCCGCCGGCAGCATCACAAAATACGAGATCAACGAGGAGGGCCTGGTTTTCGTCGACCGTTTCCAGTCGATGCCGGTTGCCTATCCAGCCAACTATGGCTCGCTGCCACGCACCCTGGGTGGCGACGGTGATCCGCTCGATGCGCTGGTACTCACCCGCGAAGCGCTGCATCCAGGCGTGCTGATCAAGTTCCGCCCGGTCGCGGTGCTGAGAATGATCGATGGTGGGGAGGCGGACGAGAAGATCATCGGTGTCCCCAGCAGTGATGTCGATCCGACTTACGACAAGATCCTCGATGTCGATGACCTGCCGCTGATTGAACGCCAGCGCATCGAAGCTTTCTTTCGCGTCTACAAGCAGTTGCCGGAAGGTCGCAAGAAAGTCGAACTCAATGGCTACGGCAATGCAGCCGAGGCACGACAGCTTATCGAAGAAGCACTGGAGCGTTTCCAGAAGCAAAACTGATCGCAGTGGTCAGAGAGCCCCGGCAGGTCTGGGGCTTTTTTGTTCAGTTGAAATGTATGGCGAATGAAATGGCGATGTTTTCGGTTACATGGCGCCAAGCTGGAAACAATAAAAAACCCCGCACAAGGCGGGGTTCAAAGGAGCAATCAGGTATTACTTAGAACGCATACTGAGCACGGAAGACCATGCCGTCACCGTCGTCGTCGCCATTGGCGTTGGTGGAGTTGTCGACCTTGGCCTTGACGTAGACACCGCTGATCTTGACGGCGTCGTTGACGTACCAGTTGACACCCAGATTGTGGACCTTGGCTTCGATGTCACTGATAGCTGCACGAGCACCGTTATCATCGTCTACCGACAGGTGGTCATAGCGGTAGAAAAGTTCCCAGGCGCCAATCTGCTTGTTGCTGGGCTTGATGCTGTCGAACTTGCCGAGCTTGTAGCCACGGGCTTCACCGGTAAGGGTGTACGCCACCTGAGCGTAGTAGCCATCACCTTCGATATCGTCGAAGGCAGCGCTGTCAGCTTCCATTTCACGCTTGATGTATTCGCCTTGAATCGAGAACGGGCCCATGGCGAATGCGGCTTCAACACCGAGGGCGCTATCGTTGTCGTAGGAGCCTGCCGGCGAAACGTTGGTACCACCCAGAACCAGACGGTTGCCGTTGGTACCCGCATCGTTACCACCGCTGGTGCTCACGCCACGCATGCCCATACGGCTGCGAATACGGGCGTCGAACGCGGTGTCGGAGAGGTCACGCTGGGCGTAGTTGACACCGAAGTGCAGAACGTTGCCGGCTTCGTGCATCGGAGCGAAAACACCGCGCAGGTTGAATTGCTTGGTGCTTTCACCATCGACGTCGTTCTGGTCTTTGGCACTCAGACCAAAGGAACCGTACAGCGAATCACCTGCACTGCCAGAAACCTGGATACCCAGACCATTCTGATGGGCGTTGGCCCAGTCAACCAGATCGTAAGCAGCGGTACGTTCCTGAGCGGTGACCCACTTGGAGCTCGTGGCTTTTTCAAGACCGAATTCAGGGTCGAAACGACCTACCTTGATGGAGACCGGAGCGAAACCGTTGTAGGCGATGGAAGCTTCGTCGAAGTAACCATCTTCAGAGCTGCCGGCGTTGTGAGAGAAATCGTAGCTGAAGGTGTAAGCCCAGTCCTTGTAGACATAGCCCGACAGCTCGAGGAAAGCGCGGCGGAAGTAGGCAGCATCGGCGTTGTCACCGTTCACGGTATAGATGCCGTCGAAGGTGCTGTAGTCTGCTTGCAGACGGCCGCCAATCTTGAAACCGAACTGCTTGTCGGTGGTACCGACTTCCAGACCGCCTTTGGTCTTGATCACGATATCGGCGCCGTCAGTGGTGACAGTACCGGCGAAAGCCTGGGCGGAAACGGCCAGAGCCAGGGCGCTGGCTACGAAACCGGCGAAGTGCTTACGGATCATCGAGAAATTCCCCTGTTGGACTTTTAGTGTTGAAAACACCCGAGCTATTGGCTCGTTCGTGCTGGGGGAATCTTGGCGAGGGGTTATTTCAGCTCAGTTGCTGATATATAAAGATTTGATGACAGCGGAACTTTTTACTTCCGATGTTTATAAGCAGATCAGGAGGCATGCAGCCGCGGTCCCAGCAGGATGATGGTGGCGCCTGCCAGGCACAGCGCAGCGCCCAACCAGTCGCTGAGCATCGGCCGGGTCTTTTCGATCAGCGCCAGCCACACCAGCGAAGCGACGATATACACACCGCCATAGGCGGCATAGGCGCGACCGGCGAACGAGGCTTCGACGCGGGTCAGAATCAGGCTGAACAGCGCCAGGCTGAGCAACCCAGGCAGCACCCACCAGGCACTGCGATCGAGCCGCAGCCACATCCAGAAGGCGTAGCAACCGGCGATCTCGAACAAGGCCGCCAGCAGGAACCACAGATAGTTGATCATTCTCGTCCCCTAACCGCGCAAGGCACCCTCGCGCTCCCAGGCGCAGCGCACGCGTAAACCACCCTCCTGCGGGCTGTGAAAGCCGCTATCGGACTCCCAGCGGAAGGTGTGCATGCCATTGAGCTCGGTTTCCAGGTGCACAACCGCGCTGGCCCAATACAGGCGCTTGAGCAGCCCCTCGAAGGCTTCGATCCACAGGTTCCACTCGTACTCGATCGCGCCATAGCTGGCACCGAAGTGGATCACCTGGGTCTGGTAGAGCCCGGCACCGGGCAGGTCGCAGAAAGAGAACATCTCGCGGCCGAGAAACGGCCAGAGCTCACCGGCCGGTAACTCGGCCAGCACGCCATGGTTGGTTTCACGGCGCAGGCGACGCAACTCGGGATCATCCGAGGGCCAGTCGCGGATGCAGCCATAGACGATGGATTCGGACTCCACACCGGCACTCCTGAAAAAGCAGAACGCCTTCTAACACAGCACGTCTGGGCAAGAAAGGAACTGCTGCCAATTCTTCAGCGAGCCTGGCGTCGGCTACGGCCCAACAGCCAGGCCACCAGCGTCATCACCAGTGCCAGCGCGGTGAGCACCGCGAATGGCAGACGGTAGCTGCCGGACAGATCACGTGCCAGCCCGGTGAGAATGGGCGTCAGGCAGCCCAGGCTGTAACCGGTGAACAGCATCATCGCCGTCCAGCGGCTGACCGCCAGTGGCGAGCCGGCTTCGTACAGCGGCAGCACCAGCGACAGGGCGAAGGAGCCGCCCAGCGAAAAGCCCAGAATCACCGCCCACAATTCGGGAACGAAGCGCGGCGTGAAGGTGACCATCGCCAGGCAACCGCAGGTGACCGCCCCGCACGCCAGCAGCAGTGGATAGCGCGCATTGTAGCGCTGCGCCAGCCAGGGCAGCAGAAACGAGCTGGGCAGCCCCATGAGCATGGCCAGACTGAGCAGCGAGTTACTGCGCAGCATGCTCAGCCCAGCTTCGTGATAGCGCGCTACCGCCCAGGTCGCGATGGCATAGAACAAGCCCGCCTGAATGGCGAAGAAGCAGCTGATCAGCCAGGCGCGTGGCTGCCGCCAGGGCAAACCACCGCCCTCCTGCTCGTCAACGGCGCTGGCCTGATTGGGTAACCACAGCCAAAGCATCACCCCGAACAACGCAGGCGCGGCCCACACCGCCAGCCCCAGGTGCCAGGCATCGCCAAACAGCGCCGTAGCCGGAGCCGTGAGCACCGCACCGCCAGCACCGCCGATGGCCATGCCCAGTGAGTACCAGCCCACCACACGGCCCATCTGGCTGGCGAAGTGACGCTTGATGAAGCCCGACAACAAAGGCCCGGCAACCGCGATGGCGGCTCCCAAAGCGATGGCACTGCCGATCAGCACCACGCTCTGGTGCGCAGCCAGACGCGCCAGCAGCGCCAGGCCAATAAGCCCAAGGCAAAGCACGATGGTGCGTTCAAGGCCCCAGCGTATCGCCAGGCGCGGCGCCAAGGGCGCGAGCAGGCCCATGCACAGCACCGGCAAGGCCGTGGTCAGGCTGATGAAACTGCGGCTCAGCGACAGCTCCGCAGCGATGCGCTCGATCAGCGGCGCGAGGGAAGTGATGCCGGGGCGCAAATTGATCGCCGCCAGCACCAGGGCCACCAGCAACAGGGCCCGAGGGACAGGTTTCACGAGTTATCCGAGGTCATTACGGCAGGCAGGCCGGGGCGGCCACCCTACCCCTGCAGGCCATGCCAGGCAAGCCTGCAGGTGCAAATAGCTGACCTTGTGGTCAGCTGGCGGGTTTGGCCTTGCCACGCATTTTCTCGGCCATGCTGGCCATCTCGTCGTACAGCGCCTGCGGGTTCTTCTGCTTCAGCGCCCAGGCCATACGACCCATTTCGTGCGGCAGAATCATGAAACTGCCCTTGGCCATCTCATCGTGGATGTAATTGGCGATATCAGACGCGCTGATCGGTGAGCTTTCCAGCAACTTGCCAACCTGCGCCTTCATCGCCGGGGTCGGGCCACGGAAGGAATCCAGCAGATTGGTCTGGAAGAACGACGGGCAGACCACATGCACGCCAACCTCCAGTTGACGCAGCTCTACCAGCAGACTTTCCGACAGCGCCACCACGCCGGCCTTGGCAACGTTGTAGTTGCTCATGCCCGGCCCCTGCATCAGCGCGGCCATGGAGGCGATGTTGACGATCTTGCCCTTGCTCTTTTCCAGCAGCGGCAAAAATGCCTTGCAGCCTTTGACCACGCCCATCAGGTTGATCGAGATCTGCCAGTCCCAGTCCTCCAGCGACAACTCGCTGAAGAAGCCACCGGAAGCGACACCGGCGTTGTTGACGATGATGTCGATGCCATCGAACTGCTCTTCGCAGGCTTGCGCCAGAGCGGTCAGCTGGCTGTAGTCACGCACGTCGCAGCGACGAGTGAAGCCGTCGCCACCGGCCTCGCGTACCAACTTCAAGGTTTCGGTCAGGCCGGCCTCGTTGACGTCGGCCAGCGCCAGTCGCCAACCCTCGCGCGCCCAACGCAGGGCAATTTCGCGTCCCAGGCCGGAGCCCGCGCCAGTGATCATCATGCGGTTTTGCATAGCAGCCCTGCCTTCAATGTCTGGTTGCAATGGCTGCCAGTGTAGCGAAGGCAATAAAGCTCCCGCGCCTTCATCAGACTTATGAATAGGCAGGGCAAATCGGGATCAAGCCTTATTGCGCCAGCGCCAGATCAGCCAGACGTAAACGATCAGGTTGACCAGCACCACGATCGCGCCCAGCCAGAGCTGAATCTGTGGCGTGAGCCCAGCCGGATAGATCAGCGGTATCAGGTAGTGCTCGATGAAGCCGCCCTCATAGCCCGCCTGCCCGGCCATTCGGCGCATCTGGTTTTCCCAGGGCGTCAGCGGGCAACCCAGATGCAAGCACTCCACCACGATGCCCCAGACCACTGCAGGCAGGTGCAGCCAGAACAACCGCGGCCAACGCAGCAGTAGCAAGCCACCCAGCAGCACGAACAGGATGAAGCCCAGGTGCACCAGAACCAGGGCGTCAGCAGCCATGCGCCACAGCATCGCAGCTCAGTCCACCACGAACAGGCGTGCGCCGGATGCTGTCGAGGAACGATGGGCCTCGGCCCCATCCGCCACCTGATAACTCATACCGGGCTTGAGCACGAATACCCGGCCATCCTCGAGCTCGGTGGTCAGCTCCCCTTCCAGGCACAACAACACATGCCCTTTCTGACACCAGTGGTCGGCCAGATAGCCCGGCGAATACTCGACCATACGCACACGCAGCGCACCGAACTGACACGTGCGCCAACGTGCCACACCACGTTCACCCGGATGTTCGGTCGCCGGTATCGCAGCCCAGTCCGTCACGCCAAAGGGAATATCACTGATCTGCATCGCCCGACTCCATCGAAATAGAGCGCCACCTTAACGCAGTCACCCTGGGGCGAAAAAAATAGAAAGAAACTCTCAGTTAAAAATGATCAATTGAGAAAAGCTATCAAAACCATGCAAAGGCCACATTTCCCGGCACTGACGAACAGGACTAGCCTCTCCCTCATGACGAAATGATTCTCAACGAGGTGCATCATGCTCAAGACACTGACCTTCACCATCATGCACTTCTGCATCGCCTTCGCCGTCACCTACGCACTGACCGGCAGCGTGGCGGCCAGTAGCCTGGTGGCAGCTATCGAGCCGCTGTGCAACTCGGTGGGCTTCTACTTCCACGAGAAGGTCTGGCAACGTTTCGAGCGCCGTCGCCAGACGTCGGCAGAGCGTCCCAAACATGCCTGGCTGCACCATCACGCCTGACTGAAAAAGTCTGCAATCGGCCAGGCGTGAGCAACGCCTACTCAAATTACTCAAGTTTCCCTGCGATAAGGCAGGATGGTCTGGCACTTTGCCCAGTTTGTTGCTGTCATAAGCCAGCTGTTCAATCCAGACGTTCTCTTATTCACAGGGACTTAGCACATGCCCAGCATTGCCCGACTCGCCGCCTTGCTCGGTGGCCTGGCCTTCTGTGTCTCAGCGATGGCCGCCGATGTGGATGCGCAAAGCTACGGCTATCCACTGGCCAACCCGTTCGAGGCGACCATCGCCACCACGCCGCCCGAGCTACGCCCGGAGCTCCCTGCCGACGGCGACATCAGGCAACGCGACTACTCGGTACGCCTGCGCCCGGACCGCGAATTCGAGCTGCTGGACAACTTCTGGCCGGTGACCAAGCTGCACTACCGCCTGGCCCAGCAGAAAGGCCGTGCACCGCTGATCTTCATCATCGCCGGCACCGGCGCGCACTACGCCAGCGGCACCACCGAGTACCTGAAGAAGCTGTTCTACGGCGCCGGCTTCCACGTCGTGCAGCTGTCATCGCCGACCAGCTATGACTTCATGGCCGCCGCCTCGCGTTCGGCCACGCCGGGCTACAGTCCGGACGATGCCGACGACCTGTACCGCGTGATGCAGGCCGTACGCGCCCAGCACCCGAAGCTGGAGGTCAGCGAATTCCTGCTGACCGGTTACAGCCTCGGCGCGCTGCATGCCGCCTTCGTCAGCCAGCTCGACGAAACCCGCCGCGCCTTCGATTTCAAACGCGTGCTGCTGCTCAACCCGCCGGTCAACCTCTACACCTCCATCACCAACCTGGACAAGCTGGTGCAGACCAAGGTCCAGGGCATCGACAACAGCACCAACTTCTATGACCTGGTACTGGGCAAGCTGACCCGCTACTTCAATGACAAGGGCTATCTGGATATCAACGACGCCATGCTCTATGACTTCCAGCAGTCAAAAGAGCGGCTCTCGGACGAACAGATGGCCATGCTGATCGGCACCTCGTTCCGCTTCTCGTCTGCCGACATCGTGTTCACCTCGGACCTGCTCAACCGTCGTGGCCTGATTACCCCGCGCGACTACCGCATCACCGAGAGCACTAGCCTCACGCCGTTCTTCCAGATGGCTCTGCGCTGCGACTTCGATTGCTATATCGCCGAGCAACTGATGCCCATGTGGCGTGCTCGATACGATGGCGGCAGCCTCAACCAGTTGATCGACAAGAGCAGCCTGTATGCGCTGGAGGACTACCTCAGAGGCAGCGACAAGGTCTCGGTGATGCACAATGCCGACGACCTGATCCTCGGCCAAGGCGACATCGGCTTCCTGCGCCGCACCTTTGGCGACCGACTGACCCTTTACCCGCGCGGCGGGCACTGCGGCAACCTCAACTATCGCGTCAACGCCGACGCCATGCTGGAGTTCTTCCGTGGTTAAACACAGCACGCTTATCATCGCCCTGCTGCTGGCCAGCGGGCAGACACTGGCCGAGGGCCAGGTCGACGCCGACGGTTTCACCAACCCGCTGCAGAATCTGCAGTTCAATCCGGGGCTGGATCAACAGGAATTCGAGCGCGCCTCCAGCGACGCCCTGCAGGTCTATGACCCGCTGGAGTCGTGGAACCGCCGCGTCTACCACTTCAACTACCGCTTCGATCAGTGGGTGTTCCTGCCCGTGGTTGACGGCTATCGCTACGTCACGCCGGACCTGGTGCAAACCGGCGTACACAACTTCTTCAACAACCTCGGCGAAATTCCCACCTTGGCCAACAGCGTGCTGCAGCTCAAGGGCCAACGCGCGATGAACAGCACCGCGCGGTTGCTGTTCAATACCATCCTGGGTGTCGGCGGTATCTGGGACCCGGCGACGAAAATGGGCCTGCCACGATCGAGCGAAGACTTCGGCCAGACCCTCGGCTACTACGGTGTACCCGCTGGACCTTACCTGATGCTGCCGCTGCTCGGGCCGTCGAACCTGCGCGACACCGGTGGGCTGGTGGCAGACTACGGCCTGGAGAATGCGGTCAATTACCTTGATGTGGCCGACGCCAGTCGCAGCAATCCCGGCATCACCGCACTGCGCATCGTCGACACCCGCGCCAATACCGGCTTCCGCTATGGCCAACTCAACTCGCCGTTCGAGTACGAGAAGATCCGCTACTTCTATCACGAGTCGCGCAAGCTGAAGATTGCCGACTGACCCTCGCCAATGCATCGAACTTATCGATGCATTGGCGGTGAATTTTCCACCCAAAGATCGATTCAATGCGACTAGCATGGCGTCATTCCTACCCTTCAAGGAGCCCGCCATGACCTCGCAACGCCGCGTCATCAGTATCCAGCCTGGCCAACCCGCCTCAGACGGCGCCGGTGTGCGCCTCAACCGCGTGATCGGTGGGCCTGGCCTGGAGCGTTTCGACCCGTTCCTGATGCTTGACGAGTTTTCCACCGACAATCCCGACGACTACATCGCCGGCTTCCCGCCGCATCCGCATCGCGGCTTCGAAACCATCACCTACATGCTCGAAGGGCGCATGCGCCACGAAGATCACCTGGGCAACGTCGGCCTGCTCGGCAGCGGCGGCGTGCAATGGATGACGGCTGCGCGCGGCATCATCCATAGCGAGATGCCCGAGCAGGAGTCCGGCGCCATGCGTGGCTTCCAGCTGTGGCTCAACCTGCCGGCCAAGGACAAGCTGGGTGAAGCGGGCTATCGCGACATTCCGGCCACCGACATCCCGCGCATCAACACGGCGTCCGGCACCGAGGTGGTGGTGATCGCGGGTGAATTCGATGACGGCGAGATTCGTCAGGCCGGCGCCGTGCAGCGTCCACACACCCAGCCTCAGCTGTTCGACCTGCACCTGCCGGCCGGCAGCCAGGTTTCACCGCGCCTGGCCGATGGTCAGCGGGTCATGCTGTACGTTTACCAAGGCCTGCTCGAGCTGCCCAAGGCCAGTGCACAACCGGTCAGCGCCGGGCGCCTGGTGCGGCTATCCGACGAAGGCGAGCTGCACCTGGCCAGCACCCATGGTGCGCGGGTATTGCTGATCGCCGGCACACCACTGAACGAACCCATCGTGCAGTACGGACCGTTCGTGATGAACAGCCGCGAGGAAATAGAGCAGGCCATGCGTGATTTTCGTGACGGTGTGCTGGCCTGAAACACAAGAGCCGACAAGCCGTAGGATGCGCCGCGCGCACCGCCCTGCCAGCAGGGAAGCCACCCGATGCGCGCAGCGCACCCTGGCAACTATCGAACGATGCGGCTCAGGCAGGCTGCGCCAATTCGACCAACCCGAGAAAACGGCAGAGTTCGGCCTTGCGCGTCATCGCATCCTGATAGCCCAACTCGATCAGTTCACTGCAGTAACCGGGCTCGAACAGCAGATAGCTGAGCACGCCTGCGCCGCCGGCCTTGGTCGCCCCTGGGCCACGCAGAAACAGGCGCAGCGCCTTGGGCAGCTCACGCTGATGACGGGCGGCGATCTGATCCAGCGGCTGGCTCGGGGCAATCACCAGCACGTCCACCGGGTTCAAACCCAAGCCACGCGGACGCCGCTCCGGCGGCACCAGTGCGCTCATCTGGTTGAGCCGTTCGAGCAGCTCGATATCGGTTTCCAGGTTGTCGATGAAGGTGCTGTTGAGCATGTGTCCGCCGATCTGCGCCAGGCTCGGCGGTCGGGTACTCATCACGCGCGGCAGCTCGGCATTGGGTTCGAGCTGGGCATTGCCGCTGACACCGATCACCAGCACGCGGCTGGCGCCCAGATGCAGCGCCGGGCTGATCGGCGCCGCCTGACGCACCGCACCGTCACCGAAATATTCGCGATTGATCTTCACTGGCGGAAAAATCAGCGGGATCGATGCGCTGGCCAGCAAATGGTCCAGCTGCAGGCGTGTCGGCACACCGACGCGACGATGGCGGAACCAGGGATCGATAGCGGAGCGGCCCTGATAGAAGGTCACCGCCTGACCACTTTCGTAGCCGAAGGCCGTCACTGCTACCGCTCGCAGCTGGCGATGGCGCACGGCTGCGGCGATGCCGGAGAAGTCGAGTTCGCGCTCCAGCAACTCGCGCAACGGCGAACTGTCGAGCAAGGCCACCGGTACATCGCGGCCCAGGCCGAGCACGCTATGGCCAATGAAGCGCGCGGCCTGACGCAGCACGCCAGGCCAGTCGCTGCGGTACACCATATGGGTGTGAAAGCCCTGCCAGACCGAGGTCAGGCGCCGCACCGCCTCGCCGAACTGCAGCGCGCCACAGGCCAGGCTGACGGCATTGATCGCCCCAGCCGAGGTGCCGACTATCACTGGAAAGGGATTGTGCGAGGCGTCCGGCAATAGATCGGCGATGGCTGCCAACACCCCGACCTGATAGGCCGCCCGCGCTCCACCGCCGGAGAGAATCAGCCCGGTGACGGGCTCATGGGGGTGGGCAGCTGCTGTCATCGGCCAATCCTGATTTTCTGTTGAGTATAGGTGCGCTACTTTTGCGTACCGTACAGCTTCGCTTCGCCCTCGGGGCGCGTCTTGAAACGCCGGTGCGCCCACAGGTATTGCTCGGGGCAGGCACTGACTACCTGCTCGATCCACTGGTTGATGCGCAGGCAATCGGCCTCTTCGCTTTCACCGGGGAAGCCTTCGAGCGGAGGATGGATTACCAGACGATAACCACTACCGTCAGCCAGGCGCTGCTGGGTGAAAGGCACCACGCGTGCCTTGCCCAGGCGTGCGAACTTGCTGGTGGCAGTCACCGTCGCCGCCTGAATGCCGAACAGCGGTACGAAGATGCTCTGCTTGCGGCCGTAGTCCTGATCCGGCGCGTACCAGATGGCGCGGCCGGCACGCAGCACCTTGAGCATGGCGCGAATGTCCTCGCGCTCGATGGCGCTGGCATCGAGGTTGTGGCGCTCACGGCCACGACGCTGGATGAAGTCGAACAATGGGTTATCGTGCTCGCGGTACATGCCGTCGATAGTGTGCAGTTGACCGAGCAACGCCGCGCCGATCTCCAGGGTGGTGAAGTGCACCGCCATCAGGATCACGCCCTGCCCCTCGGCTTGCGCCTGCTGCAGATGTTCGAGACCTTCCACGTGCGCCAGCCGCGCCAGGCGCGCCTTGGGCCACCACCAGCTCATGGCCATCTCGAAGAAGGCGATACCCGTGGAGGCGAAGTTGTCCTTGAGCAGGCGCTCGCGCTCGGCAGCGCTTTTGCCAGGGAAGCAAAGTTCCAGATTGCGCGCGGCGATCTGCCGGCGCGAGCTTGCCGTGTGGTACATCAGCCAGCCCAGCGCCCGCCCCAGTTTCAGCTGTGCGCCATACGGCAGCTGCACCACCAGCCACAGCAACCCAAAGCCCAGCCACAGCGGCCAGAAGCGCGGATGAAGAAAACAGGCGCGAAAGCGGGGGCGATCCATGAGACGTTTCCGATCACTTGCAAAGCCGCACATTCTAACGCAGTTTTCCCAGCCAGCTCGCTGACAGCACTGCCAGCAGAGCAGATCGCGACGGCGAATCGACAGCCAGGCGTTCATCCCGCCCCTGCCTAGCTGACGTGCGCAGCTTGCGGCATGCGGCCTATGTCGCTATAAGTCCGGGCATCTTTCGACTCGCCAGAAGGCCCATCGCACCACCATGAGCCAAGCCGACCTCCTCGCCCAAGACCCCGTATTCCAGCTCAAGGGCAGCATGCTCGCCATCACCGTGATGGAACTGGCGCACAACGACCTCGAACGCCTCGACGCGCAACTCACGGAAAAAGTCGCCCAAGCCCCGGCCTTCTTCAGCAACACGCCGCTGGTGCTGGCCCTGGACAAACTGCCGGAAGGCGAAGGTGAGCTGGATCTGGCCGAGCTGATGGCCGTTTGCCGCCGCCATGGCCTGCGCACCCTGGCCATCCGTGCCTCACGCGAAAGCGACGTCGCCGCTGCCGAAGCCATGGATCTGCCGGTGCTGCCGCCTTCCGGTGCACGTGAACGCCTCCTCGATCCAGCGCCAAGGAAAATCGAAGAGAAACCGGCCGAACCCGAGCACAAACCCAGTCGCATCATCACCAGCCCGGTGCGCGGCGGCCAGCAGATCTATGCCCAGGGTGGCGATCTGATCGTGCTGGCACCGGTCAGCGCCGGGGCGGAACTTCTCGCCGATGGCAACATCCATGTTTACGCGCCCATGCGTGGCCGCGCCCTGGCGGGCATCAAGGGCAACACCAAGGCACGGATTTTCTGTCAGCAAATGGGCGCCGAAATGTTGTCGATCGCCGGCCATTACAAGGTTGCCGAAGACCTGCGCCGCGACCCGCTGTGGGGCGATGCAGTGCACGTCAGCCTGTCGGGTGACGTGTTGAACATCACCCGCCTTTAACGGATACTGCGGCCACTTTTTACGGACACAAAAAAGGCATCTGGAAGCCTCGAATGGCTGACGGATTCCCGCGTTTTATTCATTTTTTGGGGTGAATCACCTTGGCCAAGATCCTCGTAGTCACTTCCGGCAAAGGTGGCGTCGGTAAAACCACCACCAGCGCTGCCATCGGTACCGGCCTCGCCCTGCGCGGGCACAAGACCGTCATCGTCGACTTCGACGTCGGCCTGCGTAACCTCGACCTGATCATGGGCTGCGAACGCCGCGTGGTGTACGACTTCGTCAACGTCGTCAACGGCGAAGCCACCCTGACCCAGGCCCTGATCAAGGACAAGCGTCTCGAGAACCTCTATGTGCTGGCCGCCAGCCAGACCCGTGACAAGGACGCGCTGACCCAGGAAGGCGTCGAGAAGGTCATCAGCGAGCTGTCGCAGAATTTCGAATACGTGGTCTGCGACTCGCCAGCCGGTATCGAGAAAGGCGCACACCTGGCGATGTATTTCGCCGACGAAGCCATCGTCGTGACCAACCCGGAAGTGTCCTCGGTACGTGACTCCGACCGCATGCTCGGCCTGCTGGCCAGCAAGTCGCGCCGCGCCGAGAAAGGCGAAGAGCCGATCAAGGAACACCTGCTGCTCACCCGTTACAACCCCGAGCGCGTCACCAAGGGCGAGATGCTCGGCGTCGAAGACGTCGAGGAAATCCTCGCCATCCGCCTGCTCGGCGTGATCCCCGAATCCCAGGCCGTGCTCAAGGCATCCAACCAGGGTATCCCGGTCATCCTCGATGACCAGAGCGATGCCGGCCAGGCCTACAGCGACGCAGTCGATCGCCTGCTTGGCAAGGAAGTCGCGCACCGCTTCCTGGATGTGAAGAAGCAGGGCTTCCTGCAGCGCCTGTTTGGAGGTCGAGAATGAATATTTTTGACTTCTTGCGTTCGCGCAAGAAGGAAACCACCGCATCCATCGCCAAAGAGCGCCTGCAGATCATCGTTGCCCACGAACGTGGTCAGCGCAGCCAGCCGGACTACCTGCCTGCCCTGCAGCAGGAGCTGGTGGAAGTGATCCGCAAGTACGTCAACATCGAATCGGATCAGGTCCAGGTCGCACTGGAAAACCAGGGCAGTTGCTCGATCCTGGAGTTGAACATTACCCTGCCGGACCGTTAATCGAGACCGGTTGTGCTCACGGCGGCTTCGGCCGCCGTGTTCGTTTGTAGCAACGCACACCTGTAGGAGCGGATTCATCCGCGAAGCTTCTACAGGCCAACAGCATCGCGGATAAATCCGCTCCTACACCAGCCCACACACCATGCCGCTAAGCCAGATCGAAATTCTCCACCAGGACGCCGCCCTGCTGGTGATCAACAAGCCCACCCTGCTGCTGTCGGTGCCCGGCCGCGCCGATGACAACAAGGATTGCCTGGTCACCCGCCTGCAGGAAAACGGCTACCCGGAAGCGCGCATCGTGCATCGGCTGGACTGGGAAACCTCCGGCATCATCGTCCTGGCCCGTGACGCCGACAGCCACCGCGAGCTGTCGCGCCAGTTTCACGACCGTGAAACCGAGAAGGCCTACACCGCCCTGTGCTGGGGCCAGCCGCAGGCCGACAGTGGCAGCATCGATCTGCCGTTGCGCTACGACCCGCCAACCAAGCCACGCCATGTCGTCGATCATGAACTGGGCAAGCATGCACTGACCCACTGGCGCATCGTCGAGCGTTGCGGCGACTGGTGCCGGGTCGAACTCACGCCCATCACCGGCCGCTCGCACCAGTTGCGTGTGCACATGCTATCCATCGGTCACCCGCTACTGGGCGACCGCCTCTACGCCCATGAGCAGGCCCTGGCCGCCCATGAGCGCCTGTGTCTGCACGCCAGCATGCTCGCCCTTACCCACCCGCAAACGGGCGAACGCATGCGCTTCGAGTGCCCCGCGCCGTTCTGATCCGTCACCTGCGCCGAGGGCGGCCCGATGCTCTCATTGAACCCCTGTTTCGGCGTGCTCACCCGCTCTGCACAGACAGTGTGAGCATCGGTAACACTGCCTGAGCGAACCAGAAAAAAGTTGGCTTTACAGACAAGCCAGCGCTGCCAATCCTGCTATCGGGCATGGCCCTGTTGTGGCCGCTTTCAGAGGGACGACTGCCCTTTGATTTCCCGGAGGCTTCGGCTCCGGGAAATGCCTGACAAGGCGATGCTCAGTGGTTCATCGACATGGACGCAGGCAGTGGCATCGGGATGCTCGAAAACAATAACGAAGAACAGCTCATCCAGTTGCAGCACATTGGCAAGCACTACCGGCTTGCCGACAAGACGCTGCATATCCTCGGCGACGTCTGCCTGCGGATCGCGCGCGGGGAAAGCTGCGCCATCCTCGGCAGTTCCGGCTCGGGCAAGAGCACCCTGCTCAACGTACTCGGCCTGCTCGACCTGCCCGATACCGGCAACTATCGCCTGAACGGCATCGACGTTGCCCAGGCCAGCCCTGACCAGTTGGCCGCCTTGCGTAACCAGTTGATCGGTTTCGTCTTCCAGAGTTTCAACCTGCTTCCCCGCCTCAGCGCGCTGGACAACGTCGCCTTGCCCCTGACCTATCGCGGCATCGCGCCCCGCCAGGCGCGCGAGCAAGCGCACGCCATGCTGGTCAGGGTCGGCCTGGGCGAACGCAGTGAGCATCGTCCCGCCAGCCTGTCCGGTGGACAGCGCCAGCGCGTAGCCATCGCCCGCGCGCTGGTCGGCAAGCCTGCACTGATTCTCGCCGACGAACCGACCGGCAACCTCGATGCCAGCACGGCCCAGGAGATCATGGCACTGCTGATCGAGCTCAACCGCGAGCAAGGCGTCACGCTGATCGTGGTCACCCATGACCCGCTGATCGCCAACCGCCTGGCGCGCCGGCTCGAGGTGCACCAGGGGCTGCTGCGCGAGGCCGGCGCAGCATGAGCCTGAGCATGCCGTTCAGCAGCGGACCGAGCGCCGCACAGATACTGCTCGAGGCGCTGAACAGCCTGCGCATGCTCGGTCGGCGCTCCTTGCTGGCCCTGCTGGGCATCGTCATGGGCAGTTGCTCGGTGGTGGCCCTGCTCAACATCGGCGGCAATGCCGCAGCGCAATCGATTGCCATCTTCCGCAACCTGGGCAGCGATACCCTGGTGCTGCAGCTGCCACCACAACCCACCGGGCGCGACGGCCTGCCCCTGCGTCTGAGCGTGGAGACGTTGGGTCGGCAAACCCCGGCCGTCGCCAGCCTGTCTCCGGTGATGACCTATGGCGCAGCGGCGATCTTCAACGGGCGGGTCGGCAACGCCAACATCATCGGCGCCGACCCGGCACTGTTCGAGGCCGCACGCCTGAACATCGCCAGCGGTCGCTCGCTGTCGGAGTTCGACCGCAAGGAAGCCTATGCGGTCATCGGCGCCTCGCTGGCACAGGCCCTGAGCCTGCCGGAAGATCCGCTGCAACCGGGTGACCAGCTACGCCTGCAGTCCTATCAATTCAGGGTCGTCGGCATTCTCCAGGAAGGGGCACCCGGCATGCTCCTGCCGTTCAATGCCAACGAAACGCTGTTTATCCCCATGGAGGGCATGACGCGCATCAATCCCGTACCACAGATCAGCCACGTCGTGGCCCGCGCCAACAGCGCCGAAGAAGTCATCCAGGCCGGCGAGCAACTGCGCCAGACTCTCGCCCAGCGCATCGCTGGGGATGCTCCGGTTACCCTGATCTTCGCGCAGCAGATCCTCGAGGGCATGCAGCAGCAGACCCGAACCTTCACCTACCTGCTGGCAGCGCTCGGCGGCGTCTCGCTGATCGGTGGCGGTGTGGGGGTGATGAACGTGATGCTGATGAACGTCAGCGAGCGCCGCCGGGAAATCGGCGTGCGCCTGGCCCTGGGCGCACGGCGCAGAGATATCCGCAACCTGTTCCTGGTCGAGGCCGTGGCCTTGACCAGCGTTGGCGCGCTGCTGGGCGCGGTCCTCGGTATGGCGGGCGGCTGGGGCTATGCGCAGCTGTCTGGTTGGGCATTCTTTCTGGCCCCCGGCGCGCTGCCCCTGGGCATCGGCAGTACGGTACTGGTCGGCCTGTTCTTCGGTCTGCATCCGGCCATCGCCGCGTCGCGCCTGCAACCGGTAGAGGCGCTGCGCGATGAATAGGCGACTGGCGCTCGGCGCGCTCCTCATCGTCACCCTCAGCGCACCCGCACAGGCATGGCGGGAAGAACCCTTGCGCCCTTCGGCACCCAGCATGCCCAACCCCGCGCCCGCTGAACTGCTCAGTGAACAGATGGCCGACCTGTCGCTGGTCGACGCGGTGTTTCTTGGGCTGCGCAACAACCGCTCGATCAAGAGCGCCTATCTCTGGCGCATTGCCGACAAGTTCGACCTGCGGGTATCGGAAGATGCGTTCAATCCCAAACTGTACCTCTCCAACAGCTACCGAGCCTCGCGGGGGCATGCCGATCGTCAGCGTGCGGGTCAGTTCGGCGCCACAGCGACCGTGCTGGGAGAATATGGCACCGTAGTCAGCCTAGGCTGGAGCAAGTTCCACTCGCAAGCCGACCAGGCGGGTTGGCGCCGCAACGACGGCGTCGACTTCAGCATCATCCAGCCGCTGCTGCGTGGCGCTGGACGCGACGTCACCACCGCGCCACTGCGACTCGCGCAACTGACCGAAGAGGCCAACAGGCTCGGCCTCAAGGCCGGCATCTCGCAGACCGTCGCGGCGATCATCTTCGCTTACCGCGAGCTGCTGCGAGCCCAGGAGCAACTGGGTATCGCCAGGGCTGCCCTGCAGCGCTCGCAGGAGCTGCTGAGCGTCAACCAGGCGATGATCGAAGCCGGGCGGATGGCGGAGTTCGAGGTGGTGCAGACCGAAGCCAGCCTGGCCAGCCAGGAGCTGGGCGTCGAGGAAGCGGCCAATCTGGTCGACAGCAGCCGCCTGGAGCTGCTGCGCCTGCTCGCGCTGGATCTTTCTTCGCCAGTGCGGGCGACCGACGCCCTGCACGCTGAAGCGATCGAGATCGACCCCAGCCAGGCCATCAGTCTGGCCGAGCGACAGCAACCCGACTTTCTGCGCCAGTTGATCATGCGCCAGCAAGCGGACATCAACCTGCTGGTCGCCAAGAACCAGAGCCTCTGGGATCTGTCGCTCGAAGTCGGCGCCAATCAGGCCAGAGATCGCTACGGCTCGACCTATGGCAATGGCGCAGATCGCAGCTGGGACAGCTATGCCGGCATACGGCTCGACATCCCCATCGGCGATCTGAGCAGACGCCAGGGAGAAGTACATGCCCGAGTCAACGTCGAAGATCAGCAACTGCAGTTGGCCGATGCCAGGCAGGCACTGATTCGCAACGTCAAGGATGTCATACGGGATGTGAGCACCCGCTGGCGCCAGTACGAAATCGCCCAGCGTGGCGTGGAACTGTCCAGGCGCAAGCTGGCGATCGAACGGGACAAGCTGGCGGCCGGACGCTCCAGCAACTTCCAGGTGCTGAGCTTCGAAAGCGATCTGCAGAACGCCGAGAACGCTCGTCTCAGCAGCGTGATCGCCTACCTCAACGCGCAGACGCAGCTGGACCTGACCCTGGGCATGACACTGGAAAGCTGGGACATCATTCTCAATGACCACTGAGCGCAAACACTGGCGCCTACCGCGCCTGATGATCACCGGACTCGCACTGCTGGCGGGCATCGCAGCGCTGTCGTTCCAGATGCAGCCACGCGCCACTGTCGAACCACCCTCCGGGCAGTGGCTGGCCGTGCAGCCGAGCAATCTGGAGCACCGTATCGGTCTGGTCGGCCGCATCGAGCCAGAGCGCACCGTCAGCATCAATGCTCCGTTTGGCGGCAACATCGCCGACAACCGCGTCGCCCCCGGGCAACGGGTCGTCAAGGGCGAGCGTTTGCTCAGCATGGATGCCAGCGAGCTGGAGGTGCAGGTGCGTGATGCCCTTTCCACGCTGCTCAAGGCCCGTCGCACGGTGCGCGAACTGCAGGACTGGGAGGCGGGACAGGATGTAAGCCGGGCGCGGCGCGCCTTGCGCAGCGTACAGATGGGCCTGGACGGCAACGAACAGAAACTCAAGGACACGCGCTCGCTGCATGAACGAGGCATCGTTGCCCGCAACGAACTGGAAGAGCTGGAGCGACAGACACAGTTGCAGCGCATGGACCTGCAGGCCGCAGAAGCGGAGCTGCAAGCCGTGCTCGAACGCGGCCGCGGCGAGTACCGGCAGATCGCCGAGATGGAGCTGGCCAATGCCGAGGTCAAGCACGCGGCCCTGAGCCGACAGATAGCCTCAGGAGAGATCCTTGCGCCGTTCTCCGGCATCGTCGTGCAGGCCCCCGGCATAAGCGCCGAGGAGGCAGCCAAAGGCCCGCTGCAGACAGGTAGCCGAGTCAGCCAGGGCCAGCCCCTGTTCGGCCTCGCCAGCATCGAGGGACTGCGCGTCATTGCCCGAGTCGCCGAACTGGACGTCAACCAGCTGAAAGAAGGCCAGCCGGTCGACGTTACCGGCGACGGTTTCGATGACCAGCACCTGCAAGGCAAGGTCATGGCGGTGGGCGGCCAGGCCCTTGGCGGTAGCGTCCCCGGCGGTAGCTCCCAGTTCGAAGTCGTGGTGAGCATCCCGGAACTGGATGAAGTGCAGATGCGCCAGGTCAGGCTGGGCATGAGCGCCAAGCTGAGCATCCTCACCTATCAAAACCCCGAAGCGCTGGTTGTGCCCGCCGCTGCAATGCGTCGAGCCGGGGACAAGTGGCTGCTGGACTACCGCAGCGCACCCCAGCATCCCATCGGCGTGGTCGAAGTCGAGGCCGGACGCTCTATGCCTGATGGGCTGGAAGTCTTCGGGCTCGAGCCCGGTTACGTACGAGTCGCAAACTGATCACACCGCCCCCATCCATTGGTATGGATCGGCGACAGGCGGTGTGTAGCTTCTTCCCGGTTACTCACAGTTGATCGATCGGTCAGCAGCCCAACCCATCCTTGGCTGGGGTTTTCTTTCGCCCCGGAAGATTACCTTAGAGGCAGACAACGAGCCCGCCGACTGCACCGCACGGTCTGCATATCGCTCAACTCGAACGGTCCTGCCACCAACATGACGGGGAGCTTGAACCAGATGGAACTGCTCGCTAGGCAACTCTTCATCCGCTCCTGTTTCCTGCCTGGGCGAAATCACGTCACGCCTCGGCATGCTGCAGTCTTCCACTCTATTTCTTCAGCCATTGCACCCGGCAAGAAATAAGGACGTTTCACCGCGATTCGGCGAACGTTTGCTTCGCCTGCAAAACAGCCAACTGCATGTACATGGCGACACCTGCATTCAGTTAGCTGTATCCCGAGCGCCTGCCTGAAAAAGCATTCGGGACTGTTCGGGAAGTTCGGGCTGGAAGAGAGAGGTCAGTGTTTTGTTGTGCGTCTCGTAACAGCCATACATACAACAACAATCTGTTAGTGAGGAAACAATGAAAAACAACAAACTGGTTAGTGTCATCGGTGCTCTGGCAATCGGCCTGGGTATTTCCGGCATGGCCTCGGCGGCCACCATCACTGGCGGCTCCCCGTTCACCGCAACCGGCACCATCGGTGTTTCGGGACCCTCGTCCTTTGGCGCAACGGTGAACTGCAACGTGGTCTTCAACGGCACCATCAATGCCGGCGGGGCAAGCGCCAATATCAATACCGTGACCGTCAGTGGCAGTGGCCTGTGCGCCCTGCCGAGCATCACCGGCCTACCGTGGACATTGACTCCGAGCACCACCACCGACGGTGGCGAGACCTGGCTCGGTACCGTATCCGGCGTTGGCTTCACCATCGCCGGTGCTCCGCCCCTGATCCCGGCCTCCAACTGCGCAGGCCCGACCACCATCAACGTGCAATGGACCAACTCCAACCACACCTTGCGCGTCACCTCCGCACAGGCATTGGCGGGCAACTGCAATATCCGTTCTCTGAACGTTCAGGCGCCGGCCATTTCGGTCAACTGACAGGTGCAGGCCGGCACGTAGTAATAACCCGCGTCCGCATTGAATCGATCAATAACGGCGCGGGTTATTGGAAGTAATGAAGTTCTCAGACAAAAGAGATCAGCCATGCGCAATAAAAATAATATTCTCTCTGCCAACACACACCGAACTCTCTGGATTGCCGCCCTGGCAGGTTCCATGTTGGCCGCCTCCCAGGTTCAGGCGGGCGCATTCGGTGTTCCAACCTACGGCACGCCAGGCTGGGGCCGAGCATTCGCTGGCGGGTCGATGTGGAAGAACGACCCCAGCGCCGCCTTCAACAACCCTGCCGCCATGGCGTTCATCGACCATAACGTCGCTCAGGTGTCCGTGCACCATGCACGGATCAGCTTGAAGTACAAAGGCAACGTCTATGACAATCAGGGCAACCCGCGCTCGGATCGCGACCTGGAATTTGACCCGGCCGGTAACCCCACCGGCAACATCATCGATAACGGTCCCATCACCAACGATGGCGGTCAGGGTGGTTTCGGCAAGGCGCTGCCCACCAGCTTTCTGGTCATGCCGATCAACGATCGACTGAGCTTCGGCCTGAGCCAGGTGGTGCCCATGGGCGCGCAAACCACCTGGGATGGAGACTGGAAAGGTCAGGACTTCGCGGTCGATACCAAGATCGAGACCGTCGGCCTGACTGGCTCCCTGTCCTTCAAGGTCAACGATGCCTTCGCCGTAGGCGGTGGCGTCATCGTCCAGCACACCAAGGGCTTTATCAGCCAGAATCTCGACCTGCTGGCCGCTGCCGGCACCCCATCTTCCCAACTGCCGCTGGGCCTGCCGCCAGGTATCAGCGACGCACTGATCCGGGTGAAGGTGGACAACACCTCCTTCGGCTGGTTTGCCGGTGTCGCGTGGAAACCTACCGAGCGCGACACCCTGGGCATCAACTATCACGCCCGCATTCGCAACAAGCTCGAAGGGGACTACAACATCCATGCGGATCAATATTCCTATGATCTGCTGACCAACCCGCTGTTTCCTCCGGTATTCGGCGATGCCACCGCCATCGAACTGGCCTTCCCCGGCCTGAATCTGAACCCGGACGGTGCCGACGCCAAGTCCCGCCTGGATGTACCTGCCAGCGCCACGCTGGATTGGGTCCATGAGTTCAACGACCGCTTCTCGTTGGGAGCCAGCGTTACCTGGACACAATGGTCATCGTTCAAGGAGCTCAAGCTCGAATCCAACGGTAATACCCTGGTGGTCATTCCCTACGACTACAAGGACACCTGGATGTACTCGATCGGCGGCGATTATCGCGTTACCAACGAGCTCACCCTGCGTGCCGGTGTGGCGCTGGATCAGACGCCCACGCGCAACTCCACCCGTGACGCGCGGATTCCCGATGGCGACCGCACCTTCGTCTCTTTCGGCGGCAGCTACCGCTTCGCGTCCGAGCCGAACCTGAGCATCGACGCCGCCTACTCCCACCAGTTCGTCGACAAGGCGCGCCTGCGCACCGTCAACCAGGACCGCCTGGGCGGCGCCAGCATGGATGGTGAGGTGAAAGCCAAGGGTGACGTGTTCAGCCTCTCGGCCACCTACAAATTCTGATTTGCAGCGCACGGATACCGGCAGGTCGAGGCTCTGTCGGTATCCGTTTTTTTGTTCCGGGCAGTCATCACCCGTTGCTGCCGTGCCGCACGCAATATTGCCGTTCTCTATCCGGGCCATGCACGCGCCGTTCTGCCAAGAACAGGCAAAACGGTTACACTGCGCCATCGCTGTCCGGAGTGATACATGCGCGAAGAACTGATCCAAGGCCTGCTCGATTTTCTCAACGCCTCGCCGACCCCTTTCCATGCCACCACCAGCCTGGCGATGCGCCTGGAAGCTGCCGGTTATCGGCACCTCGACGAACGCGCGCCCTGGCACACCGAAGCCGGTGGCCGCTATTACGTGACCCGCAACGACTCCTCGATCATCGCCTTCAAGCTGGGCAAGCGTCCGGCCGTAGATGGCGGCATTCGCCTGGTCGGTGCGCATACCGACAGCCCGTGCCTGCGTGTCAAGCCAAACCCCGAGCTGCAGCGTCAGGGCTTCTTCCAGCTCGGCGTGGAAGTCTACGGCGGCGCCCTGCTCGCCCCCTGGTTCGACCGTGACCTGTCGCTGGCCGGCCGCGTGACCTACCGCCGCGACGGCAAGGTCGAGAGCCAGCTGATCGACTTCTACCAGCCCATCGCCGTGATCCCCAGCCTGGCCATCCATCTCAACCGTGAGGCCAACCAGGGCTGGGCGATCAACCCGCAGAACGAGTTACCGCCGATCCTCGCCCAGCTCGCCAGCAGCGAAACCGCCGACTTCCGCGCCCTGCTCGCCGAACAGCTGGCCATGGAGCACGACTTCAACCCGGACGCGGTACTCGATTACGAACTGAGCTTCTACGACACTCAGAGCGCCGCCATCGTCGGCCTCAATCAGGACTTCATCGCCAGCGCGCGCCTGGACAACCTGCTGTCCTGCTACGCCGGCCTGCAGGCGCTGATCGACGCGGACGACGAGGAAACCTGTGTACTGGTCTGCACCGACCACGAAGAAGTCGGCTCCTGCTCGGCTTGTGGCGCCGACGGCCCCTTCCTCGAGCAGGTGCTGCGCCGCGTGCTGCCAGACGGCGACGCCTTCGTCCGCACCATCCAACGCTCGCTGCTGGTATCGGCCGACAACGCTCACGGCGTACACCCGAACTACGCCGACAAGCACGACGGCAACCACGGGCCCAAACTCAACGCTGGCCCGGTGATCAAGATCAACAGCAACCAGCGCTACGCCACCAACAGCGAAACCGCCGGCTTCTTCCGCCACCTGTGCCTGGAAAACGAAGTGCCGGTGCAAAGCTTCGTGGTGCGCAGCGACATGGCCTGCGGCTCCACCATCGGTCCGATCACTGCCAGCCAGCTCGGCGTGCGCACGGTCGACATCGGCCTGCCCACCTTCGCCATGCACTCGATTCGCGAACTGGCCGGCAGCCACGACCTGGAGCACCTGGTGAAAGTGCTGACGGCCTTCTATTCCAGCCCTGAACTCCCTTGAGGTTCTGAGACGCGATGATCGAACATATCCGCAACAGTCTGCAGGAAGCCCAGCGCGCGCTGGAGGCCTTCCTCGCCAACGAACAGACCCTGAGCAACATCCAGAAGGCCGCCGAGCTGCTGGTCGAGAGTTTCGAGCACAAGGGCAAGGCCTTTTCCTGCGGCAATGGCGGCTCGATGTGCGACGCCATGCACTTCGCCGAGGAGCTGACCGGGCGCTACCGCAAGAACCGTCCGGGCATCGCTGCCGTGTCGATCAGCGACCCAAGCCACATCAGCTGCGTGGCCAACGACTTCGGCTACGACTTCATCTTCTCGCGCTACATCGAATCCCATGGCCGCGAAGGTGACGTGCTGATCGCCATCAGCACCAGCGGCAAGAGCCCCAACGTGGTCAAGGCAGCCGAAGCCGCCAAGACGCTGGGTGTGAAGGTGATCGCCCTGACCGGCAAACCCGGCTCGCTGCTGGAAAGCCTGGCCGACGTGTGCATCTGCGCCCCGGGCGGCGACTTCGCCGACCGCGTGCAGGAACTGCACATCAAGACCCTGCACATCCTCATCGAACTGATCGAGCGCCAGCTCAGTCCGCAGAACTACGCCTGAGCCCAGGCACTAGCGGTCGATCACCTGCCCGCGCATCGGCGCCAGGCGCGCCAGCAGGCGGTTCTGCGCCGGTGTCGACACACCCTCAGCGTCCATCGCGTCCTGCAGGTGCTCGACCAGGGCGTTGAAATCGCTGGGGGTCAGGCGCAGGCCCTTGTGACTCTCCTCCATGCTGTCGCCGGTGTAGACGCAGGGGCCGCCGCTCTCGAAGCACAGCTGTTCGATCAGCTTCTCACGCAGACGCTCGATGTCGATGTCGAGAAAGTGCCGGGCGATGCGCGGATCGCGCGCGCTGCCCAGCAGCATGCCTTCGACGATCCGCACGATACCGGGCTCCTCGCCCAGGGCGCGGTACAGGCCGTCGTCGCGCGGCGCCTGCTGGGCGCAGGCCGCCAGCAGCAGCGGCAAGCAAAGCATGGCCAGGCGCATGCTCAGAAACTCCCCTGCACGGACAGGTAGACGCCGCCCTGGTTGTCCAGCGTGGCGATCTCGCCGAGCCGCGCGTAAGCCAGCACCAGGGCCAGGTTCTTGTTCGGGAAATAGCCGACGAACAGATCGGCCCAGTCGCTCTCGCCGGCAAAACTCAGGTTGTCGGGCTTTTCCCGGTACTCGATGCCCACCGCCCAGTGACGATCCAACAGCACAGCAACTGAGCCTTCCTTGAGCCAGGAATGGCGGTCGCGGCGGTCGCCGCCGAAGCCCAGCAGGCCCAGTTCGTTGGCACGGCTGTAGCGCAGATTGGCGTTGAGCAGCAGGTTGTAGCCGAACGCGCCGCCGAGGATCAGCCGGCTGGCCGCCAGATAGCCTTCGCTGTCCTCGCGGCGTTGCGCGCCGACCAGGCTGGGCACTCGGAAGTCGCGCTGACGCTTGTACTGCAGGCCGAGGGAAATCTGCGGCAGGCGATCGTAGATCAGGTCGCCGGCCAGGCGCAGCTTGAGGCCGAGCACGTCCTGACTGAGGCTGTTGTCCGGCAGGCGCAGGTCGCGCGCCAACGTGCCAAGGTCGAAGCGCTGGCGCGCGTAGGATAGCTCGATGCGGTTACCGTAGGCCGCCGCCACGCCCGCCACGTCGAGGCGGTAGTCGCCGGTCTCGACACGGGTGGCGAACACGTCCGCGCCCCACTCGCCGCGCTCGCCGTAGCCGGCCAGCACCGCCCAGGGCATGATCCCGCCGCCAGCGGCACCCTCCAGGCTAGTGGCGCCGCCAGTGGCCAGCAAACGGCCTTCGCCGGCAACTGCCAACTCGCCGCACAGGCACAGGCCCAACAGATAAGTGAGTCGCATGCTTCAGTGCACCTTGGCCAGAGGTGAGCGATAAGGTTGCGCCAGCCAGGCCTCGAAGGCCGCGGCAGCCAGCGGCCGGCTGATCAGATAACCCTGCGCGGTGTCGCAGTGCCAGCGCTGCAACAGACTCAGGCTGGGCGCCAGTTCGACGCCCTCGGCCACCACCTTGAGGCCCAGGCTATGGCTCATTTCGATGGTCGAGCGGACGATCACCGAGTCCTCACTATGATCGTCCAGCTCGCGCACGAAACTCTGGTCGATCTTGAGCTCCTGCACCGGCATGCGCTTGAGCTGTGCCAGGGAGGAATAGCCAGTGCCGAAATCGTCCACCGACAGGCCGATGCCGCAGCCGCGCAGGCCGTGCAGCACCTGCAGCGCACGCTCGGGGTCGAGCATCACGCCGCTCTCGGTGATCTCGAAGATCAGTTGCTCCGGCGCCACCCGGTACTGCGCCAGCAACGCGCCGACTCGCGCCGGCAGGCCGACGTCGAGCAGGTCCTCGGTGGAGATGTTCAGCGACAGCTGCACCCAGACGCCGCGCCCGTCCCATTCCTGCAACTGACGCAGGGCCTCCTCGATGACCCAGGCGGTGAGCACCTGGATGCTGCCGGTGCGCTCGGCCAGCGGGATGAATTCGCCAGGCGAGACCATGCCCAGCTGCGGGTGCTGCCAGCGCAGCAGGGCCTCGGCCTGGCGCACGCGGCCCTCGCGGATATCCAGCTTGGGCTGGTAGTGCAGCAGCAGTTGGCCCTGCGCGGCGGCGTGGCGCAGGTCACGGATCAGGCGGATCTGCCGCTGCTGGGCGGCGTCGCGGCCCTGCTGGTAGAGCTGCAGGCGACCGGGTTGCTGGGCGGCGTCCTGCATGGCGATGCGCGCACGGCGCAGCAGGTCGTCCGGCGTGTCGCCATCGGCCGGGTAAGCGGCGATGCCGATGCGGCAGTCCAACGCGACGTCCAGCGTGCCGATGCGCAGCGGCTTGAGCAGCAACTGATGCAGACGATCGGCGCTGGCCACTGCGCTATCGCCGTCGCACTGCTCCAGCAGCAGAAGGAACTCGTCACCCAGCAGGCGCGCCAGGCTGTCGCCGGGGCGCAGGGTCGCTTGCAGGCGCCGGGCCAACTGCTGCAGAGCCAGGTCGCCGCCGCCCTGGCCGCAGCTCTCGTTGATCGCGGCGAAGTTGCCCACGCCGAGGTACAGCAGCGCGGTGGATCGCCCGGCGGTGATCGCGCTGCCAAGCCGTTCCAGCGCCAGGGTACGGTTGGGCAGACCGGTAAGGGCGTCGTGCAGGGCGTTGTGCGCCAACTGCCGCTCGCGTTCAGCGATGCCGCGCTGCATGTCGTTGACCGCCAGCGCCAACAGACCCAGCTCATCACTACGGGCCAGGGCCACCGGCTGCTGGTAGTCACCGCGGCCGATGCGCTGAGCGGCAGCGGCCAGCTCGCGCACCGGCCGCGACACGCTAAGCGCCAGTAACAGCGCACCGATTAGCGAGGCAAGCATGGCCACCAGGGTGATCAGCAGGATGCGCCGATCCAGCGGCGCGAACGCCGCCTCAGCCTCGGTCAGGGATTTGTGCAGCAGCACATCGACCCGGTAGCCGGGGCCGCTGGTCAGCTGCAGGTGCTGGCCGAAGTAGTGCTCGATGCCATCGTCGAGGCGCTCCGGCATCGCGCTGGCCGCCTCCATCTGCGACTCCAGCAGAGCCTGGGCGCTGTCCGGCAGCGTGCTGATCCAGATCGGCGCAGTGCCGTCGCCACTGGCCACCAGGCTCAGTTCCAGGTGGGTCAGCTCGCGCAGTTGCAGAGCGAATTCGCGGTCCACGGCAAAGCCCATCAGCAGTCGGGCGATCGGCAGTGGCGCACTCACCGTGGCATCCACCAGCAGATAGATCTGCCTGCCGATGGGCAACAGGAAAAGGCGCGGGCCGTCGCGCCGGGGCTGCTGTAATTGGCTGGCAAGCCCGGCCACAGCCTCGGCGTCGATACCCGGGTCTGTGCTCACCTGCAGGCTACCATCGAGCCCCAGCAGGAACACCGCGCCGGCGTTGATCCGCGCGCCCTGATTGGCCAGCGCCGAGCGGATGGTCGGCGCATCGCCGCTGGCCACTGCGTCCTTGAAGCCGAAATCGGCTGCCAGAACCTGGGCGGCCTGCTGCAGCTGGTCACTGCGCAGCGCCAGCAGTTGCTCGAAGACGAGGCTGCCGACGTTCAGCTGTTCCTGGGCCTGGGCGCGCACGGCGGCATCGGTGGCCGCCTTCACCGCGACATAGAGGGCACCGATCACCACCAGCAGGAGCAGGATGAGGACCCCGGCTATGCGCGCCTGGAAGCTACTGCGCAGCATCTTCGGCAGCTTTCCTGAAGGCCTCGCCGAATGCGCTCGGTGCCGGCGACGCAGGTGGCTCAACGGGAGCGCTACCGGCCAGGACGAACCGCTGGCTCGGCGCTTGCGCCTCCAACTGCAGTTCGCCAGCGGCCTGCGGCAGGAGCTGCGGGCTGCCCGGATGCCACAGGGTCACGGCGTAGCGCCCGGCCGGCAAGTCGGCGATGGCGGCGCGGCCGTGCTCGTCGCTGACGGCGAACCAGGGATCGTCAGTGACGTAGATATAGCCGAGCATCCAGTCGTGGATATTGCAGCCGAGCACCACCAGCCCGGGTTTGTCGAACAGCACCGGCTCGCTCGGCGTGCCCTGGTACAGGCGCAGCTCGAAGCGCTTGGCCGGTGAGAAGGAATAGACCTGGTGGCGGATATCGTCGCTGTTGGGGAAGGACACCGAAGTGCCAGTGCGCACCGCCAGCACATGGGGCTGGAACTGCTTGTTGCGCTGATCCATGAACGCCTCAGGCGCTGCTGACGAAGCAGATGGCGTGCCCATCGGTAGCGGACCGCGCAAGCTGATCACTGCATCGGCGAGCGGCTCGCCCGCAGCCCCCACAAGCTCAGCGTGCAGCGCCGCGGCATGGGATGCGGGACTCGCCATGGCAATGGCCACGAGGATAACGAGGGTCAACAGGGAAGACGTGCAACCAGTCATGCGCGCACCTTGGCCCGAGCCGAAGGCCGGACGTTCACAGGATTACATGCCGTCCTGGCAACCGAGTTTGGCGTACTGAGGTGACAGCCTAGCTGGCCGGCGCCGAACCGGCCAGCGGCAATTAGCCAGCAGCGATGCTATTCGCTGCGCAGACGCTTGGGCGTCAGGCCCATGTAGCGGCGCATGGCGGTGGTCAGCGCACTCTGACTGGAGAAACCGCACTCCTCGGCGATGCGTACCAACGGCAGGTTGCTTTCGCGCAGCATGCGCGCAGCGCGGTCGAGGCGAGTCTGGAGCAGGTACTGGTGCGGCGTGAGGCCGACGCTGTCCTTGAACTGGGCGTGGAAGTGGCTGGGGCTGAGGCACATTTCCTGCGCCAACTCGGCGACGCTGATGCGCCGCGCCAGGTGCTCGCCGATGTAATCATCCAGGCGCTGCAGATCCAGTGACCCTTGCGGCTGCCGGCGCTGTTCGCCGAACAGGCGCAGATGCAGGGCACGTAACAGAACACCGCCAAGAGAGCGCGCCAGGATCGAGTCACTGCCATAGCGCTCCAGCTCTGCGCCGGCATAGCTCAGCAGGTGCTGGAAATCGACATCGAGGGCGGGATAACGCGGTGTTTCGAACAGACGGTGGAGCAGCTCCAGGTCTTCGCTGGGGGTGTCCTGTTCGTCCAGGTCGAGAATCAGCATGCGGTTGTCGCCCATACCGGCAAACTGGTGGGCGGCATCGCCCGGCACCAGGCAGGCGCGCATGCGGCACACCTCGCCACCACGACCGCCGACTTCGAATTCGGCGCGGCCGACCAGAGACATCACCAACTGGTGATGGTCATGGGCATGTTCATGGGCCTGTTCATCCAGGCGGATCACACGGGCTTGCAGCATCGCAAAAGACTGGCGGCACGAAACAAGGGTTGCACTTTACTCCTTTCCAAGCAAAAACGCCGCAACCACCTATCAGCGAAATGGTTGCACCTATAGCAACCAATGCGCCTGACAACCAACGCACCAAGTCGCAGCTCCGAACACCTTCAGGCTCTATTACTGTGCATCCGGGCACCTTCGCTGAGCCGAATTACGCAGTCCCCGGCAAATGGCAGGAGAGTTGCTTCGCCCCCTCGACCGACCACAACAAGCGAACCCCAATGAGCGATGCCGCCCTCATTTTTCTGACCCTGCTGGTCGTGCTGCTCATACTGAGCTACTGGCTCACCCACCGCGCGGAAAATCGCCAGTTGAAAGCCAGCAAACAGGCGGACACCGAGATCGTGCAGCGCTGCCTCGACCTGCTGCAGGCCCTGCAGAAACATCGCGGGCTGGGCGCACAGCAGGATGCCGCGAGCGTCGCGCTGCGCAATGCGCAGGCGCAGCAGCTGGATCAGCTCTGGCTGAATTGGCCCGGTGCCAGCATGCAACTACCCCCTCTGCAACAACACTGGCCACAGTTGCGCCGCAAACCCGCCGACTTCGATGCGCACTGCCGACTGATCGAGACACTGCTGGCGGTGATCGAACAGCTCGAGGATCGTCTTTACCGTCAACATCACCCCAGAATTCGCGGGATCGGCGAGGCCTGCCGCTCGCTCGAAGACCTCGCCAGGCTGCGTGGCCTGGCGGTGCGCGCGGCCAATTACGAACGCTGCCCGCCCGGCCTGCAGATGCAACTGCGCTTTCTCTGCAACCGCATGCTCGATCAGGAGCAGGACGCGCATCTGCTCGCGCTGATCGAGCGCCTGCAGAGTGATCTGATCGAGCCGGCGCAGATTCGCCTGGCGCCCGGCGAGTGCTTCGCCCTGCTCACCCCACTGATCGAACAGCGCCTGCAGGGCATTCGCCTGAGCCTCGACTGAAACGTTGAAATAATCCCGAGGTCGCCCCATGTAGCAACCAACGTGCAAGCAAAGGTGCTCCATGAACGATCAGGACATCCACTCCGAAGCTGTCGACGACAACGTGCAATCCACCACCGGCCTGGTGCTGCCCGCACAAAGGCTACCGGACAAGCTTTACATCATACCCATCAACAACCGCCCGTTCTTCCCCGCGCAAGTGTTGCCGGTGATCGTCAACGAGCACCCCTGGGGGCGCACGCTCAAGCGCGTGGACAACACCGAGCACAAGTGCCTGGCGGTGTTCTTCGTCGACAACCCACCGGATGAGAACGGCGAGTTCGACTTGGACAGCCTGCCCGAGCACGGCACCCTGGTACGTGTACACCACGTCAGCGAGGAAGGCGGCAAACTGCAGTTCGTCGCCCAGGGCCTGACCCGCGTGCGCATTCGCGGCTGGCTGAGCCGTCGCGGTCCGTACCTGGCCGAAGTCGAATATCCCCAGCCGCCGGCCGACCCGCGTGACGAGGTCAAGGCCTACGGCATGGCGCTGATCAACGCGATCAAGGAGCTGCTGCCGCTCAACCCGCTGTATAGCGAGGAGCTGAAGAACTACCTCAATCGCTTCAGCCCCAACGAGCCCTCGCCGCTCACTGATTTCGCCGCTGCCCTGACCACCGCCTCCGGCCATGAACTGCAGGAAGTGCTGGACACCGTGCCCATGCTCAAGCGCATGGAGAAGGTGCTGCCGCTGCTGCGCAAGGAGGTCGAGGTCGGCCGCCTGCAGAAAGAGCTGTCGGCAGAGGTGAACAAGCAGATCGGCGAACGCCAGCGCGAATTCTTCCTCAAGGAACAGCTCAAGCTGATCCAGCAGGAGCTGGGCATCAGCAAGGACGACAAGAGTGCGGATCGCGAGGAATTTCTTGCCCGCCTCGAAGGCAGGACTCTGCCCGCACCGGCGCAGAAACGCATCGACGAGGAGCTGAACAAGCTGTCGATCCTCGAGACCGGCTCGCCCGAGTACGCCGTCACGCGCAACTACCTGGATTGGGCCACCGCCCTGCCCTGGGGTGTACAGGGCCAGGACAAGCTCGATCTGGGCCGCGCGCGCAAGGTGCTGGACAAGCACCATGCCGGCATGGACGACATCAAGCAGCGCATCACCGAGTTCCTCGCCGTCGGTGCCTTCAAAGGCGAGATCGCCGGTTCCATCGTGCTGCTGGTCGGTCCGCCCGGTGTGGGCAAGACCAGCATCGGCAAGTCCATCGCCGAATCGCTCGGCCGGCCGTTCTACCGTTTCTCGGTAGGCGGCATGCGCGACGAGGCGGAGATCAAGGGCCATCGCCGCACCTACATCGGCGCCATGCCCGGCAAGCTGGTGCAGGCGCTGAAGGAAGCCGAGGTGATGAACCCGGTGATCATGCTCGACGAGATCGACAAGATGGGCACCAGCTACCAGGGCGACCCCGCCTCGGCGCTGCTGGAAACGCTGGACCCGGAGCAGAACGTCGAATTCCTAGACCACTACCTGGACCTGCGCCTGGACCTGTCCAAGGTGCTGTTCGTCTGCACCGCCAACACCCTCGACTCCATCCCCGGGCCGTTGCTCGACCGCATGGAAGTGATCCGCCTGTCCGGCTACATCACCGAGGAAAAAATCGCCATCGCCAAGCGCCATCTGTGGCCCAAGCAGTTGGAAAAAGCGGGTGTACCGAAAGCGCGCCTATCCATCAGCGACGCGGCGCTGCGTGCAGTGATCGAGGGCTACGCCCGCGAAGCCGGCGTGCGTCAGCTGGAGAAACAGCTGGGCAAGCTGGTGCGCAAGTCGGTGGTGAAGTTGCTGGACGATCCCGAGGCGAAGATTCGCATCGGCGCCAAGGACCTGGAGCAAGCGCTGGGCATGCCGGTGTTCCGCAACGAGCGGGTATTGGCCGGCACCGGGGTGATCACCGGGCTGGCCTGGACCAGCATGGGCGGCGCCACCCTGCCGATCGAGGCGACGCGCATTCATACGCTCAATCGCGGCTTCAAGCTTACCGGCCAGCTCGGCGAGGTCATGAAGGAATCGGCGGAGATCGCCTACAGCTACGTCAGCTCGCACCTCAAGCAGTTCGGTGGCGACCCGACCTTCTTCGACCAGGCCTTCGTCCACCTGCACGTGCCGGAAGGTGCCACACCCAAGGACGGCCCCAGCGCCGGCATCACCATGGCCAGCGCCCTGCTCTCCCTGGCGCGCAACCAGGCGCCGAAGAAAGGCGTGGCCATGACTGGCGAACTGACCCTCACCGGCCAGGTGTTGCCCATCGGCGGTGTGCGCGAGAAGGTGATCGCGGCGCGCCGGCAGAAGATCTTTGAACTGATCCTGCCGGAGGCCAACCGCGGCAGCTACGAGGAACTACCGGACTACCTCAAGGAAGGCCTGACCGTGCACTTCGCCAAACGCTATGGCGACGTAGCCAAGGTGTTGTTCGACTGACCGAGGTGCGCACGGCGCACCCTACGGCTCGCGTGCCGCACCCCGGTGCGGCTATGCTGGGCCAGTTTTTGTTCGACTGGAGTTCGTCATGCACGCCACCTTGCGCCTGCTTACCCTGCCCGCCCTGGCCCTGCTTACGGCCTGCGCCCATCAATCCGGTACGCTGGAATTGAAGAAGGACCGGCAGTGCCCGCTGACGCTGAACAAGGGCCAGCAACTGATTCTCAGCCTGCCCAGCAACCCCACCACCGGCTTTCGCTGGGAGGTGCGCGACGCGGCGCCGAACGTGCTGCAAAGTCTTGGCCCGGAGGTGTACAGCAACCCGGAAGACGCCGGGCTGGTGGGTGCTGGCGGCATTTCCACCTGGCGCTTCAGCGCTCGCGAACCGGGCGAAGGCCGGCTGCTACTGACCTACCAGCAACCCTGGGAACCGAACGTGCCGCCGGCCGAAACCTTCGAGTGCGAACTGCGGGTGAAGTGAACGAGGCAAGGCATCTGTGGGAGGGGCTTCAGCCGCGACGAATCGAAGCGAATCGCCGCTAAAGCGCCTCCCACGGAACCGTAGGGCGGCTGCAACCCGCCACCCCTTCATGGCGGGTTGCACCCGCCCTACATGCTTATCGATCCACCTCGTTGGTGGATGAAAAAAATGATCATGCTGAAATGAACGAGGGGCACATGATGTGCCCCTTCGTTTCTACCGTCTCGCGGCTCGCGCCCGGCATCAACTCTTGAGCCGGTAACCGGTCTTGAAGATCCAGCCCACCAGCAAAATGCACAGCGCCAGAAAGCCCAGCACCATCGCCAGGCTGACGCCGACATTGACGTCGGAAACGCCGTAGAAGCTCCAGCGGAACGCGCTGATCAGGTACACCACCGGGTTGAACAGGGTCACCGTCTGCCAGGCCGGCGGCAGCATGCTGATCGAATAGAAGGCGCCGCCCAGGAAGGTCAGCGGCGTGACGATCAGCGCCGGGACGATCTGCAGCTTCTCCCAGCCATCGGCCCACACGCCGATGATGAAGCCGAACAGGCTGAAGGTCAGCGCCGTCAGCACCAGAAACGCCGCCATCCAGATGGGATGCTGAATCTCGAAATCGACGAAAAGTCGCGCCGTGAGCAGGATGATGAGACCAAGGATCACCGACTTGGTCGCCGCCGCGCCAACATAGCCGATCAATATCTCCAGGTAGGACACCGGCGCCGACAGCAGCTCGTAGATGCTCCCGGAATACTTGGGCATGTAGATGCCGAACGAAGCGTTGGAAATGCTCTCGGTCAGCAGCGCCAACATGATCAGCCCCGGAATGATGAAGGCGCCGTAACTCACGCCCTGCACCTGGGTCATGCTCGAACCGATGGCCGAACCGAATACCACAAAATACAGCGAGGTGCTGATCACCGGCGTGGCAATGCTCTGCAGCAGGGTGCGCCAGGTGCGCGCCAGCTCGAACAGGTAGATGGCCTTGATGGCATACAGGTTCATGCGCGCGACTCCTCCAGCAATGAAACGAAAATCTCCTCCAGCGAACTCTGGCTCGACTGCAGATCCTTGAAGTCGATGCCGTGCTGAGCGAGCTCACGCAGCAGTTCGGCGATACCGGTGTTCTCGTGCTGGGCATCGAAGGTGAAAACCAGCGCATGACCCTGATCCACCAGCTCCAGACCATAACGCGCCAGCTCGGCCGGTACGCAGGACAACGGCTGCTGCAGGTGCAGGGTCAGTTGCTTCTTGCCCAGCTTGTGCATCAGCACCTGCTTGTCTTCCACCAGGATGATCCGGCCCTTGCTGATCACCCCGATGCGGTCGGCCATTTCCTCGGCCTCTTCGATGTAGTGGGTGGTCAGGATGATGGTCACACCTCGCTCGCGCAGGCGCCTGACCATGTTCCACATGTCACGGCGCAGCTCGACGTCGACACCGGCGGTAGGCTCGTCAAGGAAGAGAATCTGCGGCTCGTGCGAGAGGGCCTTGGCGATCATCACCCGGCGCTTCATGCCGCCGGACAGCTCCATGATCTTGGCGTCCCGCTTGTCCCACAGCGACAGGTCCTTGAGCAGTTGCTCCAGATAGGCCGGATCGGGCTTCTTGCCGAACAGCCCACGGCTGAACTTGACCGTCGCCCAGACGGTTTCGAACACGTCGCTGACCAGCTCCTGCGGCACCAGGCCAATCTGCGAGCGGGCCGCGCGGTAGTCACGGACGATGTCGTGGCCAGCCACCAGCACCCGGCCCTCGCCCGGATTGACGATGCCGCAGATGATGCTGATCAGG
The DNA here is from genome assembly GCF_014892995.1 of Pseudomonas sp. EggHat1. Taxonomy (NCBI): domain Bacteria; kingdom Pseudomonadati; phylum Pseudomonadota; class Gammaproteobacteria; order Pseudomonadales; family Pseudomonadaceae; genus Pseudomonas; species Pseudomonas sp. EggHat1. The sequence continues at coordinate 180,923 of NZ_JACKQK010000009.1, forward strand.
GTGGTCTTGCCCGCGCCGTTGGGACCGAGCAAGGCGAAGATCTCGCCCTGGCGAATGTCCAGGTCGATGCCCTGCAGGGCCGGGTGCCCGGACGCATAGATCTTGTTCAGTTGCGAAATGGAGATGACCGACTGCACGGTGAGAGTCCTTGCCTGCGGAAAACGTCACAGTTTACAGGGCATGAGGCAGCTACATCAGCGCACAGGAGAAAAAACGGCGCACTTGTGGTGCGCCGGGGATGCGGCAGTGAGTTAGAAAACGATTACAGCGCTTGTGGCGATGTAACGATAGGCCAGGCTGCAAATGCCGCCCGGCGTATTCAGCGGCCTTTCATGAATACACGCGAAGCCGTAGGGCGGGTTGCACCCGCCCTACAACGGAGTCAATAACCTGCCGGTGGCGATGAAGGCGCGCAGGTTGTCCAGCACCAGATCGGCCATCTGCTGGCGGGTCTCGACACTGGCGCTGCCGACGTGCGGCAACAGCACCACGTTGTCCAGCTCACGCAATGCAGCCGGCACCTGAGGTTCGCGCTCGAAGACGTCGAGGCCCGCACCGCCAATCACACCCTTTTGCAGTGCTGTGATCAGTGCGCTCTCTTCAACAACCGAGCCGCGCGCCACGTTGATCAGGAAGCCATCAGGCCCCAGCGCTTCGAGCACCTCGGCGTTGATCAGGTGATGGGTAGCCTTGCCGCCCGGGCAGGTCAGCACCAGGAAGTCCGCCCAGCGCGCCAGTGCCAGCAGATCGGGTTCGTGCTGATAAGCGCTGCCCTCGACCGCACGGCGGTTGTGGTAACGCACCGGCATGGAGAACCCCGAGGCGCGCAACGCTACTGCTTCACCGATGCGGCCGAGGCCGACGATGCCCAAGCGCTTGCCGCTGACCCGACGCGCCAGCGGGAAGCCCGTGGTGCTGCTCCAGGCGCCGCTGCGCACGAAGCGATCCGCTTCGGACAGACGCCGCGCGCTGTCGATCATCAGGCCCATGGCCAGATCAGCCACGCAGTCGTTGAGCACGTCCGGCGTGGTGCTGAGGGCGATGCCACGGTCACGCAGCAGATCCAGCGGATAAGGATCGTAGCCGACACCGAAGCTGCAGATGGCGCGCAGATTCGGCAGCAGCGCCAGCTGATCAGCCGTGCAGCCAAAACGCGCCGAAGACACCATGTAGATGAACTGCTCGCCCTGCTCGCGCAGAAAGGCCAGTGACTCGGCCTGTTGCCAGAGCGCACTGACCTCGTATTCGTCGGCCAGCTCGCGATTGAAGCGTTCGCTCAGCGGGCCGATCTGCAGCACCTTGAGTTTGCTCATGGATCCTCCTGTTTCGATCATGCGTTCTACAGCAGTTTGCCCGGATTCATCAGCCCGGATGGATCCAGCGCCTGCTTGATGCGGGCCATCAATTCCAGCTCCAACGGCGCCTTGTAGTGCTGCGCGGCCAGCCGCTTGGACTGGCCCAGGCCATGTTCGGCGCTGATGCTGCCGGCATCTTCCAGGACCTGAACGTAGATCACCCGCATGATCGCCTCGGCCTGCGCCTTGAACGGGCCATCCTCGGCGCCGACTGGCTTGCTGATGTTGTAATGCAGGTTGCCGTCGCCGACGTGCCCGTAGGCCACGATACGGACGCCAGGAAAAGCCAGTTGCAGCGCCTGGTCGGTACGCGCAATGAAGTCGGGAATACGGCTGACCGGCACACTGATGTCGTGCTTGAGGCTCGGCCCCTCGTGGTTCTGCGCCTCCGAGATGCCCTCGCGCAGTGCCCACAAGGCGCGCACCTGCGCATCGCTACCAGCCAGCACAGCATCCAACGCCATGCCCTTTTCGAACGCCTCGCCGATGCCCTGCTCGAGCATTTCGTTCAACGGCGCATTGGGCTGGGTATCGCTCAGTTCGATCAGTACGTACCAGGGATGCGCTTCGGCGAAGGGATCGCTGACGCCGGTGACATGGCGCAGGACGAACTCGACGCTCTGCCGCGACATCAGCTCGAAGCCGGTCAGGCGGTCGCCGCACAGACCGCGCATCTGCCCGATCAGCTCGACGGCTGCCTGTGGGCTGGGCAGCGCCACCCAGGCGGTAGTCAGGCTGCGCACCGCCGGGAACAGCTTGAGCACGGCGGCGGTGATGATGCCCAGCGTACCCTCGCTGCCGATGAACAGGTGCTTGAGGTCATAGCCGGTATTGTCCTTGCGCAGGCCGCGCAGGCCGTCCCAGATGCGCCCGTCGGGCAGCACCACTTCCAGCCCCAGCGCCAGGTCGCGCATGTTGCCGTAACGCAGCACGGCGGTGCCACCAGCATTGGTCGCCAGGTTGCCACCGACCGTGCAGCTGCCCTCGGCACCCAACGACAGCGGGAACAGCCGGCCGACTTCGGCGGCGGCCTCCTGCAGCTGCTGCAGGATCACCCCGGCTTCGACGGTAATGGTTTCGTTGCCAACGTCCACTTCACGGATGCGCTTCATGCGCGTCAGCGACAGCACGATCTGCGCCCCGGAGTCGTCCGGAATAGAGCCGCCGCACAGGCCGGTATTGCCGCCCTGCGGCACCAGCGCGACGCCGGCCTGCGCGCACAGACGCACAACGGCAGCGACCTCCTCGGTCGAGGCAGGCCGCAGCACTGCAGCCGCCTGGCCGCGATAGGCGCCACGCCAGTCGCTCAGGTAACTCTGCATGCGCTCGGCATCGAGGATCAGGCCGGCCTCGCCGACCACGTCGCGCAGCGCCTGGATCATATGTTCGGACAGGCCACTCATCTCAGGTCACCGGCGCCGGGTTGAACAGCACCAGGTCGTTGTGCAGGCGCAGGTGTTCGGCGCAGGTCTGCTTGCGACCGCTGGCCACGTCCAGATAGAGCTGGAAGATATGCCAGCCCATTTCCTCCAGGGTCATATGCCCGGAGACGATCTGCCCGGCGTCGACGTCGATCAGGTCCGGCCAGCGCTCGGCCAGCTGGGTGCGCGTGGCCACCTTGATCACCGGCACCATGGACAGGCCATAAGGCGTGCCACGCCCAGTGGTGAAGATGTGCAGGTTCATACCCGCCGCCAGTTGCAGGGTGCCGCAGATGAAGTCGCTGGCCGGCGTGGCGCAGAACCACAGGCCCTTGCCACGAATGCGCTCACCGGGCGCCACGACGCCGGCAATCGGGCTGTTGCCGGACTTGGCGATGGAGCCCATGGCCTTCTCGACGATGTTGTTCAGCCCGCCCTTCTTGTTGCCCGGCGTGGTGTTGGCGCTGCGGTCGGCCATGCCGCGCGACAGATAGCGGTCGTACCAGTCCATCTCGCGGATCAGCGCATCGGCTACCTCGACGCTGGCGGCGCGCGGCGTGAGCAAGTGGATGCCGTCACGCACCTCGGTGTTCTCGGAGAACATCACCGTGGCGCCGGCGCGCACCAGCAGGTCGGCGGCCACACCGAGGGCCGGGTTGGCGGTGATACCGGAGAAGGCATCGCTGCCGCCGCACTGCATGCCGACCACCAGCTCGGAAGCCGGTACGGTCTCGCGGCGACGCTGATCGAGCACCTTCAGGCGCTCCTCGATCATGCCCATGATCTGCTCGACCATGCCGGTAAAGCCGGTGCCGGAATCCTGCAGGCGGAACAGCCAGTCCTCCTCGTCCATGCCGTTGGTGAGCTGATCACCATCCATCAACTGGCTGGCCTGCAGCTTCTCGCAGCCGAGGCTGATCACCAGTGCCTGACCGCCGAAGTTGGGGTTGCGGCTGATGTTGTACAGGGTGCGGATCGGCACCACGGCGTCCGGCGCGTTGATTGCCACGCCGCAGCCGTAGCTGTGCGACAGCGCCACCACATCGTCGACGCTGGGGTATTTGGGCAGGAGTTCCTTGCGCACGCGCTCGACCACATGATCGAGCACGCCGACCACGCACTGCACGGTGGTGGTCACACCGAGGATATTGCGCGTGCCGACCGTGCCATCCGGGTTGCGGAAGCCCTCGAAGCTGTAGCCCTGCAGCGGCTCGCCGGGCGAGGTCTTGATCGTCGCCTTGGGCAGGTTGTCCAGCACAGGTGGCTCGGGCATGCGCAGCACCTGCTCGGTGACCCAGCTACCAGCGGCGATGGGTTTCAGCGCATAGCCGATGACCTCGCCATAACGCACCACCTCGCCGCCCTCGGCGATGTCCACCAGCGCCACCTTGTGGCTTTGCGGGATGCCTTCGGCGGCCTTGAGGCCATCGTCGAACTGGCCGCCAGCGGCGACGCCCTGGTCATTGACCACCACGCCGACGTTGTCGCTCGGGTGCAGGCGGATGTAACGGGGCGAATCCTGATGGGGAATCAACTGCATGCTGCGTGCTCCTGTTGTGCATTCAGGATGTCGAGCCAGACGTGGCGTCCAGCTCGACCCTGTGAATTTGGCCGACGATCAGGCCGAAGCTGACGACCGCCAGCAGGGCATTGAGGCCGACATAGGCCAATGCCCCATCGAAAGAACCGGTATGGCTGACCAGGTAGCCAATGACGATGGGTGTGGTGATCGCTGCCAGGTTGCCGAAGGTGTTGAACAACCCACCGGACAGGCCGAGGATCTGCCGTGGCGAGGTGTCGGCCACCAACGTCCAACCCAGCGAGCCGAGGCCCTTGCCGAAGAACGCCAGGGCCATCAGCGCCACCACCGCAGTGTCGCTGTCTGCGAAGATGCACAGCATCAGGCTGCTCGACAGCAGCAGGCCGAGCACCATCGGCAGCTTGCGCGCCAGGGTCAGCGAATGACCGCGACGCAGCATGCCGTCGGACAACAGCCCGCCAAGCACGCCGCCGACACAGCCACTGATAGCCGGCAATGCAGCGGCAAAACCGGCACCGAGAATACTCATGCCGCGCGCCTGCACCAGATAGACCGGAAACCAGGTCAGAAAGAAGTAGGTAATCGCGTTGTTGCAGTATTGGCCGAGATAGATGCCAATCATCGTGCGCTGCCGAAGTAGCAGGCCCAGGTATCGCCACTGCGAGCTGCCGGCACTGCCGCGCGGCCCTTCCAGATCGATCAGCGCCCCGCCTCGTTCCAGGTAGGCCAACTCGGCCGCCTCGATACGCGGATGCTGGCGTGGACCGTACAGTTGCTTCAACCACAGGAGCGACAACGCCAGACCGAGACAACCGAGCACGATGAATACCGATTGCCAACCCATGGTTTGCACCACCCAGCCCATCAACGGTGCGAACAGGGCGGTGGCGGCATACTGCGCCGAACTGGAGATGGCCGTGGCGGTGGCTCGCTCGGCAGTGGGAAACCAGGAGGCGATGATGCGCGCATTGCCGGGAAAGCACGGCGCACTGGCAAAGCCCACCAGCAGCCGCAGCAGGAACATCGAGGTCACCGCCCAGGTGGTCGGCAGCCAGCCGACGAAGCCCTGCAGCAGAGTCAGCGCTGACCAGATGAACAGCGCCAGGGTATAGACGGGCTTGGTGCCGAAGCGGTCGAACAACCAGCCGCCGGGAATCTGCCCGATGACGTAGGCCCAGCCGAACGCCGAGAATATGTAGCCGAGCGTCACCGCATCGATGCCCAGGCCGGCCTGCATCGCCGAACCGGCGACGGAGAGGCTGGAACGATCAGCGAAGGTGATGGTGGTGACCAGAAACAGCATCAGCAAGATGCTGTAGCGCACACGACCCGGTTTGGCATCTGGCATCGGCAAGGCTCGTGAGACAGAAGGAAAGGCTGAGCCGGTAAGGTGGGCCACGTCAGACCCTAGAGTGGGCCGGGCGGCGCTCCGCGTCAGCCACGGTCATCAACCCGTAGGGTGGGCTTTAGCCCACCGATTGTAGTCACGGTGGGCTGAAGCCCACCCTACAAAGCCACGGAGCGGCACCAGACTCGGCTCAACGCACCAGGCAGGGCTTCTTGTTATTGAAGGTCCAGCCCGGAATCAGGTACTGCATGGCCACCGCGTCGTCACGTGCGCCAAGGCCCTTGGCCTGATACAGCTCATGCGCCTTGGCCAGTGCGTCCCAGTCCAGCTCGACGCCGAGGCCCGGCGTTTTCGGCACCTGCACCAGACCACCTTCGATACGCAGCGGGTTGCGCGTCAGGTACTGGCCATCCTGCCAGATCCAGTGGGTATCGATGGCGGTCACGCGGCCCGGTGCAGCAGCGGCGACGTGGGTGAACATGGCCAGCGAGATGTCGAAGTGGTTGTTCGAGTGTGAGCCCCAGGTCAGGCCCCAGTCGTTGCACATCTGCGCCACACGCACGGAACCGGCCATGGTCCAGAAGTGCGGGTCGGCCAGCGGGATGTCCACCGACTGCAGAGAAATGGTGTGGCCCATCTGCCGCCAGTCAGTCGCGATCATGTTGGTCGCGGTGGGCAGGCCAGTGGCGCGGCGGAATTCGGCCATCACCTCGCGGCCGGAATAACCGTTCTCGGCACCGCAAGGGTCTTCGGCATAGGCCAGCACGCCATGCAAGTCACGGCACAGGGCGATGGCCTGATCCAGCGACCAGCCGCCATTGGGGTCCAGCGTCACACGAGCCTCGGGGAAGCGCGCGGCCAGGGCACGAATCGCCTCGACTTCGGCTTCGCCATGCAGCACGCCGCCCTTTAGCTTGAAGTCGTTGAAGCCATAGCGCGCATGCGCGGCCTCGGCCTGTTGGACGATGCTTTCCGGGGTCAGCGCGGTCTGGTTGCGCACACGCTCCCAGGTGTCATCGGCATCGCGCTCATCGCGGTAACCGAGGTCGGTCTTGTCCTTGTCTCCGACGAAGAACAGATAACCGAGCATCTCCACCGCATCACGCTGCTGGCCTTCGCCAAGCAGAGCGGCGACTGGCACGCCGAGGTGCTGGCCGAGCAGGTCGAGCAGCGCCGACTCCAGCGCGGTGACGGCGTGGATGGTGATGCGCAGGTCGAAGGTCTGCAGGCCGCGACCGCCGGAATCGCGATCAGCGAAGGCGCGGCGCACCTGATTGAGCAATGCGTTGTAGTTGCCGACCGGCTGGCCGACGAGCATGGAGCGTGCGTCTTCGAGGGTCTTGCGAATGCCCTCGCCGCCGGGGACTTCGCCGACACCGACATGGCCGGCGCTGTCCTTGAGAATGAGGATGTTGCGAGTGAAATACGGGCCGTGGGCTCCGCTCAGGTTGAGCAGCATGCTGTCTTGACCGGCTACCGGTACGACTTGCAGCTCGGTGATCAGCGGAGTGCCGACAGCGGCAGGAATCTGTGAAGTCATGAGCGTTACCCTGTTGTTCTTATGCGGGTTCGACAATGGTTCAGCGCGGTCGCACCCGGCCTGCCGGAGCGCGACTGGGCCGCTCGCAGGCGCGAGCGGCCACCTGCGGTATTACTGTGCGCCTTGCGCTTCGATCAGCTTGGCCAGGGCTTCGTACTCGTCCGGCAGCAGATCGGTCAGCGGCGCACGGACCGGACCGGCGTCGTAACCGACGATCTTGGCACCGGCCTTGACGATGCTCACGGCATAGCCGGCCTTGCGATTGCGGATATCCAGGTACGGCAGGAAGAAATCGTCGATCAGCTTGCCAACGGTGGCGTGATCTTCTGCGGCAATGGCGCGGTAGAAGTCCATGGCGGTTTTCGGGATGAAGTTGAACACGGCCGAGGAGTAGACCGGAACACCCAGCGCTCGGTAAGCCGCGGCATAGACTTCAGCGGTCGGCAGGCCGCCGAGGTAGGTCAGGCGCTCACCCAGGCGGCGACGGATCGACACCATCAGCTCGATGTCGCCCAGGCCGTCCTTGTAGCCGATCAGGTTCGGGCAGCGCTCGGCCAGTTGCTCCAGCAGATTGGCATTGAGGCGGCAGACGTTACGGTTGTAGATCACCACACCGATCTTCACCGACTTGCAGACCTGCTCGACGTGAGCGGCGACGCCGTCCTGAGAGGCTTCGGTCAGGTAGTGCGGCAGCAGCAGCAAGCCCTTGGCGCCCAGACGCTCGGCTTCCTGCGCCATCTGGATGGCAACGCGAGTCGGGCCGCCAACGCCAGCCAGGATAGGCACGGACTTTTCGCAGGTATCAACGGCTGTCTTGATCACGGCGCTGTATTCGTCCGGCGCCAGGGAGAAGAACTCGCCAGTACCACCGGCAGCGAACAGGGCGGAAGCACCGTAAGGCGCCAGCCACTCGAGGCGGCGCACGTAGCCGGCCTGGTTGAAATCACCGGCGGCATCGAAGTCGGTCACCGGGAAAGACAGCAGACCAGAAGAGAGGATGGACTTAAGTTCTTGTGGATTCATTATGCGAACACCCTAGTAAAGCGAGTTGTGAGGAATAGCGTCAGCCGCAGCTGTAGAGATACGTTATCGTACAACAACAAAAAAAACACCAGTTTTTATATCGTCCGTTCGTCGAAGATTTCCCTGCCCTTCCCGCCTCGCCAGAAAACCGCTACACAAGCGCCAAGCTCAGACTAGAGCAGGCTCCATGATCACGCCAACGGAAATGGCAGCGCAATCATCATTGCTCATGAGCAGCGTTGACAGGTCAGGAACAGACTGGTACTAATTTCACCAAGTCATACGACAACCTATGACATTCCAATAAAAACAAACGAGGCCAGGTCATGTCACAGACCTTCACCGCCGCTACCTGCTGCCAACGTGCGCATCGTTACATCGCTGCCAGCCCCCGTCAGTACGACGCAGCCTGCACTGGCTTCGTTGCCATCCTTGCCCATGCTCAAGCTTGCTGCAGCGCGGATCGCCTGCTGATCCCGGTGCACGACTGAACCGTACCTTCGCCATTGCGGCCGAGGGCCGCACCAAGTCCGGAGCCCCTGCCAAGATGTACGAAGCCCCCCGCAACAGCACACCTCAGATCGTCGAGATGCAAGTCATCCCGGTTGCCGGCCATGACAGCATGTTGCTCAACCTGTGTGGCGCCCACGCCCCCTACTTCACCCGCAATCTGGTGCTGCTCAAGGACAATGCCGGGCACATCGGCTGTGGCGAGGTCCCAGGTGGCGAAGGCATCCGTCAGGCACTGGAACGCTGCCGCGAGCTGGTGATCGGCCAACCGGTCGGTTGCTACAACCGCATCCTCAATAGCCTGCGCCAGGCCATCGCCGGGCCGGCCAAAGGGCCACAGACCACCCAGCATCAGGTCACATCCGAATCCGAGGCACGTGTGCTCAAGCAGCCGCACGAGATCAACCTGCGCCTGGACAACGTGATCACCGCGGTCGAAGCCGCCCTGCTCGATCTTCTTGGCCAGCATCTCGACGTGCCAGTGGCCGAACTGCTCGGTAGCGGCCAGCAACGCGATCATGTGCCGATGCTCGCCTACCTCTTCTATATAGGTGAGCGTCAGCGCACCGACCTGCCCTACCTCGCCGGCCAAGGTTCGCATGACGACTGGTATCACCTGCGCCATCAGGCCGCGATGACACCGCAGGCCATCGCCCGCCTGGCCGAAGCCGCCCATGCGCGCTATGGCTTCAACGATTTCAAGCTCAAGGGCGGCGTGATGCGTGGCGCCGAGGAGATGGATGCCATCCGCGCGATCAAGGCGCGCTTCCCTGATGCCCGCGTCACCCTCGACCCCAACGGCGCCTGGTCGCTGGATGAAGCCATCGCCCTGTGCCAGGGCCAGAACCATGTGCTGGCCTACGCCGAAGACCCTTGCGGCCCGGAGAACGGCTATTCCGGCCGCGAGGTGATGGCCGAGTTCAAGCGTGCCACCGGCATTCCTACCGCCACCAACATGGTCGCCACCGACTGGCGGCAAATGGGCCACTCACTGCGCCTCGAGGCGGTGGACATTCCACTGGCCGACCCGCACTTCTGGACCATGCAGGGCGCCGTCCGCCTCGGTCAGGTATGTGAGGAATTCGGCCTGACCTGGGGCTCGCACTCCAACAACCATTTCGACATTTCCCTGGCCATGTTCACTCATGCCGCCGCAGCCGTGCCGGGCCGCGTCACCGCCATCGACACGCACTGGATCTGGCAGGAAGGCGAAGAGCGCCTGACCCGCGAACCGCTGCAGATCATCGGTGGTCAGGTAGAGGTTCCCAACAAGCCCGGCCTCGGCATCGAGCCGGACATGGAGCGAATCATGGCCGCTCACGAGCTCTATAAAAAGGTGGCCAACGGCGCGCGTGACGACGCCATGGCCATGCAATACCTGGTTCCGGGTTGGCAGTACGACCCGAAACGTCCCAGCCTCGGCCGCGACTGACTCGCGCGGCTTTCATCCCAAACCGGAGTATTCCAATGAAAAAAACATTCCGCGCTTCTCTCCTTTCTGCCCTGGTCGGTGTCGGCGCCCTGGTCACCCACGCCGCCACCTTCGCCGATGAGGTCAAGTGGCCGACTCGCCCAATCCAGGTGGTGGTGATCGCCAACCCAGGTGGTGACACCGACTTCAACGCCCGCATGATGGCCAAGTACTTCAACGAGATCACCGGCAAGACCATGGTCGTGACCAACGTCGCCGGTGGCGGTGGCACCCTGGCGGCCGAACAGGTCAAAGGCGCTGCGGCGGATGGCAATACCATCCTCTTCACCCACCCGGGCCAGTTGATCGTCAACGAAGTCGCCGGCCTGACCGAAGACAGCTACGAAGTCTTCGACGTGGCCTGCATCGCCGGCGTCGACAAGAGCACCGTGTTCGTCGCCTCCAAGCAGGCCGGCGTGAACAGCATGAAAGAGCTGATCGAAAAATCCAAAGCCAATCCGGGCAGCATCACCTATGGCACCGAGATGGGCAGCTTCTCCCACCTGCAGGGCCTGATGCTGGAGAAACTCACCGGCGCCAAACTGAAGATGGTCGACGGCGGCACCGTGTCCGACCGTGTGGTCGGCATGCTCGGCGGTCGCCTGGACATGGGCGCCATCACCTATGGCTCCGTACAGGACTATGTACAGGGCGGGCAGATGGTCGCACTGGGCCAGCCCAACGAGGAACGCAACGCCATGCTCGGCGAGGTTCCGACCCTCAAGGAGCAAGGCCTCGACATCACCATGGACAAGCCCTACGTCGTAGCCTTCCCGAAAGGCACCGACCCGGCGATCGTGAAGAAGATGTCTGACATCATGAAGCAGATCACCGAGCAACCTGGTTACGCCGAAGACCTGAAGAAGTTCAAGCAGCCGGTCGCTTTCTTCGCCACCGAAGACGCCAAGCAGATTCTGGCCAAGACCCGCGAAGACTTCATGCAGTTCAAGGATGAACTGCGCAAGGCCAAGTAAGCCATAACGCAGCGCCGGCCTGATCGACTCGAGCCGGCGCTTCGCCTCAGAACATCGAGGTACACGATGAACACCCTGAACAAGAAAGAACTGATCATTGGCATCGCCATGCTCGGCGCCAGCCTTGCCTACCTGGTCATGGCGCAACAGTTGCCTGGACATGACGGTGTCGATGCGGCCACTGTGCCGAAACTGCTGGCCGGATTCCTGTCTCTGCTGGGCCTGATGCAACTGGTCAGCGCCTTTGCCAAACCCAAGGTTGCCGCCGAACCCGCAAGCCCGGTGCCGGCAGAAGCTGAAGAGCAACCGACTGAAGTCATAGAACCCAGGACCGTCCTCAAGACCCTCGGCCTGATCCTCGGCTACATGGCCCTGCTCGGCCCTGTGGGCTTCCCGATCATGACCGTGGTTTACCTCTATCTGCAGTTCCTCGTGCTGACGCCGGTAAAGCAGAAAGCCAGACACCTGACCTATCTGCTGATTGCCGTTGCCTGCTCTGCGATCATCTTCCTGCTGTTCCGCGAGGCCTTCGATCTGTTGCTGCCCGCTGGCCTGCTGAACAACTTCATCTGAGGATCGACCATGCTCGAATTACTGCAGCAAGGCTTCGGTGCCGTTTTTTCACTCAACATCATGATGCTGATGGCCGTCGGCGTAGCCATGGGCATCGTCTTCGGCGCGGTACCCGGCCTGTCCGCGACCATGGCTGTAGCACTGTGCCTGCCGCTGACCTTCACCATGGGCCCACAGGCTGGTCTTTCCCTGCTGGTCGCGCTGTTCATCGGTGCCACCTCGGGCGGGCTGATTTCGGCGATTCTGCTGAAGATTCCAGGAACGCCGTCATCGATCGCGACCGTGTTCGATGGCGGCCCGCTGATGGAACAGGGCCACGGCGTCAAGGCGCTGGGCGTCGGCATCGTGTTTTCCTTCCTCGGCACCATCTTCAGCATCGTCGCGCTGATGTTCATCGCCCCGCAGTTGGCCAAGGTGGCCCTGAGCTTCGGCCCGCATGAATACTTCGCCATTGCGGTGTTCTCCCTGACCCTGATCGCCACTCTCTCGGCCGGCTCCATGGTCAAGGGCCTGTTCGCCGGTGCGCTGGGTATTGCCGTGTCCACCGTCGGCATTGCGCCGGTAGAGGCCGTACGCCGCTTCACCTTCGGTGTCAGCGAGCTCAACGGCGGCTTCTCGATGCTGACAGTGATGATCGGCATGTTCGCCGTGGCCGAGATCATCAAGCTCGCCGAGAGCGGCCGTCATGCCGTGCAAGGCAAGGCTAGATCGGTGAGCATGAAGAACATCAAGGGCTTCGGCTTCTCGCTCAAGGAATTCCGCGAACAACTGCCGAACGCCGGCCGCTCCGGCCTGATCGGACTGGGCATCGGCATTCTGCCGGGCATCGGCGCCGGCACCTCGAACCTGGTGTCCTACATCATCGCCAAGAAACGCGCGAAAGACGGTCACACCTACGGCAAGGGCAATATCGGCGGCGTGGTCGCCAGTGAAACGGCCAACAACGCCGGTATCGGTGGTGCAATGATGCCGCTGATGACCCTGGGCATTCCAGGCGACACCGTCACCGCGATCATGCTCGGCGGCTTCCTGATCCACGGCATCCAACCGGGCCCGCTGCTGTTCATCAGCCAGGGGCCGCTGGTGTACACCATCTTCGCCGCGCTGATCGTCGCCACCTGCATGATGCTGTTCATGGAGTTCTACGGCTTGCGCCTGTTCATCAAGCTGCTCGACGTGCCCAAGCACATTCTGCTGCCGATCATTCTGGTGCTCTGCGTGGTTGGTGCCTTCGGCCTGTCCAGCCGCCTGTTCGACGTCTGGTCGATCCTGCTGTTCGGTCTGCTCGGCTATGCCTTCGTCAAGGCCGGGATGCCAGCGGCGCCGTTCATCATCGGCTTTATCCTCGGGCCGATGGCGGAAACCAACCTGCGCCGTGGTCTGATGCTGTCGGATGGCAGCTTCGCCGAGTTCTTCACCAATCCGATTGCCGGCACCTTCCTCGGCCTGGCCCTGGCGTTCGTACTCTGGCAGGTGTTCAGCGCCCTGCGTCCCAAACCCAGCGCGATCAACGAAATCCTGCGCACCTGACACCCACCACCTTGCCGCCCCCTCTGCTCAGGGGGCGGTGCATTTCTGACTCCCGCCTCTTTCGCCTTCAGCCCTCTAAAACGCCAACTGCAGCGGCTTGAGCAAGATAATGGACGCGCTCATTGATCCAGGTCTAATCTAATCAACCACTAGATTGATACCCGGAATGAATCAATGTTCGACCTGGCTCAACTGCGCTGTTTCACCACCCTGGCCGCCGAGCTGAATTTCCGTCGCGCCGCCGAACGACTGAACATGACCCAGCCGCCGCTGAGCCGGCAGATCCAGTTGCTCGAACATCAGTTGGGCGTGAGCCTGTTCACCCGCAGCACCCGCTCGGTTGCCTTGACGGCGGCTGGCCGTGCCTTCTTCGTCGAAGCCCAAGCGCTGCTCGATCAGGCCCACCGCGCCGCGCAGAGCGCCCGGCTGGCCGCCATCGGCGAAAGTGGCGCACTCAATATCAGCTTCGTCGCCAGCGCGGTGTATGACGTGTTGCCACGCGCGATAACTGAGGCCAAACGTGAACGCCCGGGCGTGGATATCGCCTTGCTGGAAATGAGCACCTTCGAACAGGTGCAGGCACTGCGCGCCAGGCGCGTGGACCTGGCCATCGTGCGCGCGCCCTTGCAGCAACCCGGGCTGATCAGCGAATGCCTGCTGCGCGAACCCTTCGTGCTGGCCGCGCCCGCCGCGCATCCGCTGGCGCAACACGCAAGGCCGACTCTGGATATGCTCCATGGTCAGCCCTTCATTCTTTACGCGCATACCGCCTGGCAGCCCTTCAACGAACTGCACACCGGCCTGTTTCGCGCCAGCGGCATCCAGCCTGAATTCGTTCAGGCGCTGGGCTCGACCCTGACCATCCTGTCGCTGGTCAATGCCGGCATGGGACTGGCACTGGTGCCACGCAGCGCCAGTGCCATCCGCTTCGAGCAGGTGCGTTTCCGCGACCTGCCGCTACCGGCAGGCGTATGCGGGGAGTTGCATCTGGTATGGCGCGACGACAACGACAACCCTGCCTTGCCGTCGATGATCGCCGCCGTGCGCCAGGCCGCTCGCGACATCTATCCGCAGAACTGACCTTCAAGCGCGTTTGCCGACTTCCGCCTGCTGCACCGTCCAGCCAGCCACCTGCTCGCTCAGGCTCAGGCCAAGGCCTGGACGAGTTGGTACCAACATGCGCCCGTCGCGAATGTCCAGACGCTCGTTGAACAGCGGCTCCAACCACTCGAAATGCTCGACCCAGGGCTCGCGGGTATGGCTCGCGGCCAGGTGCACGTGCAGTTCCATGGCGAAGTGCGGTGCCAGGGTCATGCCGGCCTGCTCGGCGAGCGTCTGCACGCGCAGGTAGGGCGTGATACCGCCGACACGCGGCGCATCGGGCATGAGGAAGTCGGCGCCGCGCTGGCGAATGAACTCCCAGTGCTCGGCCGGACTGGTGAGCATCTCACCGGTGGCGATCGGCGTATCGAACAGGCGCACCAGCTCGGCATGGCCTTCCGCGTCGTAGCAGTCCAGCGGCTCCTCGATCCAGATCAGGTCGAAGGGTTCCAGGCGTCGGCACATGCGCCGCGCGGTCGGGCGGTCCCATTGCTGGTTGGCGTCGACCATCAGCGGAAAGCTCTCGCCCAGGTGCTCACGCACGGTACTGACGCGGTGGATATCCAGCGCCCAGTCGGGCTGGCCGACCTTGAGCTTGATACCGCCAATGCCCTTTTCTCGGGAAATGTCAGTGTTCTTCAGCAACTGATCGAGCGGTGTGTGCAGAAAGCCGCCGGAGGTGTTGTAGCAACGTACCGAATCGCGATGGCTGCCGAGCAAACGTGCCAGCGACAGGCCACTGCGGCGCGCCTTGAGATCCCACAAGGCGACGTCGAAGGCGCCGATGGCCTGACTCGCCAGGCCGCTGCGCCCCACCGACGCGCCAGCCCAGCACAGCTTGTCCCAGAGTTTGGCGATATCACTGGGGTTCTCGCCAATCAGGTTAGGCGCCACCTCCAGTGCGTGGGCGAACTGGCCGGGACCACCGGCGCGCTTGGAATAGCTGAAGCCCAGGCCACGGTGACCGTCGCGGGTTTCGATCTCGGCGATCAGAATGGCGATCTCGGTCATCGGCTTCTGCCGTCCGGTCAGCACCTTGGCATCGCTGATCGGGTTGGCCAGCGGCAGCGCTACCGAGCGCAGGCTGAGCCAGGTAATACGGTCGTCGTCGGCGCGTGGGGCGGCGTTATCGGTCATGACATCTTCCTCGTGATGAAACTCGACGCCCCGATGGGCCGCCGAAAATGGACAACCCGAGCCAGATTAAGATGATTGCGCAATCATTCAAGCATCAGGATCACCCGCCAAGGCCTGGCCTGCTCATGGCCATTTGCCGGACACGTCTAGACGTTTCACAAATCTGCAACATTCACCGTCTACGCTGAATATGTCCCGCTCCGCCTGACCTCCGAGGCATCCCATCATGTTCCTGCAAAAATCCCTGCGCGCGCAGATTCTCGCCCTGCTCGGCGGCAGCCTGGCGCTGATCCTGATCACCGCACTGGCCTGCTTCAGCTTCCTCTCCAGCGGCATACAGTCCTACCGTGGCCTGCTCGACGGACCGCTGGAATCTTCGCGCCTGATCGACGCGGCCAATGTCGAATTCAAGATCCAGGTGCAGGAATGGAAGAACGTCCTGTTGCGCGGCCAGGACAGCGCCAACCTGCAACGCTACTGGGACCAGTTCGAAGCGCAGGAACGCAAGGTGCAGGACATTCTCGGTCAGTTGACCCAAGTCGCCGCTGCCGACCCGGCGTTGAAGACGCAGGTCGAGCGCCTGCGCAGCGAACATCAGGCGCTCGGCGGCAATTATCGCAAGGGCCGCGACGCCTTCGTCGCCGCCGGTGCCGATGCCCAGGCTGGCGATGCGGCGGTAAAAGGCATCGACCGCGCCGCCAGCGAGCAGATGACCGCGCTGGTCGAGCAGTTGCGCCAGAACAGCCTGAGCCAGGCCGAGCAGATCAATGCCAGCGCCGCGCGCACCATTCTCAGCGGCACCCTCGTGATGCTGGCCGCGGCCATGGTCATCGCCGTATTCAGTCTGTGGCTGGTCAATCGCAATCTGATCATCCCCATCCGCCATCTGATCGGCCATGTCGATCAGCTCAGCCAAGGCCGCTTCGGCCAACGCGTGGAAAGCACCCGCAAGGATGAGCTTGGCCTGCTGGCCCGCGCAGCGAATACCCTGCGTGACTTTCTCGCCAGCACCAGCGAGCGCCTGCACCACAGTACGCAAAACCTCGACAGCGCCAGCAGCGAGTTGAACGCCATCGCCTCACGCATGACCGAGGGCGTCAGCGAGCAGTTCGAGCGTACCGATCAGGTCGCCACCGCCATGCACGAGATGTCCGCCACCGCCCAGGAAGTCGCACGCCATGCCGCTGACGCCGCGCACGCGGCCAACGATGCCGACGATTCGGCGCGCCAGGGCAGCACGGTGATGCAATCGACCATCGCCACCATCACCGACATCCGCGGCGAGATCGCCAATACCGCCGAGGTGATCCGTCGCCTGGAAAGCGACAGCGGGCGCATCGGCAAGGTGCTGGAGGTGATCCGCGGCATCGCCGAACAAACCAATTTGCTGGCCCTCAACGCCGCCATCGAAGCCGCGCGCGCCGGCGAACAGGGCCGTGGTTTCGCCGTGGTCGCCGACGAGGTACGCACCCTGGCCCAGCGCACCGCCGAGTCCACCGCCGAGATCAACCAGATCATCGATACCGTGCAGAACGGCGCACTGAACGCTGTACGCGCCATCGAAAGCGGCCAGCAGCGCAGCGAACAGGGCGTGACCCAGGTCACCGAGGCTGGCGCCATGCTGCAGCGCATCACCGAGGCGGTGGAAGCCATCCGCGACATGAACCAGCAGATTGCCACGGCAGCCGAAGAGCAGACCTCGGTAGCCGAGGACATCTCGCGCAACCTCACCGAGCTGACCGCTATCGCCAGTGCCAATCAGGACAACGTCGAGCGCACGCAGAAGGCCAGCCGTAACCTGCACGACATGTCCGGGCAACTGGGCGAAGTGACCCGCCGCCTGGGCTCCTGAGCCCACCTGCGGACCGGCGTGAACACGCAGCGCATGGCTCACCCTGCATCTTCTACAGCCTGCGTGGCAGAGTGCCGTGGCGCAGGCTGCGGCCCTGCCACTCGCTTGCGGGGACGGTACGCAGGGCGGACAAGCCTTCGGCATGTCCACCCCACCTGCTGAAAGAGGGGAAACGACAAAAGGTCGCAATTAACCCTTGCTATTTATGTAATAGGAATTATTCTCAGTTGCGTAATGACGGCCAAGGAGACCTGCCATGACCTACCTGATCGATGCCTGGCTGGACCGCCCGCATCCCTATCTGCGCATCCTCAACCGCGAAACCGGGGAAGTCTGCGCCATGCTGGAAGAAGAAGCCCTCGACGAACTGCGCGACCAGGGCGACCTGGACCTGCACGAGCTCAGCTCCAGCGAACCCATCGTGCTCAAGGAGCTGGTGCGCAGCCTGTTTCTGTACTGCTACGCACGGGCCTTGCGTCCGTGAACAGAGTCGCGGCGGCCAAGTCATCACCCTATTTCCGGTGCGCGCGGCGCACCCTACCCTGTCTCGCAGCAGCGTAGGGTGGACGACGCTTCACCCGTCCACCGTCGTCGCGAATGGTGGACAAAAACAGCGTTGTCCTCCCTACGATACTTAAACAATTGGCGCGCGCGGCGCACCCTACCCAGAGAAACGCAAACGGGGCGCCCTGTCAGCCAGAGCGCCCCGTTTCGTAGGGTGTAGCGGGGCCGCCCAGGACGTGCGCACCGCTACTGCGATCGCTTACAGGATGTCGAGCAGCTCTACATCAAACACCAGCACACTGTGCGGCGGGATGCTGCCGACGCCCTGGGCGCCGTAGGCCAGCTCGCTCGGCACGTGCAGGCGCCATTTACTGCCGGTGCCCATCAGTTGCAGCGCCTCGACCCAACCCGGAATCACGCCACCAACCGGGAATTCAGCCGGCTGGCCACGCTCGTAGGAGCTGTCGAACACGGTGCCGTCGATCAGCGTGCCGTGGTAGTGGGTACGCACCTGATCCTCAGCCGACGGCTTGGCACCCTCGCCTGCGACCAGCACTTCGTACTGCAGGCCGGAGGCCAATACGGTCACGCCTTCGCGCTTGGCATTCTCGACCAGGTAGGCACGGCCTTCGCCAGCAGCGGCTTCGGCCTTGGCGGCAGCTTCGGCCTGCATGATTTCGCGGATGACCTTGAAACTGGCGCCCAGCTCGGCTTCGGAAACACGACTGGCCTGGCCGCTGAAAGCGTCGGTCAGGCCGGCGAGGATGGCCGTCAGGTCAACGCCGGGCGGCGGGTTGTCACGCAACTGACCACCGAGTTGACGACCGATGCCGTAGCTGACACGACCTTCATCGGAGGACAGATCGGGGCTGAAGTTGAATTCGGACATGAAAGGCTCCGCTAGGGGCTGCAAAAAGGCCGGCCAGACTAGCACAGAAGCCTGGCGCGACGTCACGACCCCATGCCTTGCCCATCGCAGCCAGGACTGCATGGATGCAGGAGGTAGAGCGAAGTCGGATGCCAGAGCCGACACGAACATATCGTGGGAGGCGCTTCAACGGCGACAAACAGAGCTGCGCCCACGCCGGCAGCGCTCGGAGCAATAGCGCACCTCGTCCCAGCAGCGCGCCCACTTCTTGCGCCAGTTGAACGGCAAGCCGCAGACCGCACAGGTCTTCACCGGCAGCTCACTCTTCTTCACAGCATTTCTCCGGCATCGAGTTTCGCCAACAGGCGCTCGCCCCAGTCCCACAGCGCCTGCTGCTTGGCCTCGGTCATGCGCGCCAGGTTGCGGTAGACCATGCCGATACGCGGGTTGCGTTCCAGCGGCTCGCGGTGGCGCATCAGAAAATGCCAATACAGCGCGTTGAACGGGCAGGCCGACTCACCGGTGCTCTCGCTCACCTTGTAGCTGCAACCCTGGCAATGATTGGACATGCGCTTGATGTACTGGCCGCTGGCGCAATACGGCTTGGAACCTAAGTAGCCACCGTCGGCATGCATCACCATGCCCAGGGTGTTGGGTAGCTCGACCCAATCAAAGGCATCCATGTACACAGCGAGGTACCAGTCGCAGATATCCTTGGGTGCGATGCCCGCGAGCAAGGCGAAATTACCGGTGACCATCAGCCGCTGGATATGGTGCGCATAGGCATGCTCCAGAGTCTGGCCGATGGCCTGACGCATGCAGTTCATCCGCGTCTTGCCGGTCCAGTAGAACTCTGGAAGTACGCGTGAATTGCCGAAGCGATTGCCTTCGGCGTACTCCGGCATGCGTAGCCAGTAGATGCCGCGCACGTACTCGCGCCAGCCGATCAGTTGGCGGATGAAACCTTCGGCGGCGTTCAGCGGTACGTCGCCAGCGCGATAGGCCGCCTCGACCTCGGCGCAGAGCCGCCGCAAATCGAGCAGGCCGATATTCAATGCGGCGCTGATGCGCGAGTGAAAGAGAAAGGGTTCGCCATCGGCCATGGCGTCCTGATAGTCGCCGAAGTCGGCCAGGCCGTTGTCGAGAAAATGCTGCCAGAGGCGCTCGGCCTGCTCGGCCGTAACCGGGTAATCGAAACCTTCAAGCCTTCCGTAATGACTAGTGAAACGCTGCCCGACCAACGCCAGTACGTCACGCGTGATGGCGTCCGGCTCGACGCACAACGGCAAAGGCGGATGCACACCTTTTGGCAACGACTTGCGGTTGTCGGCGTCGAAGTTCCAGGCACCGCCCTCCGGTGTGCCGTCGGGGTTGAGCAACAGCCCACTGTCGCGGCGCATCTCACGGTAGAAGAACTCCATGCGCAGTTGCTTGCGCCCCTTTGCCCAGGCAGCGAAGGCTTCGCGAGTACAAAGAAAACGATTGTCCTGATGCCAGTGAATCGGCAGGCCGCAATGACGTAGCGCCTGCTCCAGGCGCCAGTCGCCGCACTCGGTCAAATGCACCTCGGCCGGGTCGAGCCGTTGCGTCCAGCGCAGCAGCTCGCCGGGCAGCGAACCACTGTTGTCCGGATCATCCAATGCCACGTAGTGCACCTGGATGCCCCGCTCGCGCAGCGCCTCGGCAAAATGGCGCATGGCGCTGAAGATCAGGGCGATCTTCTTCGGGTGATGCGGCACATGGCTGGCCTCTTCCATCACCTCGGCCAACAGCACGTGATCACGGTCTGGGTCGATGTCGCCCAACGCACCAAGGCCGTGGGTGAGCTGGTCGCCCAGAATGAGAATCAGACGACGAACAGTCACAGCAGCACGATCTCCATGTTCGGGTGGCGGCGCAGGTGGCCGAGCAGGATGTGATAGGTGTCGAGGTTGAAGCCGCCCAGGCGCTTGGTCAGTAATGGCCGGGCATGCTCGAGGCCATCGACCGTACCGAGATGGCGCCATTGATCGAGCACGTGCCACTGGGTAAGACCGTGCTGGTCATCGCGCTCGACCAGGGCGACCGGCCCGGCCCATGGCCAGGCCTGGGTTCGCAGGCGCTCGGCGCTGGCGAGCAGCCGCGCATCGTGCACCTGGCGCGACTCCCCGCCACAGCAGGCGCCAGCACAGCGCCCAAGCTGATAGGCGAAGCAGGCACCGTCGCCCTCCTCCAGACCGAGTACACGCAGGCACAAGCGTCGCTGCCGCGCCTGCTCAAGCAGCCACTGACGCGCGTGATGTCGCGAGCGGAACAACCCGGCCTGCCTGAGCCCTGGCGTCAAAGCCTGGTGCTGGAGCAGTTCGATGCGCAGATCGCCAGGCTCGCCCGCCAGCGCCCAGGTCAACAGCTCGCGCTGCTTGCGCAGACGACGGTTGTACAGGGGTTGCAGACGCTTGATCTCGGCAGACTCGAACAGCAGAGCCCCCAGCTCACCAGCCGTGACAGACACCTGCACATCGCGGATCTGCTGCACCATCTGCAGACTGCGACGGTCGCGGTGATCGTTCTGAAAGTGCGACATCACCCGGCGGCGCAGGTTGCGACTCTTGCCCACATACAGTTGCGCACCGCCGTCGCCCAGGAAGTAATAAACCCCTGGACGTTCCGGTAACTGGGCGAAACGCTCTGCGGCCAGCAACGGAGGCCGCGCTGCGCTTCGCAGCTGATGCCCCAGCGCCGCCGGCGCGACCTGCTGCAGCAAATGCCGAGCCAGCGCCAGAACGGCCTCCGCATCCGGCACGGCGCGATCGCGGAAGAAACGCGTAATACAAAAATGCGCGCAAAGTGCATCGAACCCGGCACCCGCCAGCTCCGGCAGGGCCGATCTGGACAGGCGCAGGGTGCAGAGCTGCTGCGGACGCTGCGCGTTCCAGTCAGGCAGCACGCGGCGCAAGAACGCCAGACTGAATCGAAGGTTGTGGCCCACCAGCACGCGGCCGCGAATGGCAGCGGCTATCGCACGCGCCTCGCTCTCGATACGCGGCTGGCCGCGTAATTCCAGTGGATGCAGACCACTCAGGTTGAGCAACTGCGCAGGCAACGCGACACCGGGCTCGAACAGCCAGTGCAGGCGCTCCACGACACAGCCCTCAGCATCGACCTGGATGATCGCCAGCTCCCAGATGGCATCACGTGCCGGGTGAGCCCCAGTGGTCTTCACCTCCACGACCGCCAGGGCTTTACCCTGCAACGTCGCGGCCGGTGCAAAGGCTGCCGTCACCAGCCGGAACGAAAGGCGATGGGCACGCGCAGGCTATTGTCGGCCGATGGCATGCCGCACATCTCGTCATGTACCGAGCTGTGCACCAGAAAGAAAGGTAGCGCCGGCATTTCCTGCAGAACGTCACGCGCATGCTCAACCGAACGCAGGTTCAGCGTGCTGCCCCTGTCGGTAAGAATCGGGTGAGCGCGGCCCTCCATCCTCGCTTCGAGGAGATAAATGCCACCTTCCAGTGAGATCAGATTGAGTTCTTCGACGCGCCCGGCTTGAGCGTGAGCGGACAGATCATGCAGATTCATCGGCCTTGCCTCCTACCTTCAATTGTACAAGAACTTATACAAAATTGATTCTTGTACAACAAAGAAAAAGCTCAAGCCCAAAAAGCAAAACGCCCGTCGCGTTCGGACGGGCGGTTGTGAAGCGGCTTCAGATCAGTCCAGGTCAGTCGTGCTTGGTGACCTTGTCCAGGTAGCCCATGGCAAAGGCCGAGCCGACGAAGGTCAGGTGAATGATCACGTACCATTGCAGGTACTTAAGATCGTAGTTCTTCGCATCCATGAACACCTTGAGCAAGTGGATGGACGAAATGGCCACGATGGACGCTGCCACTTTCATCTTCAGCGAGCTGGAGTCCATCTTGCCGAGCCAGCTGAGCTTCTCGGTACCTTCGTGAATGTCCAGGCGTGAAACGAAGTTCTCGTAGCCGGACAGCATCACCATGACCAGCAGCCCACCGACCAGCGCCATGTCGATCAGCGACAGGAGCTTCAGGATCACGTCGGCTTCGGTGAGCGAAAAGATCTGCGGCAGGATGTGATAAAGCTCCTGAAAGAACTTGACCGACAATGCCAGCACTGCGAGAGAAAGACCGAAGTAGATCGGCGCCAGCAACCAGCGCGATGCGTACATGGCGTTTTCGATGAAGCGTTCCATGGAGAGCTCACTGAAGGATGGAAAATCGCGGCGAGTATACCCATCGCACTGCACCAACAGAAGGTGCCCCTGGTACTGTGGATAACCCCAGCCCGGCAGTAATGTCAGGATTGCCCGAAAGCGCCTTGCTTCAGGCGTTTCAGCTTTGTCCATCGGTTTCGGGGTGACGCTGGAATGGCCCGGAGGGGTTGTGGCGTTCGCCGTTGACACGACGTAGTTCGGCCTGCAGATGCAGACACCAGATCGGCGGTTCGCAGCATTCTATGTAGCCTTGCAGGGCCAGGCTCTCGGCAATCGCCGTAAGCGCGTCCTCAGCGACAGAAGGTCCATAGAACGGGCCCTGCGCCTTGATAGCCGAGGGCTGTGCGCCTGACATACCGGCAGCGCAAAGCAGTGTCCAACGTCCGTTGTCTCCTGCCAGTGGCTTGATCGCGCACTCGATGCGGGTGACCAGGCCCAGGCATTGGCGGGTGAGGCAGAGGCTACGCGGCATGGCGGCGACCCTCGCGGAATCCAGGCTCCAGCCTACACCCCGAGTGGCCGAACTGTGAAGGCCAAAGTTATCCACGCAATCTGTGGATAACTCTGTGCATGAGGCGTGAGCAAGAACGCCTGCGCGCCTGTCCCGGGCAATCCGGGACAATCGTGCAAGATATGATCAGCTCGACGCGCTTTCGCCGTCGCTTTTCTTGCGCCGTGGTGCCTTGGCCGGTTTCGCCGCGGCCGCCTCAGCTTCCGCTTTCGCCTTGTCCGCGTCAGCTGGTTTGATCTCTTCCTCCAGCCCGATCTCGGCGATATCGCGCAAACGTTCGACCACACGGGCGTTGACGCTGCCTTTGGGGAAGCGACCCTTTTCGTCCGGGTGGCCAGCCGCCTCGCCGACCAGCAGGCTCAGCGCCTCATCGACATGGCGCACGGCATAGACGTTGAACTGCCCCGCACGCACCGCCTGCAGCACACGGTCATCGAGCATCAGGTTGGCGACGTTGGAGTGCGGAATGATCACCCCCTGCTCGCCGGTCAGGCCCCGTGCCTCACAGAGACGGAAGAAGCCTTCGATCTTCTCGTTGACACCGCCGACGGCCTGTACCTCGCCGAACTGGTTGATCGAACCGGTGATGGCGAAGCACTGCTTGAGCGGGGTGCGCGACAATGCCGAGATCAGCGTGCAGACCTCGCCAAGCGAGGCGCTATCGCCGTCGACGTAACCGTAGGACTGCTCCAGGGCGATACTGGCGGAAATCTCCAGCGGGAATTCCTGCGCGTATCGGCTGCCGAGAAAGCCGGTGAGGATCATCACGCCCTTGGAGTGGATCGGCTGGCCAAGGCTGACTTCACGTTCGATGTCGACGATGCCGCTGCCGCCCGGATAGACGGTGGCGGAAATCCGCGCCGGCACACCGAACGCCGAGTCGCCCACTTCCAGCACGGTCAGGCCGTTGCACTTGCCGACGGCGGCGCCGCACGTGTCGATGAGGATGATGCCGGCCAGCATGTCGTCGATGATCCGCGCCGACACACGTCCGGTGCGGGTGGCCTTGGCCTTGAGCGCGCGCTCGATATGGCCGACGTCGGTGATGCTTTCCCCGGCGAGCTGGCGAATGAAGTCGGCCTCGCTGACCAGCTGGAACAGGTCACCGATGCGCGCTGACAGACGCCCCTGGTGCTCGGCCAGACGCGCGCTGTGGGTAGCCAGGCGCGCCACCGCTGCGCCGGTCAAGGGCGCCATGCCCTCTTCCGAGGTGCGCGTTTTCATCAGTTGCGCGAATTGCTCCAGGCTTTCTTCGGCGAGCGGAATGTCCTCGTCGAAGTCGACCAGTACGCGGAACATCTCCTGAAAGTCCGGATCGGCATCCTGCAGCGCGTAATAGAGCTGACGCGAGCCGATGATGATGACTTTCAGCTGCAGCGCAATGACCTGCGGGTTGAGTGTGACGGTCGCAATACGGCCGAGATCCCCCAGCGGTGATTCCATCTTCAATTGGCGCGAATGCAGAGCGCGCTTGAGCGCTTCCCAGACGAAGGGCTCACTGAGCAGTTTTTCCGCCTCGACCACCAGATAGCCACCGTTGGCACGGTGCAACGCGCCGGGGCGCAGCTGGCGGTAACTGGTATACAGCGCGCCCTGATCGGAGCTGTATTCGATGCGGCCGAACAGGTTGTCGTAGGTCGGGTGCGACTCGAACACCACTGGTGCACCGCCGTTGGCGTGATGACCGACCACCAGGCTCGGGCAGTACATTTCCTCCAGCAGTTTGCGCAGTTGCGGATCGGCCTTGTCGACATCCACCAGTTGCTCGACGGCGGTTTTCAGCAGGTTGACCTGCATGGCCTGCAGATAGGCGCAGACACCTGCGTTTTCCGCGTATTTCTCCGACAATGGGGCCAACAGGGGTTGCAGGGCAACGGTGATGGTCTCTTCATTGAGTTGACGCAGCAGGTTGCTCGACTCGCGCTTCCACTGCGGCAGGCTGGCCAGCTCTTCGTTCAGGCGCTCCTCCAGCGCGGCGATATCAGCGTGGAAGCGCTCGCGCTCGGCCTCCGGCAACTGAGCGAACTCGGCTTCGTCCAGCGCCTTGCCCTCGGCCATTGGGGTAAAGGCGATATTGGTGCTGTCGCGGTACAGGGCCACACCCTTCTCCAGCGACAGCTTCTCGATAATGTCCAGCGCCTGGTCGTAGCGCTTGTTGAAACTGCGATCGATGGCGCTCTTCTTCTGCTGGTAGGTCGGTGTTTCGAATACCGCCGGGAAGGTGGCCAGCAGGTTGTCGATCAACTGATTGATATCGGCGATGAACGCACTCGCGGTGCCGGATGGCAGCTCCAGTGCACGTGGTTCGCGCGGCTCATCGAAATGGTTGACGTAGACCCGGTCGGCCGGCGTTTCCATGCGCTTGGCTTCAGCCTTGAGGTAGCGCTGCACGAAGGAGAAGCGTCCAGTACCGGGCTCACCCATGACGAACACGTTGTAGCCTGGACGCGGCATGGCCACGCCGAACTGCAGGGCTTCGACCGCGCGGGCCTGACCCAGTACGCCGCGGAAAGGTTCGAGATCATCGGTACTGCTGAAGTTGAACTGCTCGGGGGCGAAGGGGCGGGTCAGTGAGTCGGGGGCAAGGCGCAAAGCATCGAGGCTACGCTTGGACATTGGCGATCCTTATAGCGGGCGGAAGTTTCCGCAAAACATGGGGTGATTCTGGGCCTGTGGCGCGAAATGGATCAAGGCTTGATTCATGGCAATACGCTAAATCGAGTCTGCAATAAGCTTTCACGGGTTCCTCTGCAAAGCCTGTGGCCACGACGGGTAGCAGCACAATCGAGAGCCTTGCCTATGAGTGCCTTTCAGGAAATCGCCGCCCTGCTCAGCCTGTCTGCCCTGCTGGGCATGCTCGCCGTACGGCTGCGCCAGCCACTGATCATCGCCTACATCCTGGTCGGTATCATCGCCGGCCCAGCCGCGATGAATCTGGCTGGTGATCACAGCTCGATCAGCCTGCTGTCGGAAATCGGCATCACGGTGCTGTTGTTCGTCGTCGGCCTCAAGCTGGACATGCATCTGGTACGCACCCTGGGCGCCGTCGCCCTGGCCACCGGCCTGGGGCAACTGAGCTTCACCATCATCGCCGGCCTGGTCCTGTGCCGCCTGCTGGGGCTGGACTGGGCGAGTGCTGGCTACGTGGCCGTGGCGCTGACATTTTCCAGCACCATCATCATCGTCAAGCTGCTGTCGGACAAAGGCGAGATCGACTCGCTGCACGGGCGCATCGCCATGGGCTTTCTCATCGTGCAGGACATCGCCGTGGTGCTGGCCATGCTGGTCATCAGCCTGTATCAACCAGCCGGCAGCGAAAAGATTGGCTTGCCGCCACTGGCCTTGGTCGGCGCGCTGCTGGCCAGCCTTGTGCTGCTCTACCTGCTGGTGCGCTTCGTCCTGCCGCGCCTGCTGGCGCCCATGGCCCGCTCGCCGGAATTGCTGATGCTGGTGGCAATCGCCTGGGGCACGCTGCTGGCTGGCGGCGCCGAGGCGCTGGGTCTGTCCAAGGAGCTGGGCGCGTTCATCGCGGGCTTCTGCCTGGCGTCGACGCCACTGCGTGAAGCCATCGCCAGTCGGCTGACCAGCCTGCGCGATTTCCTTCTGCTGTTCTTCTTCCTGCACCTGGGCATTCAGCTGGACTTCTCCTACCTGCACCAACAGATCGGCAGCGCCGTGTTGCTGTCGCTGTTCGTGCTGATCGGCAACCCGCTGATCGTCATGGCCATCATGGGCGCGATGGGCTATCGCAAACGCACCGGCTTCATGGCCGGGCTTACCGTGGCGCAGATCAGCGAATTCTCGATCATCTTCGTCGCCATGGGCATCAGCCTCGGCCATGTGGGCAGCGCAGCGCTGGGGCTGACCACCCTGGTGGGGATCATCACCATCACCCTGTCCACCTATATGATCTTGTACGCGCAGCCGCTGTTCGAGCGCCTTTCACCCTGGCTCGGGATATTCGAGCGGCGCGTCGCCCACCGCGAAAACGCCGAGGACAACGCTCCGGATCACACCCGACCGGAAGTCATCGTGTATGGCCTGGGGCGCTACGGTCGCCAACTGGCCCATCGCCTGCAGGATGCAGGGCTGCGCGTGCTGGGCGTGGACTTCGACCCGCAGGCCCTGGCAAGCGCCCGCCGGGCAGGCCTGGCGGTGTGCTATGGCGATGCCGAAGATGCCGACTTCATCGCCCATCTGCCCTTGCAACAGGCGCGTGCACTGGTCAGCACCATTCCGCAGCGCGAGGTCAATGCACTGCTCCTGCGCGCCGCACGCAGCGCCGGTTTTCGCGGCAACGTCACCCTCAGCGCCTTCCGCGAAGGTGATCTGGAGGCCTTCACTCGCGCCGGTGCGGCCAGCGTCCTGCAGCCTTACATAGATGCCGCCGACTCAGCCGCCCGGCGCCTGCTGCAAGAGGTGGAACAGCCGCTCAGTTGAACTGCGCACACCCCAGGCAGTATTCGGCAACTGGCAGGGCTGCCAGACGCGCCGCTTCGATCGGCTCGCCACAACACAGGCACTCGCCATAGCGCCCCTCGGCCAGGCGCTGCTGCGCCTGGCGCACCAGTAGCACTCCCTGTTCGGCCTCAGCCAGCAGCGCTTCGAGCACTTCGTCATTCTGCCGCTGCTGCGCCTGCTCGGCGAAATCCGCCGAATGGATGCGCCCCAGATCGCGGCGAATCGCCTCGGCACGGGTCGTGTAGTCAAGCAGCAGAGCGTCCAGCACATCACGGTGAGCCATGAGCAATCTCCTTGCGTTGAAGAGCGCTCAGTGTGATACCCCGCGCGAACCCCGTGACTGACGCCGGTCAGCACTTGCGCGAAATGTCCTGTTCGTCTGCCTTGACACCAATCGACAGCCTGGCCAAAGCTCGGCCATCGCCATGACCAGAAGAACAGCGACCTTGAAACGGATATTCGCCGTCCTTGCCCTGAGCCTCAGCCTTCCCCTGCATGCCGCCACGCTCGAGCAATTAGCCGACGATCCCTACTGGATCGCCCTCGGCCATTACGAAACCGGCAAGCTCGGCGGCTGGCGCAGCTATGTCGACGACGACGATTTCTTTCTCGCAGAAGATGGCGACAGCGACCCGGCCGCCGAACTGCAGGCGACCCTGAAGGCGCTGTACCAGCCCGCCGAACTGGGCGACCGCCACCCGCAATGCGTCTACCCGGCGCGTACCCGTTGGCTCAAGGCGCAATTGCAACTCGATGACCTACCCAGCCCGGACTGTGCCGAATACCGAAACTGGCTCGCCGACGTCAATCCGCACAGCACGGTGCTGGTGTTCCCGGCGGCCTACCTGAACAGCCCCTCGTCGATGTTCGGCCACACCCTGCTGCGCATCGACCAGCCCGATATCGACAGCCACAACACCGCGCTGCTGAGCTACGCGCTGAACTTCGGCGCCTTCATCGAAGGCGACGACAACAGCATTCTCTACGCTTGGCGCGGGCTGATGGGCGGCTACCCCGGCCTGTTCGCCCTGGTGCCGTATCGCGAGAAACTCAGCGAGTACAACCGCCTGGAAAACCGTGACCTGTGGGAATACCGGCTGAACCTGACGCCGGAAGAAACTGCGCGCATGGTCGAGCACGTCTGGGAGCTCAAGCAGATTCGCTTCGACTACTTCTTCTTCGACGAGAACTGCTCCTACCGCCTGCTGGAGCTGCTGGAAATAGCCCGCCCCGGCATCGAGCTGACCGAGCACTTCCCGCTCACCGCCATCCCCACCGACACCGTGCGCGCGGTCAAGGACGCCGGGCTGATCGAGCGCATCGACTATCGCCCCTCGCGTGAGCGCGAGCTGCTGGCGCGCGCCGAACCGCTCGATAGCGACGAACAGGCCTGGGTACTGCGCCTGCGCCAAGACCCGGCACTGCTTGATGACAGCGACTTCCTCGCCCTGCCGGCAGAACGTCGCGCGCTGATCCAGGACGCCGCCTTTCGTCTGGTGCGCTACCACGCCAACGATGAAGAGCGCAGCAGCAACGCCCAGCGCAGTTTCCAGTTGCTCGGTGCGATCAATCGCAACCCTCCACAGCCCCTGGAAGTCGAACGCCCGCCGCTGCCCGAGGAAGGCCACCAGTCGCGCACCTGGCAACTGGCCGGCGGCAGCCGCGACGACCGTGCCTTCGCCGAATACGGCCTGCGCATGGCCTACCACGACCTGAACGACAACCTCGATGGCTTCCCCCTCGGCGCACAGATCGAGATTCTCCAGCTCAAGCTGCGGCAGTACGAGAACAACCACTGGCAACTGCAACGCCTGGTCCTGGCCAACATCCGTTCGCTGACACCGCGCAACGCCCTGCTGCAACCGCTTTCCTGGCAGATCGGCGGCGGCCTGGAGCGGGTTCTCGGCGAAGATGGCGACACCCCGCTGGTCGGCCATATCAGCGGCGGCGCCGGCGCCACCTGGCAGTTGCACGAGGATCTGCTCGGCTTCGCCCTCGGCACCGCGCGCCTGGAATACAACGAGGATTTCGCCGCCGTCATCTCCCCCGCCGCAGGCTTCAACAGCGGCCTGCTGTGGCGCAACCCTGTGGGCAACCTGACCCTGGAAGCCGCTGGCGACTATTTCCATAACGGCGAAGTACGCAGGCGCCTGTCGCTCAACCAGCAGTGGGAAGTGTCACGCCACCTCGGCCTGCGCCTGAGCGCCCAGCGCGAGTTCAGCCAGCTCGCCAGCCCGGTCAACGAGGTGAAGCTGGAGCTGCGCTGGTATCACTACTGACGCACCAACGCACTGACGACAGGCTTCTATACTGAGATTCCCGCCACCCGTTTCAGGAGAGTCATCATGCGCCGCACACTCATGTTTCTCGCCGCTGCCCTGATCAGCCTGCCACTGTGGGCCATGCACTGCCCGCAGGACATGGCCAAGATCGATGCATTGCTGCAAAGCGATCCGCCTGCCGACCCCGAGGTACTGGCCAAGGTGCAGGAGCTGCGCGCCGAAGGCGAAGCTCTGCACAAGGCCGGGGATCATGCCGAGTCGGTCAAGGTGCTGGGCGAGGCCCTCGACCTGCTGGCCGCCAGCGAATGAATCACGCTGGGCTCGCTCAATAACCGCTATACAGCAAGCCCAGCGCGACCTGACGCACTTCCTGCAGATCCACCGGCTTGCTCAGGCAGGCCGAAGCGCCGCGCGCCTTGGCATCCTCGAACAAACGTGCGTCGGCCACCGCGCTGATCACCATCACCGGCACATCACGCAAACGCGGCTCAGCGCGCATGGCGTCGAGAACATCCAGCCCATTGCCGTCAGGCAGGTCGATATCCAGCAGCACCAGTGCCGGCTCGCTACCCTGCAACTCGGCCAGCGCCCGCTGACAGGAACTCACACCCCTGACTTCGGCAAACTCACGCAACGATGCCTGGAGAATCTTCATGCAGGCTGGGTGGTCCTCCACGCACAGCACGTGCACCAGATTTTGCACAGCCTGCGCCGGCACCTCGGCAGCCTCGTCACCCAACACATCGGGGCTGGCTGCACTGGGTATGTCGAGCCAGAAACGACTACCGACACCGGGCTCGCTACGCACACCAATTTCGCCTTCCATCAGCGTGGCCAGCTCGCGGCAAAGTACCAACCCGATGCCGGTGCCGGGAATATTCGAGCTCTCCCGGCCCAGACGCTGAAACGGCTTGAACAACTGCGCCTGCTGCTCGCTGGAAAGACCCGGCCCAGTGTCGTCCACCCACAAGCGCACACAGTCGGCACGCACCTCGTAGCCCATGCGGATCATGCCGCGCGGGCTGTTGTACTTGATCGCATTGGACAGCAGGTTGAGCAGAATCTGCCTTACCCGGCGCGGGTCGCCCTGCACGAACAAGGGCGGGTTGGCCGCCTCCATCACCTGCAGTTGCAGTTGTTTCTGCTGCGCTTCGGGCTGTACCAGCTCCGCACAACCGCTGAGCAGCGTGCCGATTTCGATAGCCTGGAATTGCAACTGCTGGCGCCGACTCTCGATACTCGACAAGTCGAGAATGTCGTCGACCAATGACGTGAGATGGCGACTGGCGGTGACGATTTCGCGCGCGTAATCGGTCTCCAGCCTGGCGTCCTGCTTGTCCTGCGCTTCCATCTCGATCAACTGGGCGAAACCATGGATGGCGTTGAGCGGTGTGCGTAGTTCGTGGCTCATGCTCGACAGAAAGCGACTCTTGGCCTGGCTGGCCGCGTGCGCCTCAAGGCTGGCGTGGCGCAGTTCTTCCTGCACCTGCTTGAGCCGAGTGATGTCGACATGCGTGCCGGCAATGCGCAGCGGCCAGCCGCTCGCGTCACGTGCCAGGACCTTGCCACGGCTGAGCAGCCAGAGGTAATCGCCGCGACAATCGAGATAGCGGTACTCGGCGTCGAAGTACTCCTCGCCACTGTCAGCGAATAGCTTGCGCAGGTGACGCAGACGTTCCAGATCGTCAGGGTGTACGCGCTGATTGAACTCGCTCAGCGTCAAGTGATTCGCACCCAGGCCAAATCGCCGAACGAAGCGCTCGCTGAGATCGATGGTCAGATCAGTAGTGTCGATCTGCCAGAGGCTTTCAGTTGTACTCTCCAGCACCAGTTGCAGAATGCTTTGCGCCTCCTGCCGCTCATGCTCGCTGGCCTTGAGCTGCTTGCCGGCCTGCTGCACGGCATCGGCCAGGCGACTGACCTCGGCGATATGACTGTCCGGCACTGCTGGCAAATATTTGCCCTGCCCCAGGCTGGTCGCCATGTCGACGATGCCATCGATGGGCTCGGCCAGCTGCTTGCTCAGCTTGCGCGAACGTAGCCACATCAGGGCGAAAAACAGCAGATAGAACGCTGCCAGACCGGCGATCAGCAGGTAGCCGATCTGCATGTAACGCTCGGCCAACTGGTTGGTTTCCTGGAAAATCTGCTCCTCGTCCACCACCAGCAGCAAGCGCCAGCCGGTTTGCGGTATTTCGCTCCAGGCCACCAGTTGCTTGCGGCCGCCGAGCAGCACCTCCTGCACGTTGCCATTGCCCGCGTTCATCGCCTGCAGCAATGGCTCCATGCCCTCACGCTTGGCCAGGTTGAAGTCCTCGGGCTTGAGTACCTCACGGCGCACAGCCTCCTCGTAGGAGTATTGGGTCAACTCCCGCAGGCCGAAATCCAACTCCCCGGCCTTCGGCAGCGCCATGATGTTGTGGTCATGGCTGACCAGCATCGCGTAGCCCCGCCAGGGCACGCTGAGTTCGGCAATCTCGCCCAGTACCTGGCTGACGGTCACGTCCAGACCGACCACACCCTCGAGGAAATCATCGCGATACACCGGGGCGATGGCCGACATCATCCAGCCCAGGCCCGCCGGATCGAGGTAAACCTCGGTCCACATCACCTTGCGCTCGGGGTTGTGCTTGGCGTCGGCGAGGTAATAGAAGTTGTAATCGGGTATCACCATGTCGTGGGGATACTGCGCCGGCGTATCGAACCAGGGATAGATGCGGTTGTAGCTGTCCCAGGTATTGAAATACAGCGCCGCTACCAGTGGACTGGCATGCTTAATCGAACGCATCAGCGGATCGAGTTGCGACAGACGCATGACCTTGGCGTGATCCTGCTGGGCAAGTGGCGTGCTGTTGGCATAGAAGGATGCTGCGCGCCCGTCATCGCTGCGGGTATAGAACACGCCACTGTCAGTGACCGCGTGGCGTTGGCGCTCAAGCTCATCGGCCTGGAAACGGGTATCGAGCAACGCTTTGTGAGCGCCGTCGCGGTACACCTGCACCAGCGACTCGATAGAGCGCAGCCGTCCGTCGATGATCTGCGCTTCGCGCAACGCGGCACTGGCCAGATCTTTCACGGCCGTTTCCTGCAGATGCTCGATCTGCGCGTCACGAATCGCCTGATTGCTCAGCAGATACACCGCGATCAGCACCGACTCCACCAGAATCAGCGGGATCAGCGCGCTTTGCACGAACGCTCGCCAGATCCACTGACGTAGAGGGTAGCGGCTAGAACTCGGCATTACAGCTCCTTTGCAGAGGACGCGGGCAGATGCGAGGCGCCATCATAGCTTCCCGCGACGGAATCCGCAGTCGACGCTGAGGAACCTTTGCCGTACACTCGACGTCTCATCTGTAACCGAAAAGTTTTGGGGCCGATTAGGATTCGACGCCGGTAGCGAAGCTCGAGGTGCATGCCGACTTGGTAACAGAAGTCGTAAATCAACTGTTGCAACTTTCTATAGTTGCCAATGACGAAAACTACGAGGGCTACGCTCTCGCTGCGTAAGCGGCGCGACTAGTCCTTCTGGTAGCTTCGGCTCCAGCGATCACTAGGGGATGCCTGTAAACCTGAAGTGATTGTCATGCAGAACAGGATCGCCGCGTAGTACGTTGTGGACGAAGTGGCTAAAACTTACACAACTCGCCCAATGCACCCTGCCCGTCGGGCGGCTGAGGGTTAACTCAATAGACACGGCTAAGCATGTAGTACCGACAGTGGAGAACTGGCGGACGGGGGTTCAAATCCCCCCGGCTCCACCAATTGAAGCAAGCATAAACCCCTGATTTTCCTAGAGAATTTCAGGGGTTTTTCTTTGGGGTGTCGAAAAGGTGTCGAAGCGTTAGGCCTGCTGGAGAAGATCGCTTTCGATGTCTGAAAAATTGCTGATCTTCACCGAACCATCGGGAACCGGGCAATGACATCCAACTGCAGTGGTCAACTAATCCCGGACACTGCGTTAAGTTTTTCTTCCGCCACGGCAGGCGGGAGCCCGCCATTGAACTGATGTGGCCGTTGCCAGTTGTACCGTTGCATTAGAAACCGTCCGATATCTTGCTGTGCGAGCGCAGCGCTCATGTAACCCACACTCGGTAGCCATTCCGTTTTCAAGCTGCGAAACAACCGTTCCATTGGCGCATTGGCGTGGCAGTTTCCGCAGCGGCTCATGCTCTGCTTGAACCGATAGCGCCACAGTCGCTGGCGGAAGCTTCTGCTACCGTACTGGCTACTCTGATCACTGTGGAACAACACATTCTGGGGGCGGCCGCGCTGCTCGTAGGCCACGTCCAACGCCTTGATCACCTGCTCGGCATCAGGCTTTGATGAAAATGCCCAACCCACTACGCGGCGAGCAAACATATCGATCACCGCCACCACATAGTGCCAACGACCTTGAACCCAGACATACGTGATGCCGCCGCACCAGACCTCATTCGGCGCCGACACGGTGAACGCCCGATCCAGCGCGTTCGGGATATCTGGTCTCTCCCCCGCTGCCTTTTTGTAGGCATGCGAGCCGGGCTGCTTACTGATCAATTTCATCTCGCTCATCAGCTTGCGTATCTTGAATCGTCCAATTTCGATCCCGTCTTCGCGCATCATGAACATGATGCTTCGGCTACCCGCAGCGCTGCGGCTTTGGGTAAATAGCTCGTTCACTCGACTGCGCAGAAGCAGCCGCTTAACGTCCGGAGATCGGCGCTTACGGCAGTGCGCGTAGTAGCAGGAACGGGGGACTTCAAATACCGAGCACAACAGATCAACCGGCTCTTCAGCGCGAAATTGATCAATCAACGCGAACGCTCGTGCTCCTCGCCCATCAAGAGCGCGGAGGCTTTTTTAGGATCGATTTTTCCCGTTCCAGCCGATTGATCCTGGCTTCCAGCTCCTGGATCTTTTGCTGCTCGGGCGTCAGCGCTTTGCTCGCCGGGGTAATACCGTTTCGCTCCTCCTGGAGCTGGCTAACCCACCGGCGCAGGGCTGATTCAACCCAACCGAGCGAACGGGCTGCTTCGATATGGCTAAAGCCCTGGTCGAGCACCAGACTGGCTGCCTCCCGTTTGAACTCGGGCGTGAACGTACGACGGTTTTTGTCCATCATACACCTCTCTCTATGGCGAGTATTCTCGCCCTAAATGGGTGTCCGGGTTCAGTAGAACACTATACAAACGACTTTAGTGGCCCAAGCGAAGAGTAATTTCAGAAACACTTACAAGATGGAGAACTTTTACAGAAGTATAAATCCAGGCAGTCTGCTCATATTTTTAAATCCTTAAAAACAAAGCTAACCGTTAGAAACCAGCGCTTTGGCGAGTTGATGAGCAGCATTATTAGCCTGCACTTGAGTCAATGCCGCATATCCCAAAATGAACGCTGGTGGCAAAACAATATTCCGACAGGATCTTTCAAGAGGCTGAAGAAGCAGTCCTAGCTCGGAGGCTGATTTCATCAAGCCCTCCAGATTAATACCAGGTGATGGCCAGAGCACAAAGTGAAATCCAGCGTGCTCACCGGATATTCGGTAAAATCCAGCCGCCTCTATCGACAATGTTTTGATAACCACATCACGTAGAGCTTGATATTCTTTGCGAGCACGACGAATGTGCCTCAGAAAAGCAGGCCCACGCATAAACTCAGCAAGACCAAGCTGCTCCGAAACGCCCACGCTACGCCCTATCGTGCGCCATAGACTTAGTATATTTTTATGTAGATCTGGCGGAGCGATCACATAGCCTATTCGCAAGTTTGAGAACAATGCCTGATTAAAGCTTCCGCAATAGATTACGCGCCCTATAGTATCAATAGATTTCAGCGCAGGTAGCGGAGCACTTTGATAGTTAAACTCACTATCATAGTCATCCTCAATAATCCATGCATCCTGACGCCGCGCCCAATCAAGCAACTCCAAACGACGCGTAGCTGACATTATTACACCAAGGGGAGACTGATGAGCGGGCGTTACATACGCAAGCCGACAGTTGACTGGAATGGTTACGCCCCGCAGATTAATACCTTCAGCATCAATAGGAGCATATACGATATTAGCACCAGCCTTCTCAAAAATTCGATGTACTGCGGGGTAGCCCGGATCTTCCACACACACAGAATCATTTACATTGATCACACAGCGAGAAACCAAATCAATACTATGACGAATACCATTGGTTATAAGTATATGTTCAGCGCAACAATCAATTCCACGATGTTTTCGAAGGTATATAGCGATCTGATTACGCAGATCAAATGCACCTTGCGACTCTATGTTACACATTTGCTCTGGCCGTATTGCAGACATCGCACGATGTAGTTGCGTAGCCCACTCAGCAGGTCTAATGAGCATCGGATTCGCCAACCGAGCAACAAAAGGAATACCTATCCTTGCCCGATAATCTTGTTCCTGTACCGGAGATACCTTCAAGTCTTCAACCGAGCTACTTTCGTCCACATCACCGTCACTGAGATTCAAGTAGCTGTTCGGCATAAGTGCGCTAACGCGGCTCCCGGAGCCGATCCTGCGAACCAGGTAGCCCTCAAGTTGCAACCTATCAAAAACGCTTTCCACAGTACCGCGCGCGATTTTCCATCGTTCGGCTAGAACACGCGAAGAAGGTAGGCGATCACCTGATTGCAGGAGCCCATTCAGAATTGCATCTCGTATCGAGCGGTATGCGCGCTCCTGCTTCGTTAAGCCTAGAGCCTCCAATGGCATCGGAAGATCCAGACCAGATGACTTCTTGCCTTTTCCCATAAAAACCCACACCAAAACGCTTTAAATGGTCCTACCTAACGGACCACCCAGCAGAAAGGGAAATACTCAATCAACAAGCAATATTCACTTTCTCATACCACACACAACGCACACCGTTAATCACAACAAACTCACTAACGGCTACATAGATAAATCATCGACAGCACCAATCACCTGCGCTACCTATTCATTCATAATATGCCGCCGGCGCCACCTGTATTATGCCTGGCATCTCAGGTTGAATATTATCAATCGCCTTTTGTAGCTGTCGCAGCTGCTGAGCGTCGCACGAGTCGCGACGGCAGTACAACCAAACCTCTTGATTGAATTGCACCAAAGGCTGTGGATTGAGCATATGATTCATTTGATACTGGCCAAATAAAAACATTAAAGTCTCATCCGGCCCCAGCACGGCATCCAACCGTCCCAAAGCCAACATCTCTACGCCCTGCCGATAATCAGACACTTCAACATGACGCGCCCCCGCTAAGTGCCCGATGATGTTATCACCTTGGCCACGCAATACACCAACCCTGAGCTGATCATGGGTTAAATGATCACTATTTTCCCGAGTATAAACCGATAACACTATCTCATACACTTTGGCGACAGGCACCACGCTGCTTGGCATATTATCATTCTCCAACATCAGCCCGATGTCAGCTTGACCACCCTCCAAAACCCGCACCGCCCTAGCATAGGGAACCAGATGCACCTTTATATTGATCCCAGAAAGGTACTGAAGCATTTCAGCAACCTTATTATTTACGCAACGAGCACCTTCCACCGTGTCTTCACAGTTAATAGGAGGCAAATAACCGAGCACTAGCCGCATAGGGAGATCCGAAACCTTAGCCGCAATAGAGGCATGAGAGCAAATCGACAACCCGATCAGCAACACATAACGGCGCAAGTACATTATTTACTCCTAAATTAAAGCAGCGTAGATGATTGCCATCAGAATAGGCTGCAGGCCTGAAATCAACACCCATGCTCCCGGTGACTTGTTCGATCTATCAGAGCCCCTCCCTGCAGAACTAGGTAGTCACCTAGCTATCACGATTCAAGATCCCTTGGCGAAGTACCGCGCATGATCCTTCATCGCTCTGCTGAAGCATTCGCAGAGGACTGGCAGCGCCGTAGCTCATTCAGAATTGCAATCACGCATCGAGTGGCCTGCACGCGCTTGTTTGTTGAATCCAGAGCATCCAATGGCATCGGAAGAATCAGACCCAATGAGCACCCCCTAATGGCCCACAGCTAAACGCCTTAAATGGCCCTACCCACCAGACCACTTAGCACGTAGTGTACGTGTGCGTACAGATATGAAACCTTCAATATTTTGCCATGCCACTAACAGATTACTTGCTCTTAATAATCATTGCCGCAACCCAAATCAGACCAATCAAATCGCCCACAGTATTCTTAACAAAAAGATCAATCACATGCAGCCCAAGCTTGGAAATATTGATACACACAGGAAGCTTAGCCGCAATCACCACACTTGCAAGCACCGCCATTTTAATAATTCATTCCATTATATCGACATATCCTAACACCCTCACAATATTAAAAATAACCGGCGCCTCATACCTGACATGGTTCAGCATAAGGGAAATCACAGCAAAAACCAGCACCCATAAAAATAACAAACAGACTATCGCCTATGGTCAGTTCACAACCCTCTGGACAAGATCCTTTACCTCAGAGATACGCAACACAAGAACGCTTCTATTTTTTTCATCATTACTAACACAATTTATCGACTCACCTGACAACTATCAAATCTCAAACTTGGCGCAGCTAACCTTGACCTTCATCATTGTTCAAACCCTGGCGTTAACACCTCTCACCCCACCCAGAAGAACCTCAAAGCACCGAACAATAAAAAACACATTAAACTCGCTCAAAAAAATTGCCAGCGCAGCTTTAATTATTTTTTTCTGGAGTAACATTAGTTTTAGCACACACAATTCAACAGCCGACATTAGCAGCGCAAGCATCCAAACCAGACTCTAGCTCAAAAAAAATAGCCACTCATAACAACCTCATAACCTTATGACTGAAAACCTCAACGATGAAGTATTGGCGTACGGCCCACTACTTCGATCAGAGAGGTGATACTGACGAAACCGGAGCACACTTAGCAAGCTAAGTTGCCTCAATCTGCCAGCCTCAAAAAAGCCACAGCCTAGTACCAAATTCGCAAAATCATCCAAGCCAGACGGCCTTAGATCCGCAAAACTCTTCGTATGAGCTTGCAAGCACAGCTGAAGGCACGAAATCGAACGCACCCACATGTCAAGGCGCCTCCCATGTCGTGGTGTCATCTAACCCAGAGAAGGTTGCCATGAGAACAGTGAAATCAGCTCAATCGAGCTTTGACCAATGATATGCAGCGCTACCTACAACAAACCTACATCACCTTACTGCCATCCAAGAATCACAATGCGCACAACCTTTTTTATTCAGACAACTGAGCAATGACAGTCCTTGGTCACAACACCGCTAACACCTTAGCACCCATCTAAAGCGACACCTGACATTAATATATAAAGGGAGTCCATCTATGCTTATTGAAACCATCGCCTATCGTGCCTATGCAGAAGCTACCGGCGGACGCGACGGCCGTGCAATATCCTCCGACGGAGTGCTTGACGTCGCCCTGACCACCCCAAAGGAACTCGGAGGTGCTGGCGGCCACGGCACTAACCCGGAACAATTATTCGCAGCAGGATATTCAGCCTGCTTCATTGGCGCCATGAAGTTTGTTGCCAACCGGGACAAGCTGAACATGCCAGCGGACACGTCAATTGAAGGTGTAGTGGGTATCGGCGCAATACCCAATGGCTTTGGTATCGAAGTCGAGTTACGCATCAGCTTGCCGGGTATGAATCGCGAGAGTGCCCAGAACCTGATAGAGCGCGCGCACATCGTTTGCCCCTATTCCAATGCTACCCGGGGCAATATTGATGTAACTCTAACTTTACTTGTTTAGCCGTCCGCCTCCACCTTCATTGACACATCGCACAACTACGGAGCGCATAAGATGAACATCTGGCATACCTTTCCTATGGCCATATTCACCCTGTCCCTTAACGCTGCCGTTGCTGCCGGCAGCCCCGGCGTGGAACGCAATACCCAGGTTTTCCTCGATGCCCTGGCAGCCGGTGGCGGTCAGCCGCTGGAAACCCTCTCGCCGAAAGACGCCCGCGCCGTACTGGTGGGTGCTCAGGCCAGTGTCAAGGTGGACCTGTCCGGCATCGTCGTGGACACCAAGGTGATCCAGGTGAATG